>DATLFC010000210.1:0-2110 GCA_035525015.1 Thermoanaerobaculia bacterium | reverse complement strand
TGGATCAGCGCCTCCATGTGATTGAGATATCGCTCCAGCGCCTTCCGCCCCGAGGCGGTCAGCCTGTATTCCGTTCGCGGCAGACGGCCGTCGAATGATTTCGTGCAATGGATGTAGCCTGCCTCCTCCAGCTTCCGAGCGTGCACGCTCAGATTGCCGTCGGTGGTTGCGAGCATGGAACGGAGATCGGTGAAGCCCAGCGAGTCGTTGACCGCGAGCGCGGAGACGATGCCGAGCCGGAGGCGCTCGTGGATGAGCCGATCGAGCTGATGCGGGGCGCTTCCGGCGTGGGCCCGCAGCTTCGAGGGCACGACGGCGCCCGGCGACTTGAGCGGCTTAGCCACCGTACCTCCGCAGGATCACCACACCGCCGGCGATGTGCACGACGCCGAATCCGAGTCCGAGCAGCAGGTTGGCGGCCTCGAACGGAACGAAGAGCGCGACCAGTCCGACGGCGAGCAGCGCGAGGCCCATGAACGGAACGACGCGTACGGAGAGCGCCCCGCCGGCCGAGACCGCGACCCCGTAGAGAAGAAGCCAGAGCGGCGGGAGAAGGTCGAAGATCCCGCGGCTGACGAGGACCGCGGTCAGCATTGCCGCTGCGACGAGGGCCGGAAAGAACGCCAGCGCGAAACGGCGGGCCGGTGCTGAGGCGAGAGAGGAACCGCCGAGGCGGCTCTTGCGCACCATGGCGATGAGACCGAGCGCGGCCGCGACCGCCGCCGCCGAGAGCCAGACCGTCAGCCATCGATGCGGCTCCGCGGTCATCGGCGCGGCGACCGCCGACGCGGTCAGGCCGACCACCCCCATCGCGATCCCTCCCAGGCCGGAGACGGCGGTGAAGGGCCCCCCGCTCTCGACGGCCGACCGGATATAGCGGAGGTCGTCGAGTGCGCGCTGGTGGATGGGATGGGGAGCCTGGCTCATCGTCTCGATTGTCTCACGAAGCACTTTGTGCGCCAAAGTGGGGACGCCTGACCCCAACCACGGCCGGGCTTGCTGTTATCCAGCACGATTCTTGTAAAATTCGCTCCCCGAAAGACTTTGGATGAAACAGGAGGAGCCTATGACGAGATACCTACTCACTTTCTGCTGCGTTGCTCTGCTGGCCGTCTCCGCGGCCGCCCAGTCGTACGTCGCCGTCTTGACCGGCGATCAGGAGGTCCCGAACGCGGGCGATCCGGACGGGATCGGTACTGCGCTGGTGACGATCGACGGCAACACGATCCGCTATTCGATCGTCACCCAGAACCTCGACACGATCAATAACGCGCACATTCATCCCGGGGCGCGCGGCGTGGCGGGTGGAGTGCTCATCGGCTTCAATATCAATACGCTCGAGAACGGTGTGATCGAGAACGTGCCCCAGGGTACGATCGATCGGATCAGATCGGATCCCGCCACGCTCTACGTGAATGTCCATACCGTGCCCTTCCCGGCCGGGGCCATTCGCGGCCAGCTCGTGCCGTTCGGCGCCACTGCGGCCGGTGTTCAGTATGTGCCGGTGGTTGGTAAGGTCACCGGCGCGGCAGGGACGAACTTCGTCACCGACGTCCGCATCATCAACCGCGGATCGACCACGGCCACGGTCGACCTCGACTACTTCCAGCAATCGACGGCCGGAATGGCCAACCCCACGGCCAGTGCCAGCGTCACGGTGGAGCCGGGCGAGCAGGCCGTCCTCGATGACATCATCGGCGTCCTCAATTCCAGCGGCCTGGGCGCGTTGCGCGTGAGGTCCAGCGCCGACGTCGATGTGCTCGCGCGGGTGTTGAATGACCTGCGCGATACCGGCGAAGGGACGACCGGCTTCGCGATCAACGGCGCCGGTCTCGGCGACGGCGGACTCTCCGGGACCCTCGGCTTCCTGGCCGGCAGCTCGACCGACGACATCAACGCCGGAATCGGATTCCGCACGAACATTGGTTACTTCAATCCCACCGGCAACGAAGTAACGGCGACGTTCACGGCCCGCAGCACCGCCGATGGATCCGTCCTCGGTTCGCGAACCATCACCATTCCGGCCGGGAGTTTCGTCCAGCAGGGCGCATTCGAGCTGATCAACACCGTTCCTGCCGCGCACCAGGTGCTGCCCAACTTCTACGTCACC
>DATLFC010000193.1:0-45678 GCA_035525015.1 Thermoanaerobaculia bacterium | reverse complement strand
GGCGGCCGGGTCGAGCAGCGTTCCCTTCGAATCCGTTCCGTCGACCACGCTGAGCACCGCGGCGGCCACCTGCTCGAGACCGACCGGTCGCGCCATCGTTTCGCCTGCCCGGGCCCTTCCGGGCAGCTTGATGAGAAGCGGCACGTGAATCGATTCGCGATAGACGAACAGGCCATGCTCATCCTCGCCGTGGTCTCCGAGGCCCTCCCCGTGATCGGAAAGCAGGATGATGAGGGCACCGTCATAGAGGTCACGGTCGCGCAGCGTCTCGAGGAATTTGCCGACGACTTCGTCCGCGTAGGCGATCTCGTTGTCGTAATCGTCGGCGACCCGGCGGAATCCACCCGGTGCCGCGTAGGGCGCGTGCGGCTCATAGAGATGAAGGAACCCGAACAGACGCCGGCCGCGGGTTTCCTCCAGCCAACCCGTCAGAGTGAGGCGTGTCTGCTCTCCATCGCGCTCCGCCGCGGTGACGCGCTCCGGGGACCCGCCCACTCGATCGTCGTAAAAGTCGAAGCCCTGCTGAATGCCGGTGGCGCGGCGGAGTACGTACGTGGAGACGGCCGCACCTGTCTGATACCCCTTCTGTCCGAGCAGCGTCGCCAGAGTGGGGTGCTTCTCCGTCAGGTAATACCCGATGTTGTCGCGCACGGCGTGAACAGGTGGAAGCGTCCCGGTGAAGATCGAGGCATGAGATGGCAGGGTCTGCGGGGTATTGCTGAATGCCCAGCGATACAGAATCGAATCGCTCCGGAGGGCGTCGATGTGCGGCGTCTGACCCTTGTCATAGCCATACACCGGCAGCCGGTCGGCCCGCAGGGTATCGATCGAGATGATGAATACAGGGACGTCGGGCGGAGTCGTCGTTTCGGTCCCGCACGCGATCGCGAGGAGACAGAGGGCGGCGAGAGTCGATCGCACGCGACACCCAACAACAGAAGAGCCCCGGCAAATGCCGGGGCTCTTCGAGAAACCACTGCTTGAAACGGCTAGAACCGCAGACCGACGGAAATACGGTAGGTACGCGGGAGCTGGTAGTGCCCCTGAGCGCCCGGCGTCGTCGGCGTGGTGGCCTGGCCGAAGCTGCCGCCACGGCGCCAGTGAACGCCTTCGACCGGCGTTTCCGTGAACGGATTGAACGCCTGGAGGGAGGGGTCCTGCGCGGCGGTGAAGACGGTGGTGTTGCCGTTGACGACCGAATCCTCGTTGAACGCGTTGATCAGCTCAGCCTGCGCGAAGAGCGCCACGCGCTGGATCGGCAGGCTGTAGTTGACGGCAACGTCCGTAGCCATCACGTCGTCCCAGCGGAGACCGCCGCGGTCGCTGAAGTAATAGTTGACCGTGGACGGCACCTGCCGGTACTCAGAGAGGATCGCTCCGTCGACGTACGGCCGCACGTCGATCGAGCCGATCGCCGAATACGGCGTGCCCGAATCAAAGCGCTGCAGCACGCTGAAGTTGAAGAGACCGACCGGAGTCGGCTGATCCCACGACAGCCACGCGCGAACCTTGTGTGTCTGGTCCTGCGGGAGGAAGCCGGTGGGATTGAACTGCGCGAACTGCTTGAGCTCCGGATAGGCGAAAGGTGCCGACGTCTCGTCGGGAACCGGGCCGCTGCCGCCGGTCTGCCCGACCTGGCTGCCGACAGTCTCGGACCAGGTGTAGTTGGCGCCGAGGTTGAGGCGCTGGAAGAGGCGGTAGGCGAGCTGGAGCTGGAGGGCGTCGTACTCGCGCGTCAGCTCGTTGGTGTTCTCGATGAGCTTGAGCTGGAACGTCCCGGTCGGCGCGGTCACCGTGCCGATCTGGCGGTTGGCGACCGTGACGAAGAAGTCATTCCAGGTGCGATGGATGTAGTCGGCGCGGAAGAAGCCGCTGCTTCCGAGCTGGAAGCCGCCGCCGACGGTGAACTCGTCGAGGCTGGGCGAGGTGAGCGACTCGCGGATCTGCGTGTTCACGCCCGGCAGGCTGGCGAAGACGAGGTATTCATCGGCGCCGAGACCTCCGACCGAGTCGAACCACTCGAACGCTCGCGCGAAGGCGTCGAACGTCGGGACGCCGGAGATGGTCGGGCCGTCATAGAAGTAGTAGAACGCGGCCGGATTGCCGGCAGGCGACGCCGCGCCGCCGATCGTCTCGGCGATGCGGTTGACGTAACGACTGTAGCTGGCGTTCAGGCGGATGCGGCCGTCGCCGGCGAGGTCGTACATGACGCCGAGGCGGGGGCTCAAGAGGCTGTCGTCGGCGCGCGTGACACCGAGGCTGTCCTTGCCGTCGTTCATGTCATAGCGCAGGCCGATGTTGAACTGGAAGTGGCGGTTGAAATCCCACTTATCGTTGATGAAGAACGAGTCGGTCACGAAGTCGGACCCGGGCGAGAGCACGTCGATCGGGAAGTAGCCGATCAGGTCGCCCGACGCGATCGTCGGAGTCACCACGCCCTGGGCGTTTCGTGTGACTTCCTGAAAAGTGATCAGGCCGTAGTTGCTGGCCGACTGGTAGTTGTTCGACAGGCGGGTCTCCGCCCAGTTCTCGTAACCAGCCACGAAGTTGTGCGTGCCGGTGGCCCCGGTGGCCAGGTAGTACGTCGCCTTCACGCCATAGGTGCTGTTGTTGCGCTCTTCCGGATCGCAGACGCCGCAGAACACCGGCGCGCCGTAGAAGCCGCCCGTGTTCACATCGTAGGCCCACGTGCCGAAGACGCGGTCGCCGACGGCGTCACCGCCGCTGCCTTCGAACGCGAAGTTCTTCTGCGTCCAGCTCCCCTCGAGGAGAAACCGGTCGCTCAGAATGCCGTTGTAGCGGATGACCGTGAAGTCGTTGGGAAGGGCCCGGTCGAGGTCGAGATTCGTCGCCTCGAAGCAGGAGATGAAGCAGTTGTTGAGCTGCTTCGTATCGACGTTGAGGTACGAGCCCATGAGGTTGTGCCGCGGCGTGAGCTGCGCGGTGAGCTTCCCCTCCACACGCGTTTCCTCATTCGTGGCGCTGAACGGAATGCTGCTCTCCGTAAACACCCGCTGCCGCTCCTGTTCGAAGAACCGGCCGGCGCCGAAGAACCACAGACGGTCGCGGATGATGCGGCCGCCCACCGTCGCCTCGTACGTATGGAGCAGCTCATCGTTGTTCTCGAAGCTCTGATTCGGGCTCTCTTCGGTCCAGGAGTCGTTGACGATCGAATCGCGGAACGACCCGCTGAACTCGTTGCCGCCCGACTTCGTGATCGCGCTGACCACGCCGCCGAGGAAGCGGCCGTACTCGGCCGAGATGCCGGCGGTCTGGATCGTCGTCTCCTGAATGGCGTCCTCGATGAAGAGGTTGTGCGGCTGGCCACGCAGGTTCTCGTTGACGACCGCGCCGTTCACCAGGAACAGGTTGTCGGCCGCCAGGGCACCGGAGATGGTGATCGCTCCGGGGTTCGGTCCGTTCTGGTTCACGCCGGGAGCGAGCGTGGTCGTGGCGATCAGCGTACGGCCGATCGGCAGATCCTCGACCAGCTGTCCGGTGATGTTGGTCTGCACTTCGGTCGTCTCCAGGACGGCCGGAGCGCTGGCCGTGACGGTGATGGCCTCGGCCATTGCCGACAGGATCAGCTGCGCATCGACACGACCGGTCTGACCGAGACCGATCTGCTGCGTGCGCGTCACGGTCTGCATCCCTTCCATTTCGAACCGGACCGTGTACTGGCCCGGTGGAAGGGCTGCGAAGTTATAGGTGCCGTTCAAGTCCGTGACGGCAACACGGGTGCCCTGCAGTGCCGGTGACGTAATGGTCACCGTCACGCCTGGCAGCTGGTTGCCGTCCATCGTCACGCGGCCCGTCAGGCTGGATGTCACCTGAGCGAACACGCTGGTGCCGACGAGAAGAACGGCGGCAAGTACTGCCCAGAAGCGGTGCAACTTCATTCGTACCTCCTTATGATTGCGTAACAGAAACGAAACAGCTCTGCGCTGATGCCCCAGACTTGTGCGAACGCTCCGCCACCGCTGCCAGCGCGTAACCCGTTACGAAACAACATCCTCTTCGCCGGAGCGACACACCGTTGTTCAACGGATTGAATTCAGGTCGCGTAGTTTTGAAGTGGGGTTGCCTTCGTCGTAACAGAGCGTTAACGACGGTGCAGCGCGTATTGCAGCGCGGAGTCGATCGCGTTCCGTTCGAAACGAAAACCATTTGCCAGCAGACGCGACGGCACGACCCGTTGACCGGAAAGCAGCGTCTCCTCCGCCATCTGACCGAACAGAACCTTCATCACGATCGCCGGAATGGGAAAGATCGCCGGCCGGTGCAGCGCCCGCGCGAGCGCACTGGTGAGCTCACGATTGCGCACGGGGCCGGGAGCGGTCGCGTTGTAAACACCGGCCGCCCCCTCGTTCGTCATCGCCCAATCGATCACCCGCGCAGCATCGTCCCGGGAGATCCAGGAGAACCACTGCCGGCCGCTGCTGATCCGTCCGCCAAGGCCGAGCCTGAAGGGGAGAAGCATCTTCGCCAGCGCACCGCCGCCCGGCCCGATCACCACACCGAACCGGAGAATCACGACGCGGGAAACCGAGTCGGCCGCGCGCGCTTCCTCCTCCCACCTCGCCGCCATCTCCGCCAGAAAGCCCTCCCCGCGGGAAGCCGTTTCATCCAGCTCCTCGTCGCCGCGAGGCCCGTAATATCCGACGGCCGACGCGCTGACGAACACCCGTGCGCGCGACGGCTGCGTACGCATCGCCTCCACGAGCGCTCCGGTGGCATCGAGGCGGCTGTCGATCAGGCGCCGCCTGCGCGCCGCGACCCACCGTCCCTCGCCGATGTTCTCGCCGGCCAGATTGATGACCGCGTCGGCCGCGGCAGCATCGCCGCTCCAGGCACCCTGCGACTTCGCATCCCACAGCAGCGGCCGGCCGAGGTTCACCTTGTCCGGATGACGCGTGAGAACGGCGGTGTCGTGACCCTGCTGGATCAGATGGCGCACGAGCGCCTGGCCGATGAAGCCGGAACCGCCGGAAACGACGACTCTCATCGCCGCTCATTCTGCACAAAAACGAAGGCCGCCGTCTGAGCAGGACGGCGGCCGGGACAGTAAGGAGAGGTAGGAGATCTCAGGTTCTTACTGCGCTCACTCCATGGGACGACGGAGGAGGGGAAAGGTTACGGCTCATGGAACCCGGGAGCGGGCGGTGACACGGCGCGAATCGCCGGCGGCATCCCCACGCTGCAGGGCGGCGAAGGCGATCATCGCCGCGTTGTCGGTGCAGTAGCGCTTCTCGGGCAACCGGACGATGAGACCGCGCTCGCCACCCCAGGCCACGACGCGCTCGCGCAGGACGCCGTTCGCGGCGACGCCGCCCGCGATGGCCAGCTCCGACGGGCGCGGCTCATCGAGGCGCTTCCACACCGCGTGCAACCGATCGAACAACTGCTCGAACAGCGCGTCCTGAAACGTTGCGCAGAAATCGGCCAGCGTCCTCGCATCGCCGCCCACGCTCACGTCGTGCTGGCGCGCCAGCCGGATCGCGCCGGCTTTGATCCCGGAGTAGGAGAAGTCGACCGACTCATCCTTGAACTGCGGCAGCGGAAACGGGAACCGCCGCGGATCGGCCACGCCGGAGCGGGCCTGCTTCTCGATCTGCGGACCGCCGGGATACGGCAGTCCGATGAACTTCGCCACCTTGTCGAACGTTTCGCCGATGGCGTCGTCGCGCGTCCGGTTGAGCATCGCCGGCGCGCCGCCGCGCACGTCATAGATGGAGGAGTGGCCGCCGGAGATCACGAGGCTGAGGAAACGGCTCGGCATCGCCATCGCCGGCCCTTCCTGCTGCAGGTAGGGCGAGAAAATGTGACCCTCGAGATGATTGACCGGGATCAGCGGGAGACCGAGGCCGTAGCTCAGACCCTGCGCGCCGGCCACCCCGACGAGCAGCGCACCGATGAGGCCGGGCCCCGACGTGACAGCGACCGATTCCACATCGTCCCAGCCGGCGTTCGCTTCGACCAGCGCTCGCGACAGCAGCGGGAAAAGATGCTGGAGGTGCTCGCGGGAAGCGATCTCGGGGACGACGCCCCCGAACGGCTGATGCCGCTCGATCTGCGAGGCGATCAGATTCGCACGCACAGTCCCGTCGCGATCGAGGAGCGCCACCGAGGTTTCGTCGCAGGAGGTTTCGATTCCGAGGATCATGGGCCGTTAACGGTTAACCGTGAACGGCTAGCCCTCGTTCCCGCTCACCTATAATCGCGCCCCTTACGCATGAAGCACGAGCTCGATACCCGTTACGACCCGAAATCATTCGAGCAGCGTCTCTATCAGGGGTGGGAGAACGCCGGCTACTTCACGCCCGAAACCGATCCGGAGAGGCCGGGCTTCTCGATCGTGATCCCTCCCCCCAACGTCACCGGCCGCCTCCACATCGGGCACGCCCTCGTCAACACGCTCCAGGACATCATCGTCCGCTGGAAACGGATGAGCGGGTTCAACACTCTCTGGGTTCCCGGCACCGATCACGCCGGCATCGCCACGCAGATGATCGTGGAGCGGCACCTTCTCAAACAGGGGATCTCCAGGTTCGAGCTCGGGCGGGAGAAGTTCGTCGAGGAGATCTGGAAGTGGAAGGAGCAGCACCGCAGCGAGATCAAGGATCAGCTCACGCGCCTCGGCGCATCCGCCGACTGGACGCGCGAGCGGTTCACACTCGACGAGGGACTCTCCCGCGCCGTCCGCTACGTCTTCGTGAAGCTCTACGAAGACGGGCTGATCTACCGCGACGTGGCCATGGTGAACTGGTGCCCGAACTGCCGCACCGCCATCAGCGACATCGAGGTGGAGTTCCGCGAGCGGCAGTCGAAGCTGTACCACATCCATTACCCGATCGAAGGATCCGAACGGAAGGTCACCGTGGCCACCACCCGTCCGGAAACGATGCTCGGCGACACCGCGGTGGCCGTGCACCCCGAAGATGAGCGGTATCGCGATCTCATCGGGAAGAAGGCCGTCCTGCCCATCGCGGAGCGGCGGATTCCGGTCATCGCCGATCCGATCCTCGTCGACCGCGAGTTCGGCACCGGCGTCGTGAAGGTGACGCCGGCACACGACAAGAACGACTACGAAGCAGGCCTCCGAAACGGGCTCGAGCAGCTTCAGGTGATCGGCGAAGACGGACGGATGACGCCGGCGGCGGGAGCGGAGCTCGCGGGCCGGGATCGCTTCGAGGCGCGGAAGGAAGTCCTGGCGCGTCTCGAAACGAGCGGACTTCTCGGCGAGACGAAGCCGTACACGCACTCGGTCGGCGTTCACGGCAAGTGCGACACGGACATCGAACCGATGGTGTCGACGCAGTGGTTCGTCCGCATCGAGCCGCTGGCGAAGCCGGCCATCGAAGCCGTCCGCAGCGGAAGCGTCCAGATCGTCCCGCAGTCGTGGGAGGCGACGTACTTCAACTGGATGGAGAACATCCACGACTGGACGATCTCGCGGCAGCTGTGGTGGGGCCACCGGATCCCCGCCTACTACTGTCCGGACAATCACATCACCGTCTCGATGGACGATCCGGAGGCGTGTCCGCAATGCGGGGCGGCCCCGATGCGGCAGGAGACGGACGTTCTGGACACCTGGTTCTCGTCGGGGCTGTGGCCGTTCTCGACGATGGGCTGGCCCGACGACACGGCCGACTACCGGACGTTCTATCCGACCGACACGCTCATCACCGGATTCGACATCCTCTTCTTCTGGGTGGCGCGGATGATCATGATGGGCATCCGCTTCACCGGGAAGGCGCCGTTCTCGCAGGTCTTCCTCAACGGGCTCGTTCGCGACGAGCAGGGACAGAAGATGTCGAAGACGAAAGGAAACGTGATCGACCCGCTCGACGTGGTGGAGGAGGTCGGCGCCGATGCCCTCCGTTTCACGCTGGCCATCAACACGAGCGGCCGCGACATCCCTCTCGGACGCAGCCGGATACAGGGCTACTCGGCATTCGTGAACAAGATCTGGAACGCGTCGCGCTTCGCGCTGATGCACCTCGAGCTGGAGCTGAAGGATGCGCGGGCGATCGATCGCGACCACCTCCGCACCGTGGAGCGCTGGATCCTGTCGAGGCTGAACGAGACGACGAAGAGCGTGAACCGCTCGCTGTCGATCTTCCGATTCGACGAGGCGGCGAGCGCGCTGTATCAGTTCTTCTGGCACGAGTTCTGTGACTGGTACATCGAGATGGCCAAGCCGGTGCTCCTCGGCCGCCACGGCGGGGAAGGGGAACAGAAGAAGGCAAAGCGGGTGCTGCTGGAAGTGCTCGATCGCTCGCTGCGCCTCCTCCATCCCTTCATGCCGTTCGTCACCGAGGAGATCTGGCTGAAGCTGGGGGGCGTGGAGCCGTCGCTCATGATTGCGCCCTACCCCGTGGCGGAAGACGTGCTCGAGGATCCGGACGCCGAGCGGATGATGGCGGCGACGCGCTCGATGATCACCACCGTGCGCAACGTCCGGGCCGAGCGCGGCTTCACGCCGAAGGACCGCTTTCGTCTCTACGTGGCGGCGAAGGAACCGCGCGACGCGAACTTCTTCCGCACACACGCCTACCTTCTGCTCGAGCTGGCCCGCCTGACGGAGCTGGTCGTGGACGGCGAGCCGCCGGCCGGCGCGCATCACGACGTGGTCGAGGGAATTCCGATCGCCATCGAATTTCCGGAGAAGGTCATCACCGCGGAACAGGTCGAGCGGACACGCCGCGAGATCGAGAAGTCGGAGAAGGAGCTGGCCGCGGTCGAGGCCCGGCTCGCCAACGATCAATTCCTGTCGAACGCGCCCCCCGCCGTCGTGCGGGGGGCGGAATCGCGCCGTGCCGAGCTGCGGGCACGTCTCGAGAAACTGCAGCAGAACCAGTGATCGACACCGAAGCCGTCGTCAACCGCCTGCATACCATCGAGTCGCTCGCCGTGATCGCGCGCGTGAAATCGACGAATCTCCTGGCCCGCCGCATCGTCAACGAGTGCCTCGACAACGAGCTCTCGCTTCCGCAGGCGATGATCGTGGCCCGCGAGCAGCTGGCCGGGCGCGGAAGACACGAGCGGTCGTGGTCGTCACCCGCAGGGAAGGGAATCTACGCGACGACGCTCGTGACGCGCACGGCCGCGGAGATGGCCGTCCTGCCGCTGTCGATTGCGACGATCATCGCCCGCTATCTGATCGAGGTGTTCGGAATCGACGCGCGAATCAAGTGGCCCAACGACATCCTCGTGGGCGGGCGGAAGATCGCCGGCGTCCTCCTCGAAGCGCGGGTGCAGGAGCAGCGCGCCTACGTCGCTGTCGGCATCGGTGTCAATCTCGAGCCGGTGAAGGATGACGACCGGCCGAACGCGGTCTCGGTCCGCGAGGTCGCCGCGTCGGGCTACACGGCCGTCGATGACGCGATCATCCGCTTCATCGAGTACGTCGATGACGGGCTCACCCGCCGCGACTCCCCCTCCCGGGTGCTCGAGGCGTGGCGAGAGTTGACGGTGCATCAGCCGGGTGACCCGATCACGTGCGTCGTCGGCGACCGCACCGTCTCCGGAACTTGGATGCGCATCGACGACCAGGGGCGGGCGATCCTGCGAACATCCGACGGCGAGCTGGCCGTTGCCGCCGGCGATCTGATCGTCTGAGGGTGCTAATCTTCTCTCGATGCCGTCCTCCCTCCTCGTCGTCGACGTCGGGAACACGAACGTCGTCCTCGGCATCTACCGGGATGACCAGCTCGTCAACTCCTGGCGGCTGGCCACGGCGCGCGACCGCACCAGTGACGAATACGGCATCCTGGCGCGGCAACTGATCGGCGACACCGTCGACGGCGCGCTCG
The DNA here is from genome assembly GCA_035525015.1 of Thermoanaerobaculia bacterium. GTDB lineage: Bacteria > Acidobacteriota > Thermoanaerobaculia > Gp7-AA8 > Gp7-AA8 > DATLEX01. The sequence goes on along the minus strand of DATLFC010000193.1, from coordinate 35,863 downwards.
ACGGTGCGATCGTCGGGTCGGTCGTCCCCCCGCTCAACACGCCGATGGCGGCGATGATCCGGAAGTACTTCGGCGTGGAGGCGCTGTTCGTCGAGCCGGGCGTGAAGACCGGCATCTCCATTCACGTCGATAATCCGCAGGAGGTCGGCGCCGACCGCATCGTCAACAGCGTCGCCGCCTACGAGGCGTACGGCGGCCCGACGATCATCGTCGATTTCGGCACGGCCACCACGTTCGACCTGGTCACCGGGAACGCGGAGTATGTCGGCGGCGTCATCGCTCCGGGGCTGACGATCTCCGCGGAAGCATTGTTTGCGCGCGCCGCGCGTCTGCCTCGCGTCGACATCCGACGGCCGCCGCAGGTCATCGGAACGAACACCGTCGTGAACATGCAGTCCGGCATCTACTTCGGTTATCTCGGCCTCGTCGACGGCCTGCTGGCGCGGATGAAGAAGGAGATCACCGGCCTCAAACGCGTGGTCGCCACCGGTGGCCTCGCTTCCCTTTTCAGCGATGACAGCGAGCACATCGACGAAGTCGATCCCGAGCTGACGCTCAAGGGGCTGAAGATCGTCTACGACCGGAACAAGGGAGTGCGGCGAAGGAAATGAGGATCGCCCTCGCCGCATCGCTCCTCGCCGCCTCCACTCTGCACGCCGGCTCCACGATCGTCGCATCGCGGGCGGCCTTGTCCACCGCCTCACCGACCGCTACGCAAGCGGGGCTGGAGGTTCTTCGCAACGGAGGCAACGCCATCGATGCCGCGGTGGCTGTCTCGTTCGTGCTGGCGGTAGTCCATCCGCAGGCCGGCAACATCGGCGGCGGCGGCTTCCTCATCTACTACGACGCGACGAAGAAAGGCGTATGGGCCCTCGACTTCCGCGAGACCGCTCCCGGCGCCGCAACCCGCGACATGTACGTCGGTCCCGATGGGGAGATCGGAACCGGAAGCCGCACCGGTCCGCGCGCCGCGGGAGTTCCCGGCACCGTCGCCGGGCTGGCGGCGGCGCACGAGCGCTTCGGCTCGCGCCCGTGGAAACAGCTGATCGCTCCCGCCGCGGCACTCGCTCGTGAAGGCATCGTGGTCGATCGCGAGATGGCCGCGGACCTCGTCCGTCACCGCAACGAGCGGAAAATCGATCAGTTCCCGGCTACCGCTGCGCTCTTCTTTCCCCAGGGCCTTCCCGCCGCCGCAGGAGCCCGGATCGTTCTCCCGGATCTGGCCGCAACGCTGGATCGCATCGCCAACGGCGGCGCTGCGGACTTCTATCGCGGCGAGACCGCGAAACGCCTCATCAATGGCGTGCGCACGGCGGGAGGCATCCTCGCCGATCGCGACCTGCGCGACTATCAGCCGCTGTGGCGGGCGCCGCTCCAGATCCGCTTCCGCGACTATGACATCTATACGATGCCGCCCCCCTCGGGCGGAGGTCTGGTGTTCGCCGAGGCGCTGAACATCCTGGCCGCTTATGACCTGAAGGGCGCCGGGTTTCAGACGGTGCCGGCCATTCATCTCCAGGCGGAAGCGATGCGGCGGGCCTTCATCGATCGCAACCGCTACATCGGTGACCCGACCTCGACGCGGATTCCGCTGGCCGATCTCCTGTCGTCGAAGCGTGCGGCGCAGTGGCGGACGTCGATCGACCTCCAGCGGGCTACGCCGACGGCCGTCCTGGCACCCGCCAATGCGCCGGCCGCCGAGGGGGTTCACACGACGCATTTCACGATCGTCGACCAGGAGGGGAACATCGTGGCGCTCACCACGACGATCAATTCGACGTTCGGCAGCGGCTTCATCGTTCCGGGCGCGGGATTTTTTCTCAACAACGGGATGGACGACTTCACGCTGGCATCGGGCAAGCCGAATTCGGCCGGACTGGTTCAGGGGATGCCGAATGCCATCGAGCCGAGGAAGCGGATGGCTTCGTCAATGACGCCGGCCGTCATCACGAGGGGCGGCCGGCCGTTTCTGGCGCTCGGCACGCGCGGTGGCCCGGCCATTCCGACGACGATCCTCCAGGTGTTCCTGAACATGGTCATCCACGGGAAGACGCTGAGCGAAGCGGTCGCGGCGCCGCGGTACCATCACCAGGCGACGCCGGAACGGATCGAGGTCGAGCGCGGCAACGCACCCGACTCCCTCCTCACCGCGCTGAGCGACCTCGGTCACGGAGTTCACCTCCGCGATTCGATCGGCGACGTGCATGCGATCGCCATCGAGGACGGCCGCATCACGGCCGTCGCCGACCCGCGACGCGGCGGCGCCGCAGGTGGTTTCTGACATGTCCGACCTGAAGATCGAGGCCGCGCGCGCCGCACTCGAGCAGGTACGAAGCGGGATGCGGCTCGGTCTCGGAACCGGCAGCACGGCCTCGGAGCTGGTCCGTCTGCTCGCCGCGGCTCTCGCCGCGGGGGAACTGCACGACATCCGCTGCACGTCGACGTCGGAGCAGACCGAAAGGCTGGCGCGTGAGCTCGGAATCGAAGTTCACCCGCTGGCCGACGTCGCGCCGCTCGACCTGGCAATCGACGGCGCTGACGAGATCGATCCCGCTCTCCGCCTCATCAAGGGACGGGGCGGCGCACTGCTGCGCGAGAAGATCGTCGAACAACAGGCGCGGCGCTTCATCGTCATCGCCGACGAGTCGAAACTCGTCGACCGCCTCGGGGTGGGGCTGCTGCCCGTCGAGGTGACGCCGTTCGCCCGTGAAGTCCTCGAAAGACGATTTCTCGACCTGGCCCTCTCCCCCGTTCTGCGGATGCGCGATGGCTCTCCGCGGATCACCGACGAGGGGAACCTCATCATCGACATCGCCGTGCCGCCGCAGCGCGACATCGCCGACGTCGTCGACCACGTGCGCCGCATGGCCGGAGTGATCGAGACCGGCTTCTTTCCCAACGAGGCGACCGACGCGGTCATCGCGGCGAAGGATGGAGTTCGATGGATGCGGCGCTGATCACTGCGCTTCGGTCTTGGGCACCGTAACGTCGATCATCCACGAATGATCCTTGTAATAGAACGAGACGTACGAGATGAACGGCTTGTTCAGCGGCTTGTTGACCTTCGTCTCGAACAGCGGATAGAGCGCGGTGGGATTGTCGTAGTGCCAGACCAGCTCGGCACTTCCGGTCGTCTCCTCATTCGGATGACGCTCGAAGTTACGGACGCCGTCGTAGACCTTCTCCGCGACCATCGCCCGGAACGCCGGGCCGCGTTGACTCGCCGTGGTCCCGAGTATGCGGAATCCCTTTGCTGTCACTTTGGCGATGTACTCCGCCGAGCCGTCGGCGTTCTCTGAACCGGTGATCGAGACCAGGCCTTCGCGCTCGAGGTTGCGCAGAGTCCGGAGAGCCAGCTCGTCGTAGTCATCCTTAGGCGCCTTCGGGCCCCACCAGACTCGCTGCGGAACCTCGGCGTACACAGGCTCGGCTTTCAAACCGTACCCGCGGAGAATGGCTTCGGCCTTCTCCTTCGTGAGAGGCTCGCGCCGCGCACACGCCGCGCAGGCGATGAGAATGAGGGCGGTCGAGATCACAAACCTTCGCATCGGACCTCCACTCTAGAACGAGAGCAAAGAGGTCGCCACCTTCCGCCCCTTCGGCTATGCTTCGCCGCATGGACCGTGTGCTGACGATTCCGTTTGCGCTGCACCAGCGCCTGATCCGCGGGCGGGTGGCCTTCGATGCGCTGTTCGTTCTGGGCGGGTCGGCGCTGATCGCGATCGCGGCGCAGATCGCGATCGCCGTGCCGTTCTCCCCCGTCCCGCTGACGATGCAGCCGCTGGCCGTGCTCCTGGTCGGCGTTGTGCTCGGGGCGAAAGGGGGGGCGGCCGCGGCGACGCTCTACCTTCTCGAAGGAGCGAGCGGCCTGCCCGTCTTCTCGCAGGGTCGCGGCGGTGCCATGTGGCTCGCAGGCCCGACGGCCGGGTACCTGCTCTCGTATCCGTTCGCGGCGTTCATCGCCGGCTGGTTCTCCGAGCGCGGCTGGGGCGGGAACGTCGTCCGCGCCGTCTCGGGCATGCTGGCCGCGCTGGCTGTGATCTATCTCGGCGGCTGGAGCTGGCTCGCGGTCCTCACCGACGCCTCGACCGCCTTCGCCACCGGCGTCGCACCATTCATCGTGGCGGACGCCGTCAAGATCGCCCTCGGCGCGGCCATGCTCCCCTACGCGCAACGCCTGATCACGCCGCGTTAGGGCTCTGCACAAGTCAGCGCCTTCTCCCCGCACTACCCCGGCTGGCCGGCCGGGACCGGGTGATCGGTCTGCGCCTCCGGTGAGGGGAGCGGCTTCGACTCGCGACCCTGCCGTTCCGTCGTCTTCTGATCGGCGGCGCTCTGCTCGAGCAGCGCGATCTTGAGGACGTCCTCGATGTGCTCGACGAAGTAGAACGTCATGTCCCGCTTGATCGGCTCGGGCACGTCGACGAGATCGCGCTCGTTCAGCTTCGGCAGGATGACGCTGTTGATCTTCGCCGCGCGGGCGGCGAGGACCTTCTCCTTCACGCCGCCGATGGGGAGCACGTCGCCGCGCAGGGTGACCTCTCCCGTCATGGCCACGTTGCGACGCACCGGCCTGCCGGTCAGCACCGAGATGATGGCGGTGGTGATGGTGGTGCCTGCGGAGGGACCGTCCTTCGGGATGGCTCCCGCCGGCACATGGATGTGAATGTCGTGCGTCTCGAAGTAATCAGGCGGGATGCCGTTCTCATCGGCGTGTGCACGCGCGTAGGTGAGCGCCGCCTGCGCCGATTCCTTCATCACCTCGCCGAGCTGTCCGGTGAGGGAGAGCTTTCCTTTCCCTCGCACGGCCGTGACCTCGATGAAGAGGATGTCGCCGCCGACGGCGGTCCAGGCCAGCCCGGTGGCCACGCCCACCTGATCGCGCTCGAGCAGCTCCTCGGCAAAATGCTTCATGGGACCGAGGTACTTGTCGACGTTGGCGTCGGTGATGCGGTAGCCCTTCTCCTCTTTTCCCTCGGCGACGCGAACGGCGATCTTCCGGCAGACCGTGCCGATTTCCCGCTCCAGATTGCGCAATCCCGCTTCCTTCGTGTAGCCCGTGGTGATGCGCATGATTCCGGAGTCGGTCCAGACGACATCGACGTTGCTGATGCCGTTCTCCTCCATCTGCTTCGGGATGAGGTGCTGCTTGGCGATCATCAGCTTCTCCTCGTCGGTGTATCCGGAGAGGCGGATGACTTCCATGCGATCGAGGAAGGCCGGCTGGATGGTATCGAGCATGTTGGCCGTGACGATGAACATCACGTTGGAGAGGTCGTACGGCACGCCGAGGTAGTGATCGCGGAAAGAGAAGTTCTGCTCGGGGTCGAGCACTTCGAGGAGTGCCGACGACGGATCGCCGCGATAGTCGGCGCCGATCTTGTCGACCTCGTCGAGCATGAACACGGGGTTGGAGGTCTGGGCCTGATTGATGCCCTGGACGATGCGGCCGGGAAGGGCGCCGACGTAGGTGCGGCGATGGCCGCGGACTTCCGCTTCATCGCGCACGCCGCCGAGGGAGATGCGGACGAATTTTCGATCCAGCGCGCGCGCGATGGAACGGCCGAGGGACGTCTTGCCGACGCCCGGGGGGCCCACGAAACAGAGGATGGGCCCCTTCATCTTCGCACCCTTCAGCTTGCGGACAGCGAGATATTCGAGGATGCGCTCCTTGATTTTCTCGAGGTCGTAATGGTCCTCGTCCAGAACGTCTCGCGCGCGCGCCAGATCATGGTTGTCCTGTGACATCACTCCCCACGGCAGCCCGGTCATCCAGTCGAGATAGGTGCGGATGATCGACGTCTCCGCGGAATCGGGGTGGGAACGCTCGAGGCGCTTGATCTGCTTCTCGACTTCCTCGCGCGCCTCGTCGGGGATGCTCTTCTCTTCGATCTTCTTGCGATAGTTCTCGACTTCCTCGGCAAGCTCCTCCCCCTCGCCGAGCTCCGACTGGATGGCTTTGAGCTGCTGGCGGAGGAAGTACTCGCGCTGGCTCTTGTTCATCTCGCCCTGCGCGGCGGTGGAGATCTCCTGCTGCATGGTGAGCAGGTTGATCTCGCGCGTCAGCATCTCGTTGACACGCTTGAGCCGCTCGATCGGGTCGATGGTCTCGAGGATCGACTGCGCTTCCTCGAGCTTCAGATCGAGATTCGACGCCGCCAGATCGGTGAGGCGCGCCGGATCGTCCAGGTTCGCGGCGATGACCATCACCTCGGGCGAGATGTTCTTCCCGAGCGACACCGCGCGGTCGAGGTTCTGCTTCACGGAACGGATCAGCGCCTCGACCTCCAGCGGCCGCTCCTTCGTCACCGCTTCCTCGATGCGGGTGATCTTGGCCTTGAAGAACGGCGCCGTCTGAATGAAGTAGTCGATGCGCGCACGGGAAAGTCCCTGCACGAGAATGCGGATGCGGCCGTCGGGCAGCTTCAGCATCCGCATGATGATGGCCACCGTGCCGACGCGATAGAGATCCTCTTCTCCCGGGTCCTCGTTCTGGAAGTCCTTCTGCGCCGTCAGCATGATCACGCGGTTCTCGGCCAGCGCCTGATCGACCGCGTTGATCGACTTCTCACGCGAGACCGACAGCGGGACGATGATGAACGGGAAAATCACCAGGTCCTTCAACGGCAGCACCGGAAGGACGTCGGGGATCTTGATCGCTTCTTCTTTCGCGGTTTCGTTCGCGTCAGTCATCTGGACCTCTCGGCAATTCCTGCAACGGCTGTTCCCGGCATCATTTCAATTGATGCAGCTCTTTGACAAACGCATCCACAGAACCGGCAGCGCATGGCGCTCGTATACCACAGGGCTCAGCGGCTCAGGGCTCGGTTTGCCGGGCCGCTTTTGTCAGGTCACGCCAGCGCAGCCCCTCCCGCCCCAGCAGCAGCAGGCCGGTGATGATCACCGGAGCTGTTCCAACGATGTGGAAGAGCACCGCCGTGGCCACCGACAGATCGATGCTGAACCCGTAGAACCGCGTCAGCACGAGCTGACAGGCTTTATGAAAACCTCCCAGGCCGCCCGGCGTCGGAATGGCCAGCCCGACCGTCGTCACTCCCGTCACGAAGATGCTCGCGTCCCACGGCAGCGGGTGCCGGAGCGCGAGCGCCGTGAAGTAGAACTGTCCCGTGAGGCAGGCCCAGATGCCGGCCGTGCAGAGGACCACCTTCAGCAGCGCCGACGGGTGCCGCGTCAACTCGAGCGTCTCGACGAACGTGTCGAAGAAGTGCATCCATGACTCACGGAAACGGCGAGGCACGAATCGGCCGAGGAACTCGTGAGCGCGGCGGACGAAGGAGCGGAAGAAGTAAAGCCCGACGATGAACGTCGAAAGGGCGGCCAGCAGTACGCTCGCGGCGATGGCTCCCGCCTTCACCACGAAAAACCATCGCGCCGTGGCCGGGTCGTGCGAGAACTGAGTCCACCGCTTCGCCGCGAAGTAGATGAACAGCAGGAGGATCGTGAAGAGATCGAGCACCCTCTCGGTCAGCACGGTCCCGAGGGCGCCCGAAAACCGGTGCGAAGTCCGCCGCGCCAGCAGCGCCGGCCGCGCCACGTCGGCAGCGCGGATCGGCAGCAGCGTCGACAGCATGTAGCCGACGGTGTTTGCGAAAAATGTCGGATAGAACGGCGGCGGGTTGTCCGGATCGAGGATGACCCTCCAGCGGATCGTCCTCAGGAGGAGCGCCGATAGATTGACCAGCAGCGCCACTCCCAGCCAGAAAAAGCTGGTTGTCCGGATGATGCGCCAGACGTCGCCCAGATTCGCGTTGCGGAGAAAGAGCCAGAGGAAGAAAACCGTCAGCGCCGTCACGGCCGAGATCTGGAGGAAGCGCTTCAAGGTCGCGGCCGTTGTACCACAATGCACCCTATGCTCAAGGTCTACACCAGCAGCGTCTTCTACCGGCACGACACCGGCGTGGGCCACCCCGAAACCCCCCGGCGCCTCGACGCCGCTCTCGCCGGCGTCGATCGGGCCGGCTTCTCCGAGGCCCTCGTCCGCGATGCGGACATGCATCCCGATACCGGACGCGTCATCGCCAGGACCCACTCACGCGAATACGAACGGGAGCTCGAAGACGCCTGCCGCGCCGGTATGCGCCTCTTCCACTCGCTCGACAACCCCATCTCCTCGGCCAGCTTCTCGGCGGCGCGGGCCGCCGTGGCCAGCTCGCTCGTCGCGGCCGAGGACATCTGGCTGCGGCGAGAATCCGAGCGCGGGTTCGTCATCGCCCGCCCGCCCGGCCACCACGCCGAACGGACGCAGGCCATGGGCTTCTGCTTCTTCAACACCATCGCCTGCGTGGCGGAATGGCTGCGGGAGCAGGAAGGGATCGAGCGCGTTTTCATCTTCGACTTCGATGTCCACCATGGGAACGGCACACAGGCGCTCTTCGAAGACCGGGACGACGTCTATTACGCCTCCATGCACCGCTACCCCTTCTATCCGGGAACGGGCGCCGCGGACGAGATCGGAACCGGTCGCGGCCGCGGCTTCACGAAAAACATCCCCATGGACCGGGGTGAAGGCGACTCCCGCTACCTCGCCGCGGTCGAAAAGGAGATCGTCCGGATCATCGACGACTACCGCCCGAACGCGATCCTCCTGTCCGCCGGCTTCGACGCCCATCGCCGCGATCCACTAGGAGGCATGCACGTGACCGAGCAGGGCTATGGAGAGATCACCCGCCGCATCGTGGAATGCGCCGAGCGGCACACGGAGGGGCGCGTGCTTTCACTGCTGGAAGGGGGGTACGATATGGAAGCTCTGGCTTCCAGCGTGGCCGAACATGTCGTGGCACTCGGTTGACCGATGACGATCGATTACACCCAACCGCCTGCATCCCCTGAGCCGCGGCCCGCCGGTTCCTGGTGGTCGCGCAACTGGAAATGGGTGGTGCCGTTGGGCTGCCTGACTCCGCTCCTGCTCATCGGCAGCTGCGTGGCCGGCATCGTCTTCTTCGCCTTCACGGCGATCAAAGGGTCGGACGCCTACACCGATGCCGTGCAGCGTGCGCAGACCGATCCGCGCGTGGTGACGGCCCTCGGCGGTCCGGTCGAGGCAGGGTGGTGGGTGACCGGCAACATCAACGTCGACGGGAGTGGCGGCACGGCCGACATCGACGTCCCGCTGCACGGCACCGCGAAGAAGGGAACGCTCGAGATCGAGGCTGAGCGCGACAGCGGCGGCTGGAACTACTCGGTCATGCGGGTGCACGTCGACGACGGAACGACGATCGACCTCATCGAACCGGACGCCCTTTCGCCCGAAGAATCCGACTATACAGATCCTGCAGGCGGCTGATCCGCAGCTCCCTGGAGAACCCGTTCACGACGTGCGGCCTGGCGTTGCGCGCCACGGATGCCGCGCGTTCGGGATGTTCGATGACCTCGCGGATCGCGGCGACGAGCGCGGCGTGATCGCGCATCGGGATCAGCCATCCGACGTCGGGGGAAGAAAGCAGCTCGTCGTTGCCGCCGGCATTCGTGGCAATGACCGGCTTCTCCATGGCCATCGCTTCGCGGATCGTTCCGGTGATGCCGGTACCTGCCCACGATGCATCGATGACCAGATCGCACGAGGCAAAAACGTTCGGCATGTCGGCGCGATACTCGACCGGCGTGACGCGATCCGGAACGCCACGCGCCGCCGCGTACTCGCGGACCTCCGGTGCCACGGCGATGTTGCCGATCAGAATCAGGTGAACGCGCGAATGGATGGCCGCCACTTCGGCGACGGCGTCGATCAGCTCCTTCCACCCTTTCCAGTCGCGCATGCCGACCTGCGCGATGAGAAAGCGATCCTCGGCGATTCCCTTCTCGCGGCGGAATGCGCGGGGATCGTGCCTGTCCGGATCGAAGCCGGCGACATCCGTGCCGGCGTACACGACCTCGACTTTCTCCGGCGAAATCTTCCCGCTCGATACGACCACGTCCTTGATCTGCCGGCATACCGTCACGATGAGGTCGACGCGCCGGGTGCGGTACTTCATCCGGTTCCAGAAATCGAGCGGAAAGGAAACGCCGCGGTTCACCACGAACGCGCCCACCGGACTGCTCCAGGTCGCGGCCAGGGTGATGGCGTGCGAGGTTCCCTTGTGCACGTGGATGACATCGGGGGCGAGGTCACGGACGAGGCGTCTCATGGCCCTGATGCTGCCGGCGTCGAAATGATGGCGGAACGGCAGGCCGCGAAAGGCGATGCCGTGCGCCGCGGCCTCGCGCTCCAACGCGCTGCCGGGACGGCTGACGATCGTGACGTCGTGGCCGCGATCGTGAAGACCAGTCGCGGCCTGGAACATCTGATGCACCGATCCGGTGTTGAACTGATTGAACTCGAGAACCTGGAAAATGCGCACGGCGCGCGATCTTAGCCTGATCGCGTTCATTCTGGTCGCAGCCTGCACGACCGATCGGACCCGCCGCGCCTACCTGCGCGACAACGCCGCATTCCATCCCCAGCCCGAACGCGCCGTGATCGTCATTCCCGGCTTCGGCGTGACGCGGCTCTTCGATCCCCTCACGCGCCGCCACGTCTGGGGCACGCCGCGGGCGACGATGCATACCCGCTACGACGACGATCTCGACCTTCCTTCCGACGGTCGATCACGCGATCGGCTGATCCCGCACGGCTACGTCGGGTCCCGCGGTCCGGTCAACGTCGGCTGGCAGCTCACCGAAGCGCTGCGCAGGTATGGCGGGTACATCGAACACCGGGACGTGCACCCTTTCTATTACGACTGGCGGCTCAGCGCGCTCGAGAATGCCAGGAGTCTCGAGGAGATGGCGGCGCGGGTCAGCCGCGGCGGAAAGGTCGACCTCCTCACGCATTCGGCCGGTGCGCTCGTCGCGCTGGCATGGATCAAACTCGGCGATGGTGGCGACCGCGTCGACAGGCTGGTCATGATCGCGCCGCCGCGCCGCGGCGTCGTGGACGCGCTCCGCATCTTCGTGCGCCCCGAGCGCTTTCTCCGGCGCAGCTTCACTCCCGCGATTGTGGCCACCTGGCCCGCGGTCTACGAGCTGCTGCCCGACGACGGCCGCTTCGTGATCGGAAGCGACGGCGAGCCGGCTGACTTCGATGCCTGGCGAGCGGAAACCTGGGCTCGGCTGGGCGCGGCCGCGCGCCCCGACGTGCGGCTCCTGCGCGAAGCGAGGACCTTCCGCGACCGGCTGGAAGCGGCGCCCATGCCTCCCGGCGTGCGCGCGACGATCCTGGCCGGCGACTGCGTTCCCACCGCGCGGCGGGTGCTGTTCCGTGACGACGGATCGTTCGCGTTCTACCGGGACGAACTGCGCGGCGAAGAAGAGCATCTCCGGCCGCTGCTCTTCGAGGACGGTGATGGAACCGTACCGGTCAGCAGCGCGCAGGGCGGCAGCGAGGCGCTCCTTTTCTGCGACGGCCACCAGGGAATCGCGACCGACCCGAACGTGCATCGGGCCATCCTGCGCGCGCTCCGGTAGCCAAACTCTTCCGCATTGCAGTACGCTTCCGCGAAGTCTCCAGCCGGCCGGGTAAGCCGCTGTTGTGATGTCGGTCGCTTCAGCCGGTGTGGAGTTGCGTGTTAATATCCCAAATCATTGATTACACATGACATCGGGATGGGCGGAGGCCGGTTTGCCCAAGGAAACGCCGCAGAAGGAACAGATCAAGGTCACGGACAAACGGATCTTCACGCCCGACGGCGAAATTCGCGAGGAGTTTCGCGACCAGATCCGACCGTCTGATCCGGCCCGTGCCGCTGCTGCACCTCCTGCACCGCCAGAGCAGGAAGCACGCGCCGATCACGACGCGGGAGCCGATCCGTCGGCCCGCCGCCGCTCTGTTGCCGAGAAGGCAGCGAGTCCCGGAACTCCGTTCGCAAACTTCATCGAGCCACTCATCGCTCAGGCCTACATGAATCTCGGAATGCTGCCGAACCCATACGCGCCGCAGGCGAAACCGGACGTCGCGGCCGCGCGGCAGATGATCGACATCCTCACGCTTCTCCAGGAGAAGACGGCGGGCAATCTCACACCGGACGAAGACGACTTCCTCAGCACGCACATTGGAGAGTTGAAGTTGGCGTTCGTGAAGCGGACGAAGAGCCTCTAGATGGGACTGCGCCTCACCGCGATCCTCACTCTGCTCGCGATCGCCGCCGGAACGGCGGGCGGAGCGGATCTCACTCCCCGGGAGATCTGGCCGCAGGCGACCAGCCTTGCCCGCGACGGCGACTACGAGGCCGCCACGGCCAAAGTGGGCGAGCTGGTGACCACCGGAAAAGCGTACGGGCTCAAGTCGTTCCCGGTGTACGCCTCGGCCGTCGCATCGATGGGAGGAATCGCCGCCGCAGGCGAAGGCGGCAGCGAGCTGCTGGAATGGAGCAGGAGCACCGCCAATGCGCTCGATTCCGGAAACCCCGGAGTGGCGTTCATCTCGGCGGAGAGGGCCGCGGCGCAGCAGGACTGGATGACCGCCGCCAGGACGATGGGCCGCGGCTTCGTCAACGTGTTCACGGATTACCGGACGCGCGTCCTGGCGCGGGCCGATCTGGTGCTCGTGCTCGGCGGTGCGATCGCGGCGACCGCGATCATTTTCGCGATCGCGCTTTTCATCCGCTACGGCCGGTCGATGGCCCACGACTTCCGCGAGATTCTCGGAACCCGCCTTCACGGCGGCTCGGTTTCGGTGCTGGCCTTCGCCCTCCTCTTCCTGCCGGTATTCCTCTGGCTCGGCCCGATGTGGCTGCTGATCTACTGGCTCATCATCTTCTTCGGCTACGCGAACGGCCGCGAGCGCGCGGTGGTGATCGTCCTGTCGCTGCTCGTCGCAGCGCTGCCGCTCGTTACGGAGCTCGCCGCATCGTGGGTGGCGGGCGTCGAAAGCCCGGTGGTGATGTCAGCCATTTCGAGCGCCGAGAAGAGCTACCAGCCCGACGCGCTCCGGAGAATGCAGGAGCTCGTGGCGGTCGTGCCGGACGATCCGACGCTGCACATCCTCACCGGCAACCTGAACGTCTTTGAAGGAAACGAGCTGCAGGCGGCCGATCACTACCGGCGTGCGATCAAGCTCAACGACGATGCCGGTGCGCACGTGAACCTGGGCAACCTCCATTTCCTGCAGAGCGACTATCCGGCTGCGCTCAACGAATACAACCGGGCCGAAGAGCGCGACCCGACCATGGCCATCGCCTACTACAACAGCTCGGTCGCCAACGGTGAGTTGTACCGTTTCGATCAGCAGGGACAGAAGCTGGAACAGGCCAAGAGGGTCGACTCGGCGCTCATCGAGCGCCTCACGAACGACCGTCCCACGCAGAAGATCGCCTTGTACCACCCGCCGCTGCATCAGGCCTGGGCGGTGACAGCCAGAATCGCCCGCGAGAAAGCGGCGCCCTCGCTGTTCGGAACCTACGCGAGCTTCGATCCGGTGAAGGGCGCGATGAATCCCGTAACTCTCGGCGCGCTTGCCACGCTGGTCCTGGCGCCGCTCCTCTGGCTGAAGCGCCGGCGCGCGGGCTATGCCGGGTCGTGCATCAAGTGCGGCCGCACGTTCTGTCACCGCTGCAAATCGGCCCGGGAAAGCTCGACCTACTGCACGCAGTGCATCCACATCTATCTGAAGCGCGACGGCGTCGCGCTGGCCACCAAACGGGCCAAGCTCGATGAGGTCTCGGAGCACTCGACGTCGCTGCAGAGACGGAACCGGCTCCTGGCCACGTTCCTCCCCGGCTCGGCGCAGCTCCTGGAAGCGAGAACCTTTACAGGGCTCCTGGGGCTGCTGCTCTTTTTCACCTTCGTCCTGGTGGCCATCTTCATCGGACGCCTGGCACCGGCCATCGGCCCGGTTGCCGACACCGCTCATCTGGCCGTTCGTGTCGCCGCGATCTTCCTTGCTGTCGTAATCTGGCTCCTGATGTCTCTACCCGTGTACCGCCGCCGCGCGGTCGCGTGATCCGTCATGGCACTCGAAGGCACACTCAAGGACTTCAGCCTCGCCGACATCTTCCAGCTCATCGGGCTGCAGAGGAAGACGGGAGTGCTGACGCTCCGCGGTGCCGACGACACCGTGACGGTGACGTTCCTCGACGGAAAAGTGGTGGGCGCCGACTCGCTCAACCGCCGCCTCGAGAACCGGCTGGGCACGGTTCTCATCAAGACGGGCACCCTCACCACGGACCAGCTCAACCGCGCGCTCGAGATCCAGCGCGAGACGCTCCAGCGCCTCGGCTTCATCCTCACGCACTACGGAATCATTTCCGCGCAGTCGCTCAAGGCAGCCATCGAGCTCCAGATCCTCCAGATCGTCTATCGCCTCTTCCGCTGGAAGGACGGCGATTACCACTTCTCGCAGGAAACGACCATCGAGTACGACCGCGACAACGTCTCCCCCATCGCGGCCGAGTCGATCCTGATGGAAGGCGCCCGGATGATGGACGAATGGCCCATCATCGAGAAGCGCATCCGCTCCCACGACATGATCTTCCGCCGCAAGGCGACCGAGCAGGAGATCATCGTCGTCGGCGCGGAAGAGGCGGACGAGGTCGACTTCGATCCCGATACGACCAGCGCCCGAAAGCGGAAGGCGTCCGGCAGCGACAAGATCAGGATCTCCCAGGAAGAGAAGTCCATCTACGATCTGGTGGACGGCACGCGCCACGTTGCGGACATCGTCGAGGTCAGCCGCCATTCCGAGTTCGACACGCTCAAGGCGCTGTACGAGCTTCTGACGCGCGATCTCGTCGAAGAGGTGCGCGGCAAGCGGGCGGCGGCCACCAGCCAGGTGACGACCCCGGTCGACGAGACGGAAGTCGCCGAAACACCCGTCCCTCTCCCGCTGGTGATTCTCCTGGCCGCTCTGGCCGTGGCCTCCCTCGTCACCTCGGTCCGGAATCCGCTCAACAGCTTCAGCCCCCTCTACGGCGGATCGTCCGCGGTTCTGTCGGCGCAGAAGGCCGTTTCACTGCAACGCATCCGGACCATCGGACACGCCATCGATCGCTACAACAGCACGCAGGGTGATCTCCCGATCAGGCTTCAGGATCTCGCGCCTGCCTACATCTCACCGAAACTGCTCGTCGATCCCTGGGGCAACGACTACAAGTACCTTCCCCGACCGGAACGATATCTCGTGGTCGGCTTCACACCCGACGGCAAAGCGGACACCGATCTTTTTCTGTCACGCGCGATCGACCTCTCCGTGACCTCTCCGATCACCCCGCAGAGTACCGGCGGGATTCAGCTGATCGATTGAGCGGGTACTGCGATCCGCAGCCGTCCTCCAATCTCGAAGGAGACCGGCGTCCGCGTCACGAGCTCGCCGTCGGCGTAGACCTCCAGAGGCGTTTCGGTCTCGAACCGGAAACTCCGGCCGCGCCCTGTCTCCACGAACGGTTTCCGCACGTGCCCGCCGCTGTAGGCGAGCGGCAGCGTCTTGAGAAGCTGAATGCGAGAGGTCCGGTGTACGACGCAATAGTCGAGAACACCGTCGTCGATTTCTGCGGCCGGGACGACGCGGATGCCGCCGCCGTACTGCCGCGAGTTGCCGACGACGGCGAACATGATCTCCAGACTGCGGGCGCCGTCGCCGTCCACCATCCGCACGCGGTGCGGTTTGAATTGCGGGAGGACCCGGAAGATCGAATAGAGATAGACGAGCGATCCGCCCAACCACTTCACGCGGTTGGCGAAGGCCGCCACCTGCGAATCGAATCCCAGGCCGGCCACGCCGAGGTAGCGGATGCCGTTGGCGAAGGCGACGTCCACCTCCCGTGTGGCTCCGTCGAGTACCGCGTCGCAGGCCTTCTCGACCTGGCGCGGGATTCCGGTGACGCGCGCGAAGTCGTCGCCGGATCCGAGCGGGATCACGCCGAGAACTCCCGCCCGGAGGTCGAATTCGCGCACGGCGAAGTGGACCGATCCGTCGCCGCCGCAGATCACTACGCGGTCGTACCCGGCCCGGGAACTCTCGGCCGCCACGCGCGTCAAATCAGCGGCGCCGGTCGAGGCATGGACATCGAGGTGCGCTCCGCGTGAGCGGAGATACGCTTCCACCTCCGCCACATGCCGCCGCGTCCGCCCTCGCCCCGCGGCAGGGTTATGAATGAGTTTCAAACGCACGATCGGATAATGTTGTCACCTATGCGGCTTCCTCGCATCCTGCTTCTCCTCTTCGCGCTCGGCTTCGGCTGCAAGCCGTTCGCGCAGACACGCCCCGCCGAAGAGCCGCGTCAGCGCGCCGAGCCGATCCCGGCCACCGTTTCCGCTGCTCGCCGCAGCCCCGTTGCCGTCGTCGCGCACAACGTCCTCCCCTCGGTGGTGAACATCCAGACCGAAGCCACGATCCGCAGACGATCCGTCGATCCGTTCTGGGACCGGTTCGGGATCTTCGGCCGCCAGCAGCAGCCGAGCTACACGCCACAGTCGCTCGGCTCCGGCTTCGTCTGGTCGCCCGACGGCATCATCGTCACGAACAATCACGTCATCGAAGGGGCGTCGCGCATCACGGTCAATTTCAACGACGGAACGAAACTGCCCGCGGAACTGATCGGTGTCGATCCCGACAGCGACCTGGCCGTACTCCGCGTCGACGCGAAGAACCTCGTCTCCGCCCCCATCGGCACTTCTTCCGATCTGATGATCGGCGAGACCGTGGTCGCCGTCGGCAATCCCTTCGGCCTCAGCGGAACCGTGACCACCGGCGTCGTCTCGGCGCTCGGCCGCTCCGTGCCGTCTCAGGAGCGGGGGCGGACGTTCACCGACTTCGTTCAGACCGATGCCTCCATCAATCCAGGCAACTCCGGCGGGCCGCTGCTGAACATCGAAGGAAGGGTCGTCGGGATCAACGTCGCCATCTACGCCGAGGCCCAGGGGATCGGATTCGCGATTCCGGTCGATCGAGCCCGCAAAGTCATCGAAGACCTCCTCGAGTACGGAACCGTCCATTCGGCCTGGATCGGTGCCGTCACCGCCACGCTCACGCCGGAAGAAGCGCGACGTCATGACCTGCGCGTTCCGCGCGGCGCCCTCATCGTTCGCGTCTTTCGCGGTTCACCGGCCAATGCCGCCGGGCTTCAGTCCGGCGACGTCATCACGGCCGTGCAGGGCCGGCCGGTCGAGTCGCGTGAATCGTTCTCGACACACGTAGCCACGGCGACCTCCAGTCAGGCATTGGCGTTCACCGTCGTCCGCAACGGCACATCCCGAACCGTCACCGTCCGCCCCTCCGATCCGCCGGCAACGCTCGGCCTGACGATTCTCGACGAAATCGCCGGGCTGGCCGTCGCGGACGAGCGGCGCGGCGTCGTCATCGACTCCGTCAAGCGCGGCTCGCGCGCCGCCGAGATCGGTCTCGCGGCCGGCGACCCAATCGTCGGCGTGAACGGCATCCGCGTCCGTTCGGTCCGCGAGTTGAACGAGGAACTGATCAAGGGCGCCGACCGCTCCTCGATCGTTCTCTCGGTCGAACGCCCCCCCTACATCTACAACCTCACCTTCCCCATGGGCATTTGAAAAAGTTGGTCAGAAGAGGGCCATCTGGGGTGGGGGGAGTGGGGGGGGGAGGGGGGGCTGCGGTTTCTGGAACTCGCTGCGCCGGCGGCCGAGGAGGAGGAAGAGGTTCCTTCGGATCCACTCCTGTGCTTCGCGATGGTAGCGGAACTTCCGTTCGCTCGCGTGGAAGCGGCGGTTGTGCGCCGCACCGAGGAGGTGGTGCAGGTACTCGTGATGGATGACCGACTGGACGAAGAACGCCGGGATGTTCGGCCGGTTCAGAAGAGGATGGATGCGGATCTCGGTGGTCTGGTGATTGTAGGAACCGAGGCGGATGCTTCTTCGCCGCTTGCGGCTCGTCTGATGTCCCCAGCGTACCGGCAGCGGTGGAACTTTGAAGAAGTAGGTGCGATGCACCTCGGCGGCCAGCGACTCGAGGTGGTGATGGATCTGTTCCGGAACAGGCAGCGGAATCCGCATCGGGGTCGACTGCGGATATTGTAAAGGAACTCCCGACTCAATCCTGGTCGCGGCGATCCATGAATCGTCCCACGTTGGCCATGGCGGCGGCGGATACGAGGGACGTTCCGGCGGCGATGAGCTCGTCGCCCTTCTTCATCCCGAGGTAAACACCGATCCCGACGCCGAGAGCGACGGCGGTGAGCGGGAAGGCCCGGATCTGCTCGCGCCACTCCTCCGGCAACAACTCTTCGATCTCGTCGAAGAGCGCCTGCGGCCCCCCCTCGGCGATGGCAGCGCCGAGCGACGCGGCCTTGTCGCGGATCGGGTCGTCGTAGTCCTGGCCCGCCGCGGAACGCTCGTGATTACTCTTTCCCTTGCGTGAAGTCGCCATTCTCCTGCTCCCTAATCGTCATCCTCGTCGCTGCGCAGAAGGAGCCCGACGAGGAAACCGACACCGACGGAGATCAGAAGCGCCTTCCCCGGGTTCGTCCGGACGTAGCCACGCACCTGATCGGCCATTGCACCGAAATCGAGATCCTCCGCCCGCTCGCGCATCTCGTTGTACTTCGTACCCATGAAGTCTTTGGCCTTGCCGAAACGCCCTCCGCCCTCCGGGGCATCGTCGCCCTCGCCGCCGGTCGTTTCCCTGTTCTCGTCCATCGGTACCTCCATTCGAAGCGCGCAGGTTATCAGGAATTGTGCAGTCCTCGTGCCCATGCGCGCTCCCATAGAATGCGCAGCCGATGCGCGTGTCGCTCCAGCACGTCTCCCATGACTATGCCGGCACCGAGGACTCGGCGGCGGTGCACGTACTGGAGAATGTCTCGCTGGAGATCGAGCCGGGCCACTTCACCGTCCTGATGGGTGCGTCGGGCAGCGGCAAATCGACGCTGCTCAACCTGATCGGGGCCGTGGACCGCCCCACCTCCGGCAAGGTCCTGCTCGACGGCCGGGATACCTCATCGCTGAGCGAGAACGAGCTGACGCGGTTGCGGCGGGAGTCGATCGGTTTCATCTTCCAGTTCTTCAACCTCATCCCTACACTGACCGTCTTCGAAAACGTGGCCTTCCCCCTCTCACTGGTCCGCGCGCGCGGCGTGCCGGAACGCGTCGACGCCGCGCTCGGCGAGGTAGGGCTGCAGCACCGCGCCCGCCACTACCCGAACGAGCTCTCCGGTGGCGAGATGCAGCGGGTGGCCATCGCACGCGCGGTCATTCACCGCCCTTCGCTCATCCTCGCCGACGAGCCGACCGGCAACCTCGACTCGAAGTCGGGGACGATGATCCTCGATCTGATCCAGAGCGTGCGCGATCTGCACAGGCCGACCGTGGTCATGGCCACGCATTCCGAAGCCGCCGCGCGGTACGGCGACTCCATCGTCCACGTATCCGACGGAAGGATCAGCCGATGATCGTCCGGGCGCTGGTCCTGCGGCCGCTGGTGCGGGAAAAGCTCCGCACCGTTCTCACCGTGCTCGGCATCGCGGTCGGAGTCGGCGTGGTGGTGGCGATCCAGCTCGCCAACCAGAGTGCCCTCCGCGCATTTCGTGAATCGGTCGACGCGGTGGCCGGGCGGGCCAACTACCAGGTCGTCGCCGATGCGGGGCTGGTCCCGGAAGAGGTCCTGCTGCGCCTTCAGCCGCTGTGGCGAGCCGGGGCGAGGTTCGCGCCGGTGATCGATGTCGAAGGGGTGATCGAGCCGTCGCAGCAGCCGGTTCGTCTCCTGGCCGTCGATCTCTTCTCCGATCTCCACTTCCGCGATTACCGCTACGCGACGGTCCTGACGTCCGAAGGAGGCGCGGCGCCGCCGTCCGCCCGGCAGTATCTCGAGCTGTTCCGCCCCGACTCGATCGTCGTGCCGGCGCCGTTCGCAAAACAGCACGGGCTGCGCATGGGAAGCGGGGTCGTTCTGAACGTGAACGGCCGTCGGCAGCAGCTCGTGTTGCGCGGAATCCTGGAGGCGCACGGTCCCGCGACCGCGTTCAACGGAAGCATCGTCATCGCCGACATCTCCGTCGCGCAGCGGCATTTCGGGATGGACGGCCAGCTGAGCCGCATCGATCTCATCATTCCGGAGAACTGGCCGGCGGTCGCCGCCGTCGAGAAGCTGCTGCCGCCCGGACTTCGCCTGGAACGTCCGTCGCGACGGAACGAGCGAGTCGACCGAATGCTGCGCGCCTTCCGGGTGAACCTCTTCGCCCTGGCCGGCGTGGCGCTGCTCGTCGGCATGTTCCTGGTGTACAACACGGTGCTCATCTCGATTCTGCGCCGGCGCCGCGAGGTGGGGATTCTGCGGACGCTCGGCGCCTCGCCACGACAGATCTTTCTCGCCTTTCTCGGAGAAGGAGCGCTGCTCGGCCTGGCCGGCTCCCTGGCCGGCATCGTTCTCGGGAACATCCTCGGAACGTCGATCCTCGGACTCGTCGGCCGGACGATCAACGCGCTGTACATCACCTCGCGTCCGGAAGCGGTCGTGCTGACGCCGCGGGTGATCGCGCTGGGACTGGTCGTCGGGATCGCGCTGTCGCTGCTGTCGGCGGTGCAGCCGGCCTTCGAGGCCTCGCGCGTCCCGCCGAACACGATGATCCGCGCCGGGCTGCAGCAGCGCGTGACCGCGCGCTCGAGCCTGATCGCCGCGGCGCTCGCCGCCTTCGTGCTCGGTTTTCTTGCCACGCGGATCCCGCCGGCAGGCGGCATCGCCGTCGGGGGGTACCTCGCCGTGTTGTTCGTCGTGGCCGGTTTTTCCGCGCTCGCGCCCGTGATCATCCGCACGACTTCGGTCGCGGCGAAGCCACTCCTCCGCCGTCTCTTCGGCGTCACCGGCAGCGTGGCCGCGGCATCCGTTCCGGCGTCGCTGCGAAGAACCGCGGTGGCCGGCGCCGCGCTCGCGCTGGCCATCGGCATGATGGTGGCGGTGGCGCTGATGGTCGGCAGCTTCCGCGAGACGGTGCGGATCTGGGTCGATCAGACCGTGCAGTCCGACTTGTGGCTCCGCCCCGCGCGCGAGCTGTCGAACGCGCAGACGGCCGTTTTTCCGCCGCAGATCGCGGAGGAGGTAGCGCGCGTCGACTTCGTCCGGGCCATCGATCGAATCCGTGGCCGCGACGTCATCTACGAGGAGACGATCATCTGGGTCGGAAGCGGCGAATTCGGCGTGGCCGCCGACCTCGGTGACCTGCCGATGGTGAAGCCGCGCAGCCCCGATCCGGCTCTGCGGAAGGCGGCGGCGACCGGCGGCGTGGTCGTTTCCGAGAGCTTCGCCGTTCATTTCAAAAAGGACGTCGGCGATACCGTCACGCTGCCGGTGCCGGGTGGCCGCCGCTCGTTTCCGATCACCGGGATCTACCGGGACTACTCGAACGATCGCGGCGTCGTAGTCATGGACCGGCCGCTGTTCGTCGAGACGTTCGGCGACGAGACGATCAACACGATCGTCGTCTACCTGAAGCCGGGAGTCGACCACGAGTGGGCTCGGGTGAGGCTCGAGGAGATGTTCGGCCCGAAGTACGGCGCGTTCGCCGTCAGCAACGCATCGATCCGGCGCGAGGTCATGACGATCTTCGACCAGACCTTCATGATCACCTACGCGCTTCTCGGCGTGGCCATCGTCGTGGCGGTACTCGGGATCGTGAACACGCTCTCCGCGCTGATCCTGGAGCGGACGCGCGAGCTGGCGCTGCTCCGCGTCGCCGGCATGTCCCACGCGCAGGTCACCACGATGATCGTGCTCGAGTCGACGTTGATCGGTTTCGCGGCCATGGTCACAGGCGTGGTCATGGGGTGGGTGCTCTCCTGGATTCTCATTCACGTCATCAACAAGCAGTCGTTCGGCTGGACGATCGACTTCCACGTCCCGGCGGAGCTGATCGCGGTTTCACTGGCCATCACCTTCCTCTCCTCCATCGCCGCCGGCTTCGTGCCGGCGAGGCTGGCGAACCGGATCCCGGTCGCCGCCGCGATCAAGGCGGAGTGATTTCGGAGTGCGGCGCAATCCGAAAGCGGTGGCAAGCCACCGCACTCCGAAATAGGCGGGCGTAGAATGGCCTCCCGGTCATGACTCGTCGCATCCTTCTGGCGATGGCAATCTGCGCGCTGCTCGCCGGCGCACGGCAGCGGGCCGTCCGGCAGACGCCGGAGCCGGTCCCGACGTTCAGCAACGAGATCGTGCGCATCTTTCAGACGCACTGCCAGACCTGCCATCACGAAGGCGACATCGCTCCCTTCTCGCTGACCACCTATGAGGAAGCGGCACCGTGGGCGCAGCTGATCAAGCTGCGGACCGCGACCCGGGAGATGCCGCCATGGAAGCCGGCGGCCGGCTGCGGCGAGTTCGAAGGAGCCCGCGTCCTTTCGGAGGATGAGATCGAGACGATCGCGCGCTGGGTCAACGCCGGAGCTCCGGAGGGAGATCGAGCGCAGTTGCCGCCCCCGCTCGACTTCGGCAGCGGCTGGAGTCTCGGCCAGCCGGATCTCGTCCTGGCCAGCCCCGACCCATACACGGCGCCGGCCTCGGGCGACATCTACCGCTGCTTCACCATGCCGGCGAACACGACAGCCGACCAATACGTCTCCGCCATCGACGTGCAGCCGGGCGACCGGAGCAGCGTGCACCACGTCATCGCCTTTCTCGACACGACCGGCGAATCGGCCGTGCTCGACGCTGCCGACCCGGAGCCGGGCTACACCTGTTTCGGCGGACCGGGGTTTCCGTTGACGGCCGATGCGACGCTGGGAGGGTGGGCGCCCGGCTACCGCGCCGGCAAACTACCGGAGAATGTGGCGCTGCGCCTCCCGGCCGGCTCGCGCGTCGTGCTGCAGGTGCACTACCACTCGCACGACGGACATCCGAAGCCCGACCAGACGGAGATCGCGATTTATTTCGCGGAGACGCAGCCGAAGCAGTTGCTGCGCATCGTCCCGGTCATCAACACGGAGTTCGAGATTCCGGCCGGCGCGGCGAATCATCGCGTCACGGCATCGATTCCGGTCATCCCGGTCCCCGTGAAGGTCTGGGTGATCGCGCCGCACATGCATCTGCTCGGCCGCAGCATCCGCGTCCAGACGACGAACCTGCTCGGGGAGACGCGCTGCCTGATCAACATCGAGGAGTGGGATTTCAACTGGCAGGCGATGTATCGCTACCGCGAGCCGGTGGCGATTCCGGCGTGGTCGAGCGTGACGCTGACAGCCTTCTACGACAACTCAGCCGGCAATCCCCGCCAGCCGAATGACCCGCCGCAGAACGTGCGGTGGGGCGAAGCAACGACCGACGAGATGTGCATCGCCTTCCTCGGCGTCACGATCGACAGCGAAGATCTCCCGAACGGCGTCGTCGCGGACGACACCGCGCTGCGGCCGCCCTACTGACGGCGCGAAGCGCGGCGCCACGGCGTCCACCCGACGAACTCGCGGTAGAGAGAGCGCGTGATCAGCGAGACCGCCCTCTCTCGCTGCGTCATGGTCGATGTTCTACCGTCCTTGGTAAAGACGACGATCAGCACGTGATGCCGGCCGTCGGGCGATGTGATGATGCCGGCGTCATTGACCGTCCCCGGCAGTGTGCCGGTCTTATTCGCCACAGTCGCCCTGTCCGGCGCACCGGCTTTGATCCGGTGCTCCCCGGTCGACGAGGTGCTCATGATCCGCATCAGCAGATCGTGGCTCGACTTCGAGAGCCCGGCCTGCTGCGAGTAAAGACGCTCGAGAACGGCGAGCATCGCCGCCGGCGTGGCGGTCTCGCCGGCTGCGCCGGCATACGCATCGGCCGTGACGTCGATGCCGGAGATGCCGAGATCGCGGACGACGCCCGTCACGGCCCGCCCTCCGCCGGTGAGCCGGATCAGCACGTCGGCGGCCATGTTGTCGCTCTGCCCCACCATGGCCTGCACCGCTTCGCGCAGCGTGATGGTGAGGGGACGCCCGCCGGCACGCTCGCGCAGCGGGCTGTGTCCGTCGGAGAAATCGCCCGGCTGCACGGTCACTTCGCTGGACAGCGAGTAGCGTCCGGCATCGACCTCGCGCAGGAAGGCGATCGCCACCGGAAGCTTGTAGACGCTGGCCATCGGGAAGGGCTCGTCGGCACGGACGCTGAAACGGCGCCCGCTCTCGACGTGCAGGGCGGCCACGCCGATCGTCGAATCGATTTCCGAGGCGATGCGCTGGATCCGCTCTTCCAGCGTCCGGGTCAAGGCGGTGAGAAGCAGCAAGGCGGCAACGGCAGTAATTTTTCTCATGGTTGTCTGAATACCCGATCGTATCCTGTCATCTCGACGTAGCCCGCTCCACGCACGGAAATGTCGCCGGACGATCCGGTGACCTCGACCGCTCCCTCCCAGTAGGTGACCTGCGTGGATGCACTCGTGACCAGTTCCTGATCCTCCAGCACGGGCCGGAGCCGGAGGACAATTCTCAACGACGGGACCGCCAGCGTCCAGCCCATCGGATACGTGGCACCGCTCCCTGGCGATCGCCAGCTCCCCTCCGGCCGGACCTGCATCTGCCGGTGGCCGATGTGGATCACGCGCCCGGTGTCGGTGACAAACGAGCCGGACGACGTCACGTCGGGCGTCCCGTCGGCGCGCCGGATCACGTACAGCATCAGCTCGGTCTCGTTGTCGAGCTGCACCGAGAACCAGTCCCACCCCTGCTGGTACTCGCGGAGCTGCGAGCTGCCGAACTCATGGTCCATCCAGGCCAGGCCGTCACACCGCTCGCGCTTGCGCCCCTTCGCCGCGACCGTGCCGGTGACGAGGAGTCTGGTCATCGAGTAGTAGTGGGATGCGTAACCTTCTCCGGCCGCCTTCACGCTGACGCCGTTCTCGCCGTGAATGGCGGGCGGTTTCGCCGAGCGGAGCGTGAGGTCGATCGCATCTCCTTCCGCGGAAGCCTGGACGCGCCAGCTTCCGTCGGCGGCCGTCGTGGCTCGCCACCCCTCGTTGAAGACGTCGAGATGGCCGGTGGCCGCGCCGGCGGTGAACGGCGATACGCGATTGAGTTTCTCGTGGTAACGGAACTCACGGCCATCGATGTCGGTGATGGCGAAATGCGCCAGGGCCAGATGACGCAGATCCCACGGCGTCGCAGGCGCCGTTTCCGGCGGCGTCACGCCGACGCGGAAGAACGTCAGCTCGAAACCATACCGCCGGCCGCTCTCGCCCCGCAGATGGCCGGTGAAATACCACCACTCGGTCTGGTAAGCGTCGTGCGAGCCATGGTCGCGCGGGAACTGGAAGTCGTAGGGAGGAACGGCGAGCTTGAACTGGGCAAAGGATGAAGGATGAAGGATGAAGGATGAAGTGAGCACCAGAGCGAGCGTTATTGCCTTCATTCTTCAGCCTTCATCCTTCATCCTTCATAATGACAGCATCTTGTCCGAGGAGCCTGTCCCCCCCCGCGCCCGGTTTCGCACCGTCGCCAACGACGTTGCCATTCCCATCGAGCCCGACGATCTGATCGCGCTGGCGCGCCGCTACACCGACCAGGAGATGTACGACGAGGCCATCCACCTCTACGAGATGGCGGAGAAGCTGAAGCCGGGATCGGTGCCGCTACGCATCAGCCTGGCGCGGGTCCGCGATCTGAAGAAGCAGGCGGAGGAGTCGCGGTTCAGCACGGTTCGCGCCGCGGTATCGGAAGAGCGGTCGCGGGACGAGATCGACGCGTCGCAGTTCATCGGGCTGGCGCAGTACTACATCGCCAAGGAGCAGATCGCCAACGCCATCGAGCTTCTCGAGATCGCCAAGATCAAAACCGTGAACAACTACCGCGCCTTCGAGATCCTCGGGCGTCTCTACTACTCGCAGGGCGAATGGGGACCGGCGCACGAGGAGATCTCGCACGCGCGCGTCCTGAATCCGTTCGACCGCGGCGTGGCCGAGATGGCGGGCCGCGTCGAGTTCGAGATGAAGAACCACGAGGAAGCGCTCGATCACTTCATCGATGCATTCCTGCTGGCGACAGACCAGAAAGGCGAGATCACCGAACCGGTCCGCCGGATGATCAACACGCTCAGAAGGATCCTCGACATGGAGCAGAAGGAGCTCAATGCGCGCATCAAAGGGCGTGTCGAGAATCTCCAGGTCTGCACCGAGCGGCTGGAGCTGCGGAAAGAGAGCCTGTTCCGCGATCCACGGGTCCGGGGATTCCGTGAGATTCAGCAGAAAGTACATCGGGCCGCCGAAAAGCGCGAGGACCTGATCACCGTAGGGTCGGAGCTGCGCAGACTCGACGTCTTCAAGCACATGAAGGACGATCAGGTCTTCCGCCTCTCGAAGTTCGCACGCGTGGAAGGATTCCTCAGCGGCGACTACATCTTCCGCGCCGAAGACCGCTCCATGGACTTCTACATCGTGCGCGACGGCCAGATCGAGATCCGGCACGAGACGCCGTTCGGACCGCAGATCCTCGGCCTGCTGAGCGCCGGGCAGATCTTCGGCGAGATGAACTTCATCGATCGCACCCATCGCTCCAGCGACGCCGTGGCCGCCGAGTCATCGGGCTGCTTCACGTTCTCCTTCAGCGCCCTCGATCAGATGATGGACGACGAGAAGCAGATGGCGGTCGGCCTGCACTGGGCGTTCTGGCGCTCGCTCACCGAGAAAGTGCGCGACGCGAACGAGCAACTCAAGCTGTTCTTCCAGGAAGACGCCAAGCGCGGCGCGGGACGGAAGCGCGCCGAAGGCATCCGCGAGGTCACGCAGATCACGGTCAAATCGGAAGACAAGGTGGACCTCTTCCGCGAGCGCGGTCTCTCCGCCGCGGAAATGAAGCTGCTGGCCACGTTCTCGTCCGAGGAGCGGTTCCGCAGCGGATCGATGATCTTTCGTGAGGGTGAGAAGGGCGACAAGCTCTACATCGTCCTCGACGGCCGGGTGCGCATTTCCAAGTTCATCCCCGGCGTCGGCGAAGAGGCGCTGGCCGTTCTCGACCGCGGCGATTTCTTCGGCGAGATGGCACTCATCGACGACAAGGTTCGCTCCGCCGACGCCAAGGCGCACGAGGGAGATGCCACGGTCCTCTCCATCGACCGCGCTACGCTCAACGAGATCCTCTCCATGGATCCGAACGCCTCGCTGCAGTTTCTCAACCTGCTCTGCCGGATGATCAGCCGCCGGCTGCGTGAGATCAACGACAAGATCGTGCAGTGGAAGTACATGTCCGGCGGGTTCTGATCCGCCGTGATCTTCATCGCCGGCTTCTTCGCCCTCTTCGTCGTCTTCTGGCTCCTTTTCATTCCCCTCGGGCCTCTCATCAGCCGCACCCTTGCGCTCCTCGGCTGGAAGGCCGCCTCCTTCCGCTACAAGGACTACGTGCCCGTCGTCGTGCTGCTGGCCGCCGGCGGACTGGCCAGCGCCGTCGCCGGCAACCAGTTTCTCGACCTCGCGGAGCTCGTCCACGAGCGGAGCGAGGTGCTGCAGCGCGTCGACACCGACATTCACCGCTGGGCCGAGGAGCAGCGCTCGGCCGGCGCGACGCTGTTCTTCACCGCCTTCACCTATCTCGGGAGCCCGGTCGGTCTGGGGCTGATCGTCGCCGGCGTGGCAGCCGGACTGGCGGCGCGCGGACGCTACCGCTGGGCGATCTATCTCATCGCCACGAGCCTGGCCGGCGCCCTGCTCGTCATCGAGCTGAAGGTGCTCTTCTCACGGGCCCGCCCCGATCTGGCCGTGGCGTTGCGAACGGCGCAGGGGTACTCGTTTCCGAGCGGCCACGCTATGGGAACGACGATCGTGTTCGGCGCGATCAGCTACCTCATCCTGCGGGCGAAGAAACCGTGGCGGGTGAGGGCGGCCGGCCTGGCAGCGGCGGCAGCCATCATCGCCGCCGTCTCGATGTCGCGCGTATATCTCGGCGTGCACTGGATCTCGGACATTGCCGCGGGGCTCTCGGCGGGCACGCTGTGGGTCGTCACGGCCACGGTGGCGTACGAGACGTCCCGCCGCATCCGGATGATCCGGGCGCTGCGACGAGGGCGGGCGGAGACGTGACTTACCTGGCCCGTCGCCCCGGGCGATCCGTCCTGGCGGCCGCCCCTTCCACGAGGGCGACGTGCGCGTCGAGACGGCGCCGGGTTGCCGGCACCTTCCGCATGTACCTGTCGGTCTCGGGGAGTGAGGCGATGAGACCGGCCAGCATCCGCTTCACGTTGTGCGAACCGCCGTTGTAGAGCGCGGCCGTCATCCGCTCGACATTTCTCGAGGCACGAGCCAGCTTCTGCGCCTCCAGCCGTTTGGTCTCGAGATGCTGTACGAGGAAAGCGGCCATGTGCGTGGCCGAGAAGCGGTCGTCGAGCCTGCGGGCGAGATATTCGCTCGCCTCGTAGACCAGCTCCTCGTCGAGCCTCTTCATCGGAGCGCCGAAGCGCGCCACGAGCAGCGCGTCACGCCTCTGCACGAGCTCGCGCTGATAGGCCTTCCAGTAGCGGGCCTGCTCTTCGCGGAGACCGGCGTACTCGCGCTTCATCCGATCGCGGAATGCTTCGAGCACCTCGCGATCGTCGATCTCGAGAAGCTCGCCGAGATGCTGGAGAGTGGCGTGGTTGTAACGGTCGGCTGCTTCGATGGAGTCGTAAAAACCATCCGGGGCAAACGGTTTCAGGGAATCGAGCTCCTCCAGCCCTTCGCGGCGGAGCGCGAGAGCGGAGCGAAGCAGCTTCTGCGCGCGCTCGGCCGAACCGGCTCTCCGCTCCAGCGCTACCGTGGCGATCTTGTAGGCGTCGCCGAGCGGCTTCTTGATCATGTAGGCGCGCGAGCCGAGCACGTAGTCATGCGTGACGAAGAGACGACCGGTGAACCGCTCCTGCCTGTAGGCGACCGGCGTCGCCTGTGCCAGGCCGACCGCTCCCGCTTCCGAAACGTCGAGGATCTTGCCGTTCGTTTCGGCGTGGGCGATGGCCAGCAGCAGCGTCACCGGCGGCGACTGATCGACGGCGCGGGAGGCGCGGTCGATGACGCGGACCAGCCGTTCCGGACTGCGCGTCCACATCCGCGACAGTTCCGCGGCCAGCGCATCGATGCGGCGCTGGATCTGCTCTTCACCTTTCCCGGTCAGCGACGGCTCGGCGGAGGATTCGGCCGGCTCCGCGGTCAGATCGGGGAGCTCGGGTTGCCATTCGATCACCGCGGCGCGCTGCACGGGCGGATGCAGGGGCGGCGGCGCCGGCTCCTGGCGCGCCATCAGAAAAACGGGCACTGCGGCGATGACGCCGGCGGCGATCGACGCCGCGATCGTGAGATGTTCGCGATTCATGGGGCTCCCCCTCCCAGCCGTCGGACCTCTTGCTGCGTATAAGTATCGCCCCAAACGCGTCATTCCGAGCGTCAGCGAAACACTACGACGATTTTTCTTCGCGCACGGCCCGGGGGGAGTAGAGCTCGCGGACCAGCCGGCCGATGGTCATCCGGTCGAGAGCGGCGGCGCTGCAGGCATTCAGGGCGGCAAAGAGGGAGCCGACCGTGCGCCGCTCCTGATCGTCGGGGCCGAGGTCGGGAAGGGCCCGCTGCGACCCTTCGACCTGGGCCAAAACTTCCTCGATGCTGATCCGGTCGGGATCACATCCGGGCACGAAGCCGGTCCACTCCCCGCCGGTTTCCTTCACCAGCTTTCCGTCCTCGAGCTTGCGCAGCACCCGCAGCATCTGCGCGTCCGTAATGCCGAACTGCTCGGCCAGCCGGTAGGACGAGGGAGCGTCCTCGCGACGCTCGAAGCGGCGCGTCACCTCGATCATGGCGCGGAGTCCGAAGTAGAGATCGAATCGCGGCTCGTCGTCGATCTGCTGTTCCGACGCCCGCAGGACGCCGTACAGATTCTGGTAGACGTAGCTCACCTCGACGCCGAGGAGAATGACGATCCACATCACTTCGATGGAGATCAGAAAGATGATGGCCAGGGCCACAGCGCCGTAAATCAGATTGAATCGCCCCGCCGCCAGATAGTCGGCGTAGATCCCGAAGCCCCACCGGACCATCGAAAAGAGAAACGTCGTCACCGCGGCTCCGGCGACGGCCGAGGAGAACTTCACCCGCGTCGACGGCACGAGCCAGAACAGCATGGTGAAGGCGAGAAAAAGGATGACGATCGGGACGAGGGCGAAGACGATCTCGTGACGGAAGACGGCGCGGAGAAGCGGACTCCGCTCCAGGGAGCGGGTCGTGGTGAGGGAGAGACCCATCAGCAGCGGTCCCCAGAAGAAGAGCATGGTGAAGGCGATGATCTTCTGCCGGTAGCCGCGGGCGCTCTGCACCTTCCAGATCTGATTGATCGTCCCTTCCACGGCGAGGAAGAGGCGAAAGGCGATGACCAGGAAGATGATGATGGCGATGCCGGACGCAGCTCCGGCGTTCTCCGCGAAGCGCGCGAGATGCTCGGTCACTTCCGGCGAGCGATAGGGGATGACCGCATTCAGGATGTTGTCGATCGTCATCCGAAAATCGGGAAGGATCGATTTCAGATACTTCTGCAGCGGGACGACGAAAGCGACGAGCAGCGGAATGAGCGACAGAAGGGTCGTATACGCGAGAGAGGCGGCGCGCGAGGTCCCTTCCTTCATCCAGAATTCGCGGGTCACCTCGCGGACGAGAAGAAAGAACTCCACGATGAGGACGCGGGCCCGCTTGTGCCCGTGCGCGGCGCGGCGATAGACGAGCACCGCCGGGTCGGTGAGCCACGACCAGACGACGGTCCACCCGGTCGTGAGCCGCTGCGCCCATCGGGGACGCGGATCGGAACCGGGCTCGCGAGGATCGCCGTCAGCCATCAGGAGCCGGAAACGCAACAAGCGGGCCGAACATTCGGCAGCGGCCGTGCATAATCGAGGGGGGTGTCATCCAGAATGGTCGTCCATATCCCGGAAGTCATCGAGCCGGACGAGAAGCTGCCGGCGGACCTGGTGACGTTGCGCCGGTTCGCCGACCTGATGGACCGCGCCGTGGCGATCCCGGGGACGAACCAGCGGTTCGGGCTCGACGCGGCGGTCGGTCTCATCCCCGGCATCGGCGACCTGATGACGGGGGCGATGTCAACCTGGCTCATCATCGGCGCCGTCCGCCACCGCGTGCCGTTCCCGAAGCTGCTGCGGATGCTGTTCAACCTCATCATCGACATCGTCATCGGTTCCATCCCGGTCATGGGCGACATTTTCGACGTGCTGCACAAGCAGAATGTCATGAATATGCGGATTCTGATGGAGAGCCGCAACCGGAGGCTGCCTCCGCGGAGCGGGGGCCGCATGCTGGCCGCCGCTCTCCTCGTGTTGATCGTGGTGATGACCATCGCCATCGGCGGCATCATCGCGACCCTTCTCCTGATCTTCTGGCTGGCCGAGCAGCGATTCGGATGATGTGGCCCTTTCGCCGGCGCAGGACTCCCCGGTACACGAACCGGCCGCCGCTGCCGATCGTCCGGCGACGCCTGCCGATGCGCTATCACATGCGGCATCAGTTCGGCGTCCGCGACATCGCGTTCGTTCAGACGATGCACGCGCTGACCGGGGCGGCCATCACACCCGGCAATCAGGTGACGATTCTGAAGAACGGCGTGCGGATTTTCCCCTCCATGCTCGCGGCCATCCGCAACGCGCGAAAGACCATCAACCTGGAGTTCTACATCTTCTGGGACGGCGAGACCGGGCGGCAGTTCGCGGAAGAGCTGGCCGAGCGCGCCCGCGCCGGGGTGCAGGTGAAGGTGATTCTCGACGCCGTCGGGTCGTCGCCGATGTCGGACACGCTCGTCGACTTTCTGCGGCGCAACGGCGTCGACGTCGAGTGGTACCACCCATTGCGCTGGTACACGTTGTCGCGTGTCAACCACCGCACGCATCGCAAGCTGCTCATCGTCGACGGCGAAATCGGATTCTCGGGAGGCATCGGTATCGCCGACGAATGGCTCGGCGACGCCGACGCGGAGGACCACTGGCGCGAGACCGTCATTCGCGTGGAGGGTCCGGTCGTGACGCAGATGCAGTTCGCGTTCATGGACAACTGGATCAAGAGCCGCGGCGAGCTCCTCACCGGCCTCGATTACTTCCCCTCCGTCCCGCCGCGGGGCGATCACCTGACGCAGGTGATCAAATCGTCGCCGTCCGAGGGGAGCTCGACCGCCAAGCTCCTCTACATCATCTCCATCGTCAGCGCGCAGAAGTCGATCTACATCAGCAACGCCTACTTCGTGCCCGATCACGACACCCGCCGTGCCCTCGAAGGGGCGGTGCGGCGCGGCGTCGACGTGAGGGTCGTCGTTCCCGGAAAGCACTCCGACGTGCCGATCGTCCGGCAGGCCAGCCGTTGGCACTACGAGCTGCTGCTGCGCCGCGGCATCCGCATCTTCGAGTACCACCCGACCATGATGCACGCCAAGACGATGGTGGTCGACGGCATCTGGACGACGGTCGGCTCCTCGAACTTCGACGACCGCAGCTTCCGCCTCAATGACGAGGTCAACGTAAACGTGTACGACGAAGGCATCGCCCGCGAAATGGAGGCGATGTTCTTCGAAGACCTGGCGCGCTCGCACGAGATCGAGATGACCAAGTGGTTCCGCCGCCCCGTGCTCGACCGGCTGAAGGAGAACTTCGCCGACCTCTTCAAGCGCCAGCTCTGATCCCGGAGGGCGGCACTCCCGGATCAATCCCAGTCGCTGTGCACGAACGGGGCGTCCGGA
This sequence comes from Thermoanaerobaculia bacterium, assembly GCA_035525015.1. Classification (GTDB taxonomy): domain Bacteria; phylum Acidobacteriota; class Thermoanaerobaculia; order Gp7-AA8; family Gp7-AA8; genus DATLEX01. Next base: position 3,274 of record DATLFC010000193.1, on the reverse strand, counting down.
CCTTTGTCATTCCGCTGGTAGGTGTGTGCGCCGAAGTAATCCCGCTGCGCCTGCGTGAGGTTCTGGGGAAGGTCGGCGCTCCGGTACCCGTCGAACCAGGCCAGGCTCGCCGCCATCGCCGGCAGCGCCAGCCCGGTCAGCTGACCGTAGGCGGCGGCTCTTCGCAGCGACTCCTGCGTGCTCGTCATCAGCTGCCGCGCTTCATCGGCCAGAAGCAGGTTTAAGAGGTCAGGGTCTTTCCCGTACGCCTGCATGATCGCGTCGAGGAACCGCGCCCGGATGATGCAGCCCGCCTTCCAGATCCTCGCGATCTCGCGGAGATCGATGTTCCAGTTCCACTCCGACGAGCCGGCGCGGATCAACGCCATCCCCTGGGCGTAGCAGCAGACCGTCGATGCATGGAGAGCGTCGTGGATCTGGCGAATGAAGATGGCCGTGTCGTCGGGGGGCGGCGGTGAGGACACCGGCGCTCCAAAAACCCTGCTGTTCTGGACGCGCTCGGACTTGAGGCTGGAGAGGAAGCGGGCGTCGATGGCGGCGGAGATCGTCGGGACGGGGACGCCGAGGTCGAGCGCGACCTGCGCGGTCCATCTGCCGGTGCCTTTCTGGCCGGCCTTGTCGAGAACCTTGTCGATGAGGGCGCCCCCCGTCTCCCGATCGCGGGCGCGGAAGATTTTCGCGGTGACCTCGATGAGAAATGATTCCAGCGGGCCGCGGTTCCAACCTTCGAACAGTGCTGCCAGCTCGTCCGCCTCGAGCCCGGCGCCCCGCCGCAGCAGCTCGTACGCCTCGGCGATCAGCTGCATGAGGCCGTACTCGATCCCGTTGTGCACCATCTTCACGAAGTGACCGGAGCCGTCGGGACCGACATGCGTGACGCAGGGACCGGAATCGCTCCGCGCGGCGATCGCTTCGAACACCGGCCGGATCGCGTCGTAAGACTCCTTCGAGCCGCCGGGCATCAGCGATGCGCCGTACCGCGCGCCGTCTTCGCCTCCCGACACGCCGGCGCCGACGAAGTGAAACCCCTTCCCTTCCACGCGGCGCATGCGCTCCTGCGTGTCCTTGAACCAGGAGTTGCCGCCGTCGATCAGGACGTCACCTTCCTCGAGGTGCGGGGTGATGCTGTCGATGGTCTGGTCGACCGGCCGCCCGGCCTGGATCATCATCATGATCCGGCGCGGCCGCTGGACCGCGGTCACGAGCTCGGCCAGAGTTTTCACGCCGGTGAATCCGCGACCCTCGTTCTCGGCGAGGAACCGGTCGGTCCAGTCGCTCTCGAGATTCCAGACGGCGACGGGGAACCCGTGCTCTTCGATGTTCAGCGCGAGGTTCTGCCCCATCACACCGAGACCGATCATGCCGAACTGCGCGGCGGTCACGATCAAACCCTCGTCAGCGCGGTCTTCACGGTTTCCTGCAGCCTCTCCAGGCCGCGCTCGATGTCTTCGCCGAGGTCGATGCTGACGGCGCGGCGGTTGCGGGCGGCCAGCGACTGGAAGTCGCCGATGGCCTGCGCCCGTGCCAGCGCGCCGAATCCGAACGGCTCGCCTGGAATCGGAACGTCCTCGCGGCCTCCCCCGGTGAGCTGGATGAAGACGCCGTTGTCGCCGCCGCCTTTGTGAAGCTGGCCGGTGGAGTGGAGGAAGCGCGGTCCGTATCCCGTCGTGGTGGCGACGCGCAGCTCGCGTGCCAGCGACTCGCGAATCGCCGCGATCAACCGGTCGCGTGCGGCGGTCTCGCCGAAGTACTCGGTGAGCGCGACGTAGTCGCCCGGTTTCACCCGCTCGAGGAGCGCCGCCAGCGCGGGGCTGTCGACAGTTTCCCGCGCACCTTTCTCACCCATCGTTCCCCGGCTCTTGAATTCGTCGAGCAGCCGTTTCGTATTGTCCTTCGACTCCTGCACGTTCGGCTGGTCGAATGGATTGATGGCCAGCACGGCGCCGGCGACGGCCGTCGCGAACTCCCACACGAAGAACGTCTCGCCGAGGTCGAGCGGCTCCTCGAGGACGATGTCGATCACCGGGTGGCCGGCAGCCGTCAGCTCTCGAAGCCGCTGCGTCTCATCGGACCGCCGGAGACGGACGGCAACGAACAACCGATCGTTTGCATACTCGTCCGCCGCGAGCGGCGGCTCGCCGGCAACGGGAAGAATCCCCTTCCCCTCTTTCCCGGTGCTCTCGGCGACGAGCTGCTCGATCCAGAGGCCGAGCGTGTCGAGCGGCGCGGGCGTGATGAGCGTCAGCTTGTCACGGCCGGCCGCGGCCAGGGCACCGATGGCGGCGCCGAGATGCGCCGCCGGATTCTTCCGGACGACGGGCGTCATGGAGACGTGCGCCGCATGGACGGCGCGGTCGAGGAGCTCCCGGACATCGACTCCTGCCAGCGCGGCGGGAACGAGGCCGAACTTCGAGAGCGCCGCATAGCGCCCGCCGATGTCCGGCGGGTTGAGGAAGATCTTGCGGAAGCGATCGCGCTCGGCGTCGCGGACGAGCTGCGTGCCCGGATCGGTGACGGCGATGAAGCTCTCGCCGGCACGATCACCCTTTACCGACTTCACTCGATCGTAGAAGTACCGGTGAAACATCACCGGCTCGGTAGTCGTCCCCGATTTCGAGGCGACGATGAACAGCGTCCGCTTCAGATCGAGCCGCGACTCCAGGTTGCGGACCGCCTCGGGGAGCGTCGAATCGAGCACGCCGAGGGCGGGATAGCCGTCGCGTTTGCCGAAGACGCGGCGGAGGACCTCGCTGCAGAGGCTCGAGCCACCCATGCCGAGGACGATGACGTGATCGAACTCGCGCCGCACGCTCTCCGCGAAGGAGACGATCTCGTCGAGCTCCTTCTGCATCTGCTCCGGGACGCGCAGCCACCCGAGGGAGTTGGCGATGAGCTTGCCGTGCTCCCCGTCGCTCTTCCAGAGCGAGGCATCTTTCTTCCAGATGCGCTCGACGTACTTCTCCTTGTCGGCGCGCTGCGCGGCGGTATCGACGGCGGCGTGGCTGCCGCCGAGATGGAACGTGATGCGATCGCCGAGGCCGCGCACGACGGCGTCGCGCCGCGCTTCGATGATTCCGGCAAGCGAGACGAACGACTCGTCGAACGACTTCACGCCGTCGACGGTGAGCTGCCCGGTGATCTTTTCGAGACTCAGCCCATGCGCTTCGAAGCGGCGAAGGATCTCGCGGGCTTCGTCGACGTTCTCCTCGAGCGTCATCGTCACCTTTCCGTGATCCTTGAATGCCGCGTACGTCGCGGGAGGGAGCGTGTTGAC
>DATLFC010000201.1:0-20185 GCA_035525015.1 Thermoanaerobaculia bacterium | reverse complement strand
TCTGCGCATGCAGGCGCGCAGCCGCATGTCCCGGGCCCGCACAAAGTCGCGCGACGTCTTCCAGGACAACCCGCTCATCGCCGGCCTCGCCGCTCTCGCCGCCGGGGCCGTCCTCGGCGCGCTGATTCCGGAGAGCGAGCGCGAGCATGAGCTGATGGGCGACACCCGCGACCGGCTCGTTGAGCGTGCGACGGAGAAGGCCCGCGAAGGCTTCAGCCGCGCGAAGGAGGTTGCCAGCGCCGCCACCTCCGCGGCCACCGAAGCGGCCCGCGACGAAATGAAATCGCAGCAGCGTCAGGAGAAGACCGACATCGCCGAGCCGATCGGCATCGGCACCCCCCCGATCTAGGGAAGCTTTTGGGGCGCCCGTTAAGTGTCTCCCATCAATTATTTGGCTCAACTGGCCCGTTTCCTGCGCTGATCTGTCTGCTGAAAGGAGCCAACCATGGCGAACGAACAGAACCCCTCAGAAGGCTACAAAGGTCAGCAGAAACCAGGCGGTGGGCAGCAGAAACCGGGTGGCGGCGGTCAGAATCCCGGCGGCGGCGGTCAGAAGCCGGGACAGGGCAACCCGCAGAAGCCGGGTGGTGGCGGTCAGAACCCCGGCGGCGGCGGTGGACAGCGCCCCGGCGGCGGCGGCAACCGCTGAAGTCTTCCGGAGCGCCGGTGTCCTCACCGGCGCTCCCCTCACCTTCCCCTGATCCGCTCGAAGAAGGCTTCGCTCGACACCGGACGGCCGAGGAAGTTCTCGACCAGCGTGCGGGCCGGCTCTTCGCTGCCGCGGCGGAGGATCATCTCGCGGACGCGGCGCCCCACGTCACGGTTCATCAGATCGACGCCGAACGCCGAGAGCATGTCGAGGGCGATCGCCTTCGCCCACATGTAGCCGTAGTAGCCGGCGGCATAGCCGCTGGCGATGTGCTCGAAGGTGCCGGGGAAGGAGGTCCCCTCGACATACCCCATCGGGGTCGCACCCTCCATCTCCTTCCACACGTCGAGTGACGGCCGCGGCGCGGGGCTGGAGAGGGCCATGTCGAACTGCGCGTAGAGGAGCTGCCGGCCGTAGTCGATGCCGGAGCCGAATTTCGCGGCGGCGGTCAGGCGATCGACGAGTGAGGCATCGATCTCGGGACAGCCGGCGCAATGCTCGCGCAGCAGGGCCAGGCTTTCCAGCCGGCTCGCCCACTCCTCGTACATCTGCGAAGGGGCCTCGACGAAATCGCGCTCGACGCTCGTGCCGGAGTGCTGGTTGTACTCGGTGTGGGAGAGGACGCCGTGCAGGACGTGCCCGAACTCGTGCAGTAGCGTCTCCAGCTCGTCGTGAGTGAGGCCCTTGCGGTTGAAGTTCGTCACCAGGACACTGATCGGCTTGCGGGCCGCCTTGCGGCTGACGCCGCGCACCGGCCAGGCCGCGGCGTGCTTGTACTTCCCTTCGCGCGGATAGAGATCGAGGTAGATGCCGCCGATGAATTCGCTCGTCGTCCCGTCGAGAACGTCGAAGTAGATCACATCGTCGTGCCAGACCGGCACGGTGGCGCGCTCGAAGCGAAGATCGTAGAGACGCTCGCTGATGTCGAGCATCCATTCGACGGCGGGGCCGGTCGGAAAATATTCACGCAGCGCTTCCTGATCGATGGCGAACCGTTTCTCGCGCAGCCGCTCCCGGTAGTACAGCATGTCCCACCGGTTGATGTTGGCCTGCTCGACCGGAACGCCGGTCATCTCCGACCTGGTGGCACTGAGCTCACTGAGGTCGCGCAGCTCGGCCTCCGTCACCACGCTCCGCACCTCGTCCAGGAAGCCGAGCACCGTCTCCGGAGTCTCGACCATCCGCCGTTTCGTGACGTAGTGCGCGTAGCTCGGCACGGCGTAGAGGTCGGCGATCTCCTTCCGCAGCGCGGTGATCTCGTCGAGGACCTCGAGATTGCGCGGGAATCCGCGATTCGTGTACCCGGTGTAGTAGCGCTTCCGCGCCGCCTCGTCGTGGGCGTTGGCCATGAAGGGAATGTAGTCGGGATAGTCGAATCCGACGACGATGTTCCCCTCGTCGTCGCGGGGAGCGCGCTCGAGCCACGACTCCGGCACGCCTGCGCACTCCTCCTGCGTGAAGACGATGCGCGTGGTGTCCTCGCGGATGTTGCGCGCGAACTCCTGTCCCATCTCCGTCAAGCGGTCGGAGATCTCCTTGAAGCGCTGCCGCCGATCGGGTGGGAGCGTCACGCCGCTGTCCTCGAATGCCTCGACCAGATCCTTCTGCAGCTGCTTTTCGGAGAGCGAGGCCGGCTGCACGCTCCGCACGCGCTCGTACAGCACCTCGTTCTGGAAGATCTCGGTCAGGAAGCTCGACTCCTCGACGAGTGCCACGTCGGCCGCATCGCGCACGGCCTTCTCGGGATGGACGCTGTTGAGAAGCGAGATCGGGCCGAAGGCGTCCTCGAGCACGATCGCCGCGCGGTCCCACTCGTCGAGGACGTTCGCGCCGCTCACGCTGTCGAGGGGGACGGTTTCGATGCGTTGCAGACGCTCGCGCGCCTCCTGGAGCGCCCGCTCGGCGCGCGTCTTCACATCGTCCGCCGTGAGGATCGGGATGGTCGGACGTTCCGGCCCGGCGAGGACTGTGGTCATAGAGTGCCGAATTCTAGACCAGCAAAACCGGTGCTCAGCGCCCCGTCAGCAGCGGATACGGATCGACGGGCTCGCCTTTCCACCACTCCTTCGTCGCCGTCAGACGGAGGATGGCGAAATGAAGATGGGGGGCGTTCTTCGGCGCGTTGCCGGTGGTACCGACGTAGCCGATCACGGCACCGCGCGCGACAGTCATCCCCTCGCGGACGTTTTCCGCGTATCGGTCGAGGTGCGCGTAGTAGTAGCAGGTCGTCTCGGCGTCGTCGTAGTGATAGACGGTCAGTCCGCCGGCCTTGCTGGTGAAGAGCTTCCGGATCGTGCCGTCGGCGACGGCAAGGACGGGAGTGCCGCGCGGCGCGAGGATGTCGATGGCCTCATGACGGCGGCCGCCGCTCCGCGGCTCGTGGAAGTCGGAGCGGAGCGCTTCGATCCGGATGCCCTCGACCGGCAGGTGAAGCGAGCGCGACCCGGCCGCCACCGGCACTACGTCCGCCGGCGACACCGCCCGTGCCCCACTTTCCTCGACCCACATCAGGATCGCGGTGGCGCCGAGAACGCAACCGATCAGAAACGATACTGCCGTCCGCATGAGAACGATAATCGCAATGCCGTGCCGGAACTTCCCGTGGGGTCAGGCCTTCCCTTTTACCTTTCTCTCCACCTTGTAGGGAAAGGTAAAAGGGAAGGCCTGACCCCATCCTCTAACTTTGGGGGGGTGGGGGCGTCTAGGAGCTCAGAACGATGCTGGAAGCGGTCCTCGAGGGCATCCCGCGCGTCATGAACGAGCCGCACGCCGAAGACCGCCGGCTTGCCGCGGGGTGCGCCCGAGCGGACCCGCAGATCTTTGAAGAGGTGTATCGCCGCTTCGGCGACCGGATGAAATCGATCGCCTACAACCACCTCGGCACCGTGGCCGATGCCGAGGATGCGGTGCAGGAAACGTTTCTCAAGATCCACAGGGCGGCGGCGACCTTCACGGGCGAAGCGGCGTTTACGACCTGGATGTACCGGATCCTGGTCAACACCTGTTACGACCTCCTGCGGAAGAGGAAGCGGCGCGGCGAGGAGACGTCGATCGAGGATGACGTGCGCGTGATCAGCGTCGACGACCTGAAACGGATCGCGCTGCGGCGGATGCTCGACGGGCTTCCGGAGCAGCGGCGGACGGTGTTCATGCTCTTCGAGATCGAGGGGCTGAGCCACGCGGAGATCGGCGGGATCCTGAACATCAGCGAGGGGAATTCGAAATGGATCCTCTTCGCCACGAAGAAAGAACTGCGAAAACAGTGGAAAGAATCACGATGACCATCCGATGCGAACAACTCGACGACCTTCTCCTGGAAGGCGACGCCGCTTCGATGGATGCGGCGGCGAAGCACGCGGAGTCGTGCGCGGCATGCCGGGAGATCCTGGCGGACTGGAACGACATCGCCGTCGCGGCGCGCTCGATGCGGCATACGTGGGAGAGCGACCTGCTGTGGGGGCGCATCCGGCGAGGAGTGGTGCGGACGCCGCTGTGGCGGATCGCGGCGGCGGCGCTGCTGACGATCGGCATCGGCGGCACGACATGGTACGCGGTGCGGGACACGACGCGCGATGCGGCGTTCGGGCAGACGATCCTGAGCGTGGCGGCGGTCGACGAGGTGGAGCGCGCCGAGGCGGCGTACGTGGCGGCGATCGGCCGGCTCGAGGAGGTCGCGGAGCCGCGGCTGGAGAACGCCGAGGGGGCGCTCATGATGAATTACAGGGAAAAGCTGATGGTGCTCGACGACGCGATCGCCGAAGTGCGGTCGGGCATCGCCGAGAACAGGAAGAACGCGCACCTGCGGAGAGAGCTGCTGGCGATGTATTCCGAGAAGCAGCGGACGCTCCAGGCAATCGTGCGGGAGGGAGAACATGTCTCGAACGAGTGAACGGATGGCGGCGCTGCTCGTGGCGGCGCTGATGGCGACGGCCGCGGCCGCGGAGGAGAAGTACGAGGAGCGGTTCCACCGCACGGTTCCCTACTCCGGCGGTACGGTTGCGATCGACCACCGCTTCGGCGGCGTGAACATCCGGACGGGAAGCCGCTCCGAAGTCGATGTGAAGGCGACGATCCGCTCGTCGGACGCGGCGTGGGCGAAGCAGATCCGGATCGAGGCGGAGAGCGGGCGGGGCGGCGTGAGGATCAGGACCGTTTACCCGACGCGGGCCCGGAGTCGCGATGGCGACTTCTCGTACTCCGTCGATTTCCAGATCACGGTACCGGCGAGCGCGCCACTCCGGGTGAGCAACCGCTTCGGATCGGTGCAGGCCGCGGGGATCGCAAGCGGCAGCGAGATCGTCAACGGACACGGCTCGATCCAACTCAGCGACACGCGCGGGGAGCAGAAGGTCGAGAATTCGTTCGGCTCCATCACGCTGCGCAACATCAACGGGAACGCGGTGGTGCGCAACTCGAACGGGTCGATTCGCGCCGACACGATCAGCGGAACGGCCGACGTGTCGAACCGCTTCGGCTCCATCACAGTCACGAAGACGAATGGACGGACGATCGTCCAGAACACCAACGGCAGCGTCGCCGTCAGTGAGGTGACGGGGCCGCTGACCGTGGCGAACGGATTTGGATCGGTCAGTGTCTCGAATGTCTCCGGGCCGGTCGAGGTGCGGAACAAGAACGGGAGCGTCCAGGTGGAGCGTGTGGGCCGCGACCTGGCAGTGACCAACGCCTTCGGGTCGATCAGCGTGGCGCGGGTCGAGGGCAATCTGCAGGTGAGCGGGACGAATTCGCGGATCGAGGCGCGCGCCGTGCGCGGGAGCGCCGATGTCACCACTTCGTTCGGCACCGTCGATCTGCGGGATGTCAGCGGCGCGGCGCAGGTGACGAATGCGAACGGCAGCGTCAAGTTGTCGGAGATCGGCGGGAACACGCTGGTGAAGACGACGTTCGGCTCGGTCGTGCTCCGCGATGTGAAAGGCGCCGTCGACGTACAGAACCAGAACGGGGCCATCACGCTGGCGGGGGCGCCGGCGTGCAAGCCGATCTCGCTGCGGACGAGCTTCTCGTCGATCAAGATCGATCTCCCGCCGGGTGCGAGCTACGCCGTGAATGCCCGGACGACGTTCGGCCGGATCCAGACCCGGCTCCCCATCACGACCCGCACGCTCACCGACGAAGCGGTCACCGGCACGATCGGCTCCGGCATCTGCCGCCTCGACCTGACCAACAACAACGGCACCATCACCATCGAGTAGGGGTCAGGCCTTCCCTTTTACCTTTCTCTACCGGCGGTAGAGAAAGGTAAAAGGGAAGGCCTGACCCCATTAAAAGGCGCGCTTGTAGGTGAAGAGGAAGGGGCGGCGGACGCAGTTGCGGACGGGGGGGATGAAGCGGGCTTCGCGGATCTCGCGCTCGGCGAGGAAGGCGAGCGTCTCGTCGCCGGTGTTGTTGGAGAGGACGCGGGTCGAGGTCACGACGCCGTTCGTGTTCACGTTCGCCTCGACGATCACCAGGCCGTGCGCGCCGCGATCGCTGAACGACGGCATCGGCGATTTCTCGAAGGCGTAATCGGAATCGGGCGGACAACCGGGGCGGCGCGGCTGCGGTGCGGGCATCCGTCCTCCGCGCGACACGTACCGCGCCGATACCCATCCGCTCTCTCCCGACGGGAGCCGGACCCGATACCAGCCGTCATGCTCCTCGATCAACGAAAGCTCGTCTCCGCGCCGGACCAGCGTCAGCACCTCGGCGTCGGTCGAGGCGTCGGCCCGGACGTTCAGCGCCGTCGCCGTCACGCGCCCGCTGCCGAGATCCGGAGCCGGAACGACCGCCGGTTGGGGCGGCGGAGGCGAAGCACACGCGGCAAGGACGAGAAGAAGAAGGAGAGTGGACCGTCTCACCTGGGCGAATGGTACACGATCGAGCGGACGACCTCCGCCGCGCGAGCGGGCGCGCCCGCGGCATCGCCGGAGGCGATGGCCCGCACGATCGCGCTCCCGACGACGACCGATGCACAGCGATCGCGCAGCAGATCGTAGTGCTCCCTCTTCGAGATCCCGAATCCGACCGCCAGTGGCTTCGTCATCCGCGCGCGGATGTCGTCGAGCCGGTCGAGCAGCGCCGGATCGAGCTCGCTGCGCGCGCCGGTGACGCCCGTGGTGGAAACGTAGTAGACGAAGACGTCGCTGGCGCGATCGATCGTGGTGATCCGTTTCGGAGTCGACGTCGGCGCGAGAAGATAGACCAGCCCCATCCCCTGCCGGCGCACGGCGCGCTGGATCTCGGTCCCCGCCTCCGGGAGCAGATCGGTCAGCAGCGCGGCGTCGAATCCCGCCGCGGAGGCCTCCCGCGCAAACCGCTCGATCCCATAGCGCAGCAGAGGATTGAGGTAGGAGAAGGCGATCAGCGGAATCGCGCTCTCTTCGCGGATGGCCCGTCCGATGTGCAGCACGTCGAGGAGCGTCGTTCCGTTCGCCAGCGCCCGCTGCGCGGCGGCCTGGATCACCGGACCGTCGGCGATGGGATCGGAGAAGGGCACGCCGAGCTCGATTGCGTCCGCTCCCGCCTCCTCCAGAGCCCGCACGATCCGCACGGTCGTCTCCACGTCGGGGTCGCCGCACGTGACGTACGCGATCAGCCCGCAGCGCTTCTCCCTGCGAAGCGCGCGGAACAGCGCCTCACATCGATTGGACCTGCGGAACATCCTTGTCGCCTCTTCCCGACAGGTTGACGAGCACGATTGAGCCCGGCGGAATCGCGTTGCCGTTCCGCATCAGCCACCCGAGCGCGTGCGCCGACTCGAGGGCCGGGATGATTCCCTCGGTCTCGCTGAGCCGATGGAACGCCTCCAGGGCCAGCTCGTCGCTGCAGTCGTAATACTCGATGCGGCCGATCTCGTGCAGGTATGCGTGCTCCGGTCCGATGGAGGGGTAATCGAGGCCGGCGGAGATCGAATGCGTGGTGGAGATCTGCCCGAACTCGTCCTGCAGCACCATCGATCGCGTTCCGTGCAAGACGCCGACCGCACCGCCGCTGAACCGCGCGGCATGATCGCCCAGAGCGTGTCCGCGGCCGCCCGCCTCGACGCCGATCATCCGAATGGACTTGTGATCGATCATCTCGTAGAAGAGGCCGATGGCGTTCGAGCCTCCGCCGACGCAGGCGATCGCCACATCGGGCTTCTTCCCGATACGCTTCCGCAGCTGCGCCAGCGCTTCGCGTCCGATCACCGATTGAAAATCGCGCACGATCATCGGATCGGGATGCGGTCCGAGGACCGAGCCGATGATGTAGTGCGTGGTGCGGACGTTCGTCACCCAGTCGCGGATGGCCTCGTTGATGGCGTCCTTGAGCGTTCGGCTGCCGCTCGAGACCGGCACCACGTCAGCGCCCAGGAGGCGCATGCGGAAGACGTTGAGCTCCTGCCGGGCCATGTCCACCTCGCCCATGTAGACGACGCAGCGGAGCCCCAGGAGCGCGCAGGCGGTGGCGGTGGCCACGCCGTGCTGGCCGGCTCCGGTCTCGGCGATGATGCGCTGCTTCCCCATCCGCTTCGCAACGAGGGCCTGACCGATGGCGTTGTTGATCTTGTGCGCGCCGGTGTGGTTGAGATCCTCCCGTTTCAGGAACAGCCGGAACTCTCCGCACAGCTCGGCGAAGCGCGGCGTCTCGGTCAGCGGCGTGGGGCGCCCGACGAATTCGGCGAGGATGCGATCGAGCTCGCGGCGAAACTCGCGATCGCGGTGCAGCTTCCGGTAGGCGAGCTCGAACTCGTCGAGCGCCGCGGTCAGCGTCTCCGGGACGTACCGGCCGCCGAACTCGCCGAAGTAACCGTGCTTGTCGGGAAGAGCTCTCGTCATTTTGGATTTCACCAGCCGGTTCACGTAGACACGGCACGCCGTATGCGCTCGAACAATCTCTTCACCTTCTCATGATCCTTCACACCAGGCTCGCTTTCCACGCCGCTGCCGACGTCGATCCCGCTCGGACGGACGAGGCTGATCGCCCCGGCGACGTTCTCCGGAGTCATGCCCCCGGCAAGAAAAAACGGCTTCGACCGCTCGTACATGGCCAGCAGCGACCAGTCGAAACGGCGGCCGATGCCGCCGGCACGCCGTTCCTCATAGGTGTCGAACAGATGCCACTCGGCGGAGGGATGTGCGGTGGTGTCGGGAAGGGCGTCGCCGACGCGGAACGTCTTGATGGCCGGCACCTTGATGGCGCGAATCTCGTCGTCGGTCTCGGCGCCGTGCAACTGGACGAAATCGAGTCCTGCCAGCGCAGCGATGTCGTTGATGTAGGCGGGCGAAGCATCGCGGAAGACGCCGGTGAACTTCGGACGTTGGGGCCGGTCGCGCAGCACCGCCGTGATCTCGGCGGCCCGCTCCGGCTCGATGAACCGTGGCGTCGACGGAACGAAGATGAAGCCCAGGTAGTCGGCTCCCTGATCGGCACAGAAGAGTGCGTCTTCCAGTCGCGTGAGGCCGCAGATCTTGATCGTGGTCATCGGTCGTCTCCCTCGATCAGGCGGCGGACGGCCGCGGAGCGGTCATTTTGCCGCAACAGCGACTCCCCGACCAGAACGGCGTCGAATCCCGCGGCGCGGAGACGCATCACATCGGCGTGCGTCCGGATGCCGCTCTCCGCCACGCGGATGATCTCACGCGGCATCGCGACCGCGAGCCGCTCCGAGGTGGCGAGGTCGACGCTGAAATCGCGGAGGTCGCGGTTGTTGACGCCGACGATGCGCGCGCCGGCGTCGAGCGCGCGCTGCAGCTCCTCCTCGTCGTGCACCTCCACCAGTGCGTCACAGCCGTAGCTGTCCAGCGTTTCGATGAATCGCCGCATTTCGGCCGTCATGAGCAGCGATGCCAGCAGGAGCATCGCCTGCGCGCCTCCGGCAACGCCGGCCAGGATCTGGGCGGGGTCGACGACGAAGTCTTTCATGATCACCGGCAGCGCCGATGCGCCGGCCGCGCGATGCAGCCACTGCACGTCGCCGCGAAAGAACTCCGGCTCGGTGACGACGGAGATGGCCGCGGCGCCGCCGTCGCGGTAGTCGCGGGCGATCGATTCGACGTCGGGATTGTCGACGATCGAGCCCGCGGATGGGGAGGCGGACTTGATCTCGGCGATGAGCGCTGGTGAAGACACCTGCGCCCCACGCAGCGCGGCGGCAAAGGCGTGCGGCTGGCGCTGCTGCGCGACGACCATCGCCTCGCGCCGCAGGTCTTTCCGATCGAGCGGCCCGGCGGCCAGCCGCGCGCGCGTCCGCTCGACGATGCGGTCGAGGATGGTCATGTGCCGTGACTCGCGTCGACGAGTTGCTGCAGCTTGGCCAGCGCCCGGCCGCTGGCGATCGATTCCCTTGCCATGTCCGCTCCCGCGCGGAGCGTCGCCGCCGCGCCGACCACGTACAGCGCCGCGCCGGCGTTCGCAACCACGACGTCGTGCGCGGCGCCTGGCCGCCCGGCGAGGACCTCCCGAGCGATCTGCGCGTTCGTCCGGGCGTCGCCGCCGGCGAGCGCGGTCGCGCGATGCTCGCCGACGCCGAAGTCCGCCGGCGTCACCTCGTAGGCCCGCACCGCTCCGTCGAAGACTTCGGCGACGTGCGTCGGCGCGGAGACGGAGATCTCGTCCATACCGTCCCGGCTGTGAACCACGAGCGCATGATCCGCGCCGAGCGCGAGCAGCACGTTCGCCACGACCTCCACCAGCTCATCGCTGTAGACGCCGAGAACCTGGCGGCGCGCAAAGGCGGGGTTCGTGAGCGGGCCGAGGACGTTGAAGATCGTCCGGACGCCGAGCTCGCGCCGGACCGCCGCCACCGCACCCATGGCCGGATGCAGCTTCGGCGCAAAGAGAAACGAGATGCCGATCTCGCGGAGCACGCGCGCCATCGCCGCGGCATCGAGGTCGATGTTCACTCCCAGCTCCGCGAGGACGTCGGCGCTTCCGCACGAGGAGGAGACGGCGCGATTGCCGTGCTTGGCCACGAGCGCGCCGGCGCCCGCGGCGACGATCGCCGCCACGGTCGAGATGTTGAACGTGCCGCGGCCGTCTCCCCCCGTGCCGCAGGTGTCGACGAGGTTCTCGCGGTCGACGTCGAGCGGCGTCACCCGCTCGCGCATCGCCACGGCCGCGCCGGTGATCTCCGGCGGCGTCTCCCCTTTCATCCGCAGCGCGACGAGTAGCGCGCTCTTCTGCACATCCGTCGCACGACCGTCCATCATGTCGGCGAACACCCGGTGCATTTCGTCGCGCTCGAGATGCCGGCCGGACACGATTCTCCTGATGGCGTCGGCAATCATGAGAGCCCTCCGAGAAAGTTGACGATGAGCTGGTCGCCGGACGAGGTGCCGAACGATTCGGGGTGAAACTGGATCCCGTAGAAGGGGCGCTCGCGATGCGACACGGCCATCACCACGCCGTCGGCCGTGTCGGCGTCGACGAGGAGATCCTTCGGAAGCGTTTCCCGCTCGATGACGAGCGAGTGGTAGCGGGCGGTCTGCATCGGCTGCGGGCAGCCGGCGAAGAGCCGCTCGCCGCGATGCCGCACCTCGGTCACCTTGCCGTGCACGGGAACGGTGCCGCGCACGATGCGCGCGCCGAACGCTTCGGCCAGGGCCTGGTGCCCCAGACAGACGCCGAGGATGGGGATGGAGTCGTTGGCGCGGAGGAGATCGAGCGTGCGGCCGGCGCGCGACGGGATCCCCGGCCCGGGCGAGATCACGATGGCCTGCGGCCGCTCCGCGATCAGCGCTGCCGGATCGAATGCGTCGTTGCGGACGACGACGAGCTGACGGCCGGAGAGCCGCTCGATCTGCTGGACCAGGTTGTAGGTGAAGGAGTCGTAGTTATCGACGACGACGATCGGACGTGGGGCGGAGCCAAAGACGCTCCCGGGAAGGGGTGGTCATGATCGCGGGAGAATAACACGCCCGACAGTTAACGGTTAACCGTTGTTGATCGGAATGACCTCTCCCTCCTCGTCACTCTGCATCGTCAACCGTAGCTTCGAGGATTGCAGAGGGACGGCCTCGAGCTGATCGAGCGAGGCCAGCTCTTTTCCGCTGCCGGCCATCCGCTGCATCTCCTCCCCTTTCGGCCAGAGGCGGGCGTCGATCGAGCGGATCGCTTCGTTGTACTTCTCGACCGTTTTGCCGAGTCGGGAGCCGACCTCGCTGAGGAGCTCCATGATCCGGACGAAGCGGTTGAAGAGCTCGACGCCGGCCTCGTGCATGCGCTTCGCGTTCTCTTCGGTCTTCTCGGCCTTCCATCCCTTCTCTACCGCACGCAGAAGCGGGAGGAGCGTCGTCGGCGAGGCGACGACGACTTTCCGCTGCGCCGCATATTCGAAGATCTCGCCGTCATTCGGGACGAACTGATCGCCGGGCACGAAGAGGACGACGAAGTCGAGCGTGTCATCGATCGCGGCCTGGTACTCCTTGCGGCTGAGCGCGTCGATGTGCCGGCGGATATTCCGCGCGTGCGAGCCGAGCAGGGTCCGGCGCTGTTCCTCCTCCACCGTCTGCGCGGCGGCGTTGTAGTCGGTGATCGGCGCTTTCGAGTCGACGGCGATGACGCGGTTGTTCGGAAGGCGGACCAGCATGTCGGGACGGAGACGACGGCCGTCCTCTCCCTCGATGGTCTGCTGGACCACGAAGTCGCAGTACTCGGTCATGCCGGCCAGCTCGACGCAGCGGCGCAGCGAGATCTCGCCCCACGAGCCACGGACGGCGGGCGACTGCAGGGCGTTGGCGAGCCGCGCCGCCTCGCGCTGCGCCGACTGCTGCGCCGACAGGAGCGAGCGGATCTGCTCCTGCAGTCCGCCGTACGAGGCGGTGCGCGCCGATTCGCTCTGCAGGAGCTCGCCGCGGTAGGTGTCGAGCATCTCGCGCAGCGGTTTGAGCAGCCCTTCGATCTCGACTTTTTTCGTCTCGAGCGAGCCGTCGACCTGCTGCTTGTTTTGCTGGGCGAGCGTCTCGGAGACGGAGACGAACGCGCGCTGGGCCAGCGCGGTGAACGTCTCCTCGATCTGCTTCTGATTGGCGATCCGAGCCGAAGCCGCGAGCCACGCCCCCACCGCCCCGACCACCACCCCCACCACCCCCGCGACCACGATCCAGATGACCATGCCTCGATTGTAAGGGGTCAGGCCTTCCCTTTTACCTTTCTCTACAACCTGTAGAGAAAGGTAAAAGGGAAGGCCTGACCCCATCAACCGCCGCTGAGGGCGGGGAGGATGACGATCTCGGAGGTGGGGTGGGTGGGAGTGGTGAGGCCGCCGGAGTGGCGGATGCTTTCGCCGTCGACGAAGATGTTGACGTGGGGGCGGAGCTCGCCGCGCTCGGTGATGACGCGGTCGCGCACACCCGGACAGTCACGCCACAGCATCTCCAGCGCCTCGGAGACATTCGCGGCCGATGCGTTCGTGCGGACCTCGCTGCGATTGCCCGCCAGCTCACGCAACGGACCGGGAATCACGAAGATCACGACACCACCGCCGCCTTCACCGCGACGACGGGCGGCAATCCATCGGCGAGGGTCGTCCACAACTTCCCTTCATCGGCGGATGCGAAGAGCTTCCCGCTGCGCGTCCCGAAGTAGACGCCGGCCGGATTGAGGGCATCGACGGACATGGCGTCGCGCAGGACCGTCTCGAACGCCCCTTCCTGCGGCAGCCCCTCCGTCATCGGCTCCCACTTCCCGCCGCCGTCGCGGGTGCGGTATACGCGCAGCTTCCCCTCCGGCGTGCAGCGGAACTCGTCCGACTCGAGCGGGACGATCCAGGCGGAATCGGGATCGGCGGGATGCGCGGCCAGCGCGAACCCGAAGTCGGAGGGGACGCCGTTGGCGATGTCGGTCCAGCTCTCGCCGCGGTCGTCGCTGCGATAGAGGCCCCAGTGGTTCTGCAGATACATCCGCTCCGGCTTCTGCTTCGACTGGACGACCTTGTGCACGCACTGGCCGAACTCGGGATGCTTGTCGGGGAGAAACTCGGCGCGCACGCCGCGGTTCGACGGCCGCCACGTCGCGCCGCCATCCTCGGTCGCGTACATGCCGCCGGTGGAGACGGCGATCCGCACCCGCTTCGGATCCGCCGGATCGAGAAGGATCGTGTGCAGACACAAGCCGCCGCCGCCCGGCTCCCACCGCGCGCGCTGCGGATGATCCCAGAGACCGTCGACGAGCGACCACGACTCCCCCGCATCGCGGGAGACGAAGAGCGCCGCCGGCTCGACGCCGCAGTAGAGAACGTCGGGCTCGCCGTCACGGCCCGGGACGATCTGCCAGATCTGCTTCAGCGAGGCGCCGGTCCGCTCCGGGAACTTCACGTTCGCCTCTTCGGGATTCGTCCAGGTGCGGCCGAAGTCGTCGCTCCAGCGGAGGAGCCCGCCCCAGTGCATGCTGTGCGGGCCGGCCCAGAGGCGGTGGCGCCCCTTGCGACTGTCGAGCGCTGTGGCGTACACCGCGCTGCCGGCGAAGTAGGGGCCGCCGATCTCCCACGTCCCGCGATCCTTCGGCGCGCGAAGGACGAACAGCCCTTTCATCGTGCCGGCAAGGAGGACGACATCACCCTGGCGTGGATCGACATGTTTCGCGTTCGGCATCGGGAGATGCTATCGCAACCGGTCGCGAAGGGCGGGCTCCTGCATGACGACGTGCGATCCGCCCATCACCGCAAAGACACGACGCCCTTCCCTGACATGACTGGCCAGCCGCTCGACGACGAAACGGTCGCGATAGTCGCTCGAGGCCCGTGCGATCTCGTTCAGCAGCGTCCCGCTTCGCGCCGGGTCGAACCACGCGGGCTGCACGTCGACGTAGCGGCCTCCCGCCGGAAAGAGGTCTTCGTACGCGGCCTCGAGCTCGCTGAGCGACCGCGGTGAGCCGCTCAGGCCGGGAGCGGCGGCATAGATGGGGAGGATCCGCTCGACTTCGGCGCCGGCCCTATCCGGTCCGTTCCGCTGCACGAACTGGCTGACAGCGCGCAGCAGGAAGAACAGCTTGATCTGCTCCCGCGAGAAACGACTGCGCAGCGCGGCGACCTCGTCGGCGCGGGTCGGGTCGAGCGTCGTGGTCGGCACGTTGTCGCGCGCCGCGAGGTAGCGAAGGAGCCCGCTCTCGCCATGCTTCGACACGGCCTGGTCGCGGGAGGCCTCGAACGGCGGAAACCCTCCCTCGGTGAAGGCGATGTCGGGGCGAAACTCCCTCCAGGCCTCCTCGATCCGGGCGATCTGCGGGTCGGCCGGATCGAAGGTATGCGCCGCTCCGAAGTAGAACAACTCCCCCGGCCCGGCCGGGTCGATCGAGATCACGTACGGCCACGAGAGCTGCAGGCGCGAGTAGGCATCCCACGACATGACCGGCGCAGGAGCGGTTGAACAGCCAGAGAGCAGCGCGGCAAACAAGAGGGCGATGCGCATCGTGTAATCAGCGACGGGGTCAGGCCTGCCTGACCCCTACCTTGCGGCGAGGCGGCGGACGGCTTCTTCGGCGTCGATCGTGGGGGTGGTCCAGCCGGCGATGAGCTCGTACTCGGTGGCGGAGAGGCAGCGCATCAGCATCACGCTTCTGGTTCCCTGGCGCGTCTCCGGGCCGAAGGTGATGGAGGGGCCACTCCCCTGAAAGCCATCGAGCGTCTCGAGCGCTTCGACCAGCTTCTCGCGCGTCAGGTCGCGGCCGGCGCGGCGCAATCCCTCCACCATCGGCTCGGCGAAGAGGAAGCCGGCGGAGGGGAAGGCGCCCCACTGGATGTCGGGATGCTTCTTCTCGAAGGCCTGCCGGTAGCGCTGCATCGTCGGGTCTTCGGTGTCCCACGGATTCCCGAGCGTGGCGAACGTGACGCCCGACCAGAGACCCTGCGTGACGCGATGCATCATCGCAATGTCGCTGAGGGTCGTCGACGCGAACCAGCGCGGTTTGAAATTCAGATTGGCGGCGGTGCCGATCAGAATCGCGGCCTGCCGCGGCGCGACCCAGAGGAGCACTCCATCCGCCCCTGCCTGACGGAGCCGGACGATGTGCGAGCTGAGATCGGTGTCCATCATCTCGGTCGGCAGCGCGGCGACGATCTGCGTCCCCTGCTTCTCCGCCGCCATCTCCGCGCCGACCAGGCCGCCTTTTCCGTAGTCGTCGTTCTGGTAGACGATGCCGATCTTCTTCACGCCGGTGGAGACGGCGTGATCGACGATCGCCGCCGCCTCATCCGCGTACAACGGATAGACGGAGAAGATGTAGCGATTGCGCGGCCAGGCCCAGTGACTCGATCCGCTCGCCGGCGCCACCCACGGGATCCTGTTCGAGGTGATGAAGTCGCGGACGGCCATGCCGGGCGCGGTGCCGAGGCCGCTGGCGAAGGCGAAAACCTGGTCGCGCTGCACCATCTCGCGCACGGCCGCGACGGTGCGCGGCGGCTCGTACCCGTCATCGCGGTAGACGAAGCGGATCCGGCGACCGTGAATCCCTCCCTCCTCATTGATCAGATCGAAGTAGGTTTCCATGCCGCGCAGCACCGAGCCCCAGAGCGCGGCCGGCCCGGAGAGCGGCCCCCACGACCCGAGCACGATCTCCGTGTCGGTGACGCCGGGGTCGGCGGCTGCGGCGGCAGGACGCTCGTCGCGCGCGCACGTCAGCAGAAAGAGCGAAGCGAGGGCGGCCAGGATGCGGAGTCGAATCATGCGGAAGCCTCCTTATACATCTCGTCGATCAGGGCGCGGTACTTTTCGTGGATCACGCGCCGCTTGACCTTCATCGTCGGCGTCACTTCGCCTTCTTCCTCGTAGAGCCGCGCCGGCAGGATGGCGAACCTGCGCACCTGCTCGACGCGGGCCAGCTCGTCGTTGACCTTCTGCACTTCGCGGTCGATGAGGATGCGCACCTCACTGCTCGCGGCGAGGTCGGCGTAGGTGGCGAACGGAATCCGCTTCTCCTGCGCATACTTTCCGACGTTCTCCTCGTCGACCACGATCATCGCCGCGACGAACTTCCGCCCATCCCCGATCACGACCGCATCATGAATGTAGGGGCTGAATTTCAGGCGGTTCTCGATCATCTGCGGGGCGATGTTCTTTCCGCCGGCGGTGATGATGAGGTCCTTCTTCCGATCGACGATGCGGAGGAAGCCATCGGCATCGATCTCACCGAGGTCGCCGGAATGCAGCCATCCGTCGCGCAGCGTGTCGCGCGTCGACTCCTCGTCGCCGAAATAGCCGAGGAACACGCCGGGCGACCGGACGAGGATCTCCCCATCGTCCGCGATCCGCACCTCCACGCCCGGCAGCGGCCGCCCGACGGTGCCGGGGCGGAACGCCGACCTCGACGACACCGTGGTCACGCCCGTCCCCTCCGTCTGGCCGTAGCCCTCGACCAGATAGAGGCCGAGCGAGTGGAAGAAGAGAAGGATGTCGGGAGCGATGGGGGCAGCGCCGCTGATGGCGAGGCGCATGCGATGAAAGCCGAGGCGCTGCTTCAGCTTTCGCAGCACGGCGAAGTGCGCGAGGAGCCATCCGACACGCAGCGGCAAGGGCGCTTTCTCGTTTCGGATGACGTAGCGCGAGTGCCGCTCGCCGAGGCGGATGGCGAGCCGGAACGCGATGCGCTTCAGCCACGTCGCTTCCTCCATCCGGAGGACGATCCGCGAGTGGTACTTCTCCCAGATGCGCGGCACGGCGTAGCCGATCGTCGGAGCGACCTCCCGCATGTTCTCCGGAACGGTCTCGACGCTCTCGATGAAGTTCACCGTGTAGCCGGCCGCGAGCGGGACGAAGCTGGTGAAGAGGCGCTCGAAGATGTGGCAGAGAGGAAGAAACGAGAGGACGTCGTCGTCCGGCGCGAGGCGCAGCGCGGGATCGAACGTGGCGATGGCGACGCCCTGCCAGGCCAGGTTGCCGTGAGTGAGCATCGCCCCCTTTGGATCGCCGGTCGTTCCGGACGTGTAGATCAGCAGCGCGAGGTCGTCCGGCTTCGCTTCTTCGCACAGCTTCGTCCATTCGCCACGGTTCGCGCGGCCGCGCTCGAGGAGCTGCTCGAACGTGATGACCTTCGGATGCCGAAAGCCGCGCAGCCCCGTGACATCGACGACGATGACGAGCTCGAGATCGGGTGCGTCGCTCTCGAACTCCAGCCATTTCTGCAACTGCTCCTGATTCTCGACGAAGAGGAACCGCGCGCCGGAGTGGCGGACGATGTAGCGGCACTGCTGCCAGGAGCTCGTGGTGTAGATGCCGGCGGAGACGCCGCCGGCGGTGAGGACGCCGAAGTCTGCGAAGAGCCACCACGGCGCGTTGTCGCCGAGGATGGCCACGCGATCGCCGCGCTGCAGACCGGCGGCGCGGAGGGCCATGGCCACGGCCTCGACGTGGTCGCGGTACTGGCGCCAGGTCGTCTCGCGCCAGATGCCGAGACGCTTCTCGCGCAGCGCGACGCGCTCCGGATGACGCGCCGTCGCCTCGAGGAAGAGCTGGGGGATGGTGGTTCCGCGATCCAACCGGCGATGTATACCAGACCGCGCCACGGGATCGCTGAATCGAGGGTCAGCGTCGATCGTAGGCGCGCCGCAGCTCGGCGTCGAAGTGCTGCACCACTGTCAGCGGCGCCGGCGGCGGCGTATTGCCGATGCGGCTGTTGACTCGTACGGGCCGAGCCGCGTGCCGGTGGTGAGGCTCATGTTCGTGAGTGTCTGCCGATTGTACCGCCGGCGGGGGTTCACTCCGCGGTTGCGCGCATCCGCTTCAGTTCCTCGGTCCACCTCGGGACATAGACCAGACGGCGCTCCGGCATCGCTTCAGGTGGATGCCGAACCACGAGGAAGCGGCCGTCGGGCGCGACATCGATCGACTGCGCCCAACCCTCGAGCATGAAATCCGCTCGGAAGAGCCGTCGGGGCGGGGCGGCCTTGAAGGATTCTCCCGTAGCGACGCTGGCGGCCCACACTTCCTTTCCGCGGCGGTAATAAAGCTCGCGTCCGTCGCGGCTCCAGAACGGGGCCGTCCCGCCGTCGACCGAGATGGTCACGCGCGGCCCTGGTCCGGGATAGGGACGGGCGTGAATCTCTCGCTGCCCCGTCTCGAAAGACTCGTAAGCCACCCATCGCCCATCAGGAGAAAACGACGGCCAGGCCTCCAGCGTCGGCGTGGCCAGGAAGATCTGCTCTGCTCCGCCGCCGTGGAGCGGAATGGCGAGCAGGTTCCAGTGCGTGTCGTCGGTTTGGCGCTGGAACAGGACCACACCATCGCGGGGTGATATTCCGCCGGGGTACTCCCATTCGCTTCCGCGGGGCGTCAAAGGCTCGGGCGATCCAGTTCCATCGGCGCGGATTCGTTGGAGCGTAAAGTGGCCCGTTTCGCCGGACGAGAAGATGATCCACTCGCCATCCGGTGACCAGACGGGCCGGGCAACTCGCTTGCAGAACGTGAGGCGATTCCACCGACGCTCCTCGATCTCGTGAATCCAGAGATCGAAATCTTCGAAACTCGTGTAGATCACAACCGCAATGCGTTTCCCATCAGGCGAGACGCGGGCGGAGTCGTAACTTCGCCGCTCGGCGAGGAAAGTTGAGACCTCTCCTTCACGATCGAGCCATACCAGCTCGTTCTCTCGGACTCGCTCGGCTCCTGGCATGTAGACGAGGGACCCCGAGGCGTCGATGTCGAATCCTGTGTAGGCCGAGCCTGAATAGAAATAGACGTCGCTGAGAACCGCCTTCGGCTGTCCCGTCAGCTTCAAGCGCCGCGAGTCGAACGGCGCCGCGTGCAGAATCCCGAGGTGGCTGTAGACGAGTTGTCCCGCGGCATACCGCGACGAGGTGCCGGCGGCCAGGGTCTCGATCCTGCCGTCTTCCAGCGAGATGACGGCGACATCTCTCCAGGAGTCGCTGAATCCACGGTGGACGACGAACAGGGCCGCCCGGCTGCCGGGGAGAACGTGAGGCCACCGGTGCCGCGCCCCCGGAGAAGGCACCGTGATCACTTCCGGCTTTCCTCCTTCGGCCGAGACTCGGAGGAGTCCCTTCTGCAGGGCAAAGAGAATCGTTCCATCGTCGCCCCAGCTCGCGCCGCGCACGTCGAGCTCCCGAACCTCGCAGATCCGCCTCGGCTCTCCCCCTGCGACCGGCACCTTCTGCAGGTACCCTCCGGCAGCAAAAGCGAGCCACTTACTGTCCGGCGAGAAGAAGGGGGTGTTCGGATCTGCCGTGGCGGGGGAGACCAGCCGCGCGCCGAGCTCTCTCGTCGAGCGGAGATAGAGCGCTCGACCGGGATCACCCGTCACTCCCCGGAAAGCGACCCATTCGCCATTCGGGGAGATCGCAAGGGCGCCGGAACCGCCCGACGCGGTGATTCGAACGCCCTCCGGCGGCTGCAGCTCGAACCGCTGTGCGCGGAACGGCGCTTCGTCTCGCTTGGACGCCTGCCAGGCGGCCACTCCCGCGGCAACCAATGCGACCGCTGCGAGGATGCCGATCGCCAGCGCCCATCGCGACCTCCATCCCGGCATCTGCTGCGCTTCGCGGCTGGGATGGGACACCCCCTCGCCGATCCAGCGCAGCTCCAGCAGAACATCGTGCGCGGTCTGGATCCG
>DATLFC010000200.1:0-14171 GCA_035525015.1 Thermoanaerobaculia bacterium | reverse complement strand
GCGTTCCACAGCTCGCCGTGCACGAACACCTTGCCGTCGGGTGAGAGGTCGGTGCGGGCGATGCCGATCTCGCCGATCATCCCTTCCGTTCCGGTCTCGATGCGTCCTTTGTGCGCGCGCATGACGAGGGTCATCAGAAAGATGGCGATCGCTCCGATCGGGATGCTCACCACGAGCGCGGTCACGAGGTTGACCCGCATCTCCGGAATCGGCCCGTCGACCAGCAGCAGCGCGCCGAAGATCATGCAGATCACTCCCCCGATGCCGAAGATGCCGTAGGCAGTGTACTTCGCCTCGAGCGCGAAGAGGCCGAACGCCACGAGGATCAGGGCGATGGCCGCGAAGCGGGTCGGGAGGAGATTCAGCGCGAAGACGGCCAGGAGGATCGCGATCAGGCCGACCACGCCGGGAAGAATCGCGCCGGGGTGATTGAACTCGGCCCAGAGGGCCAGCATGCCGAGGGACATGAGGATGAAGGCGACGTTCGGGTTCATGATCCACGACAGGAGGCGCTGCCGCAGCGTCATCTCCATGCTGTGGATCTCGGAGTCGCTCACGCGGAGCGTCACGACCTGGCCGTCGAACCGCGTGACCTGCCGTCCCTCGACAGCGCGCAGCAGCGACCGGAGATCGGGGGCCACCACGTCGATCACCTTCTGCTGCAGCGCTTCCTGTTCGGTGAACGACTTCGCTTCGCGGACGGCGCTCTCGGCCACGGCGACGTTGCGGCCGCGGCGCTGTGCGATCGTGCGCATGAAGGCGGCGGCGTCGTTCTGCAGCTTCATCTTCATCACCTCGTCGAGCTTCTCGCCGAGGACGACGGGATGGGCGGCACCGGTATTCGTCCCGGGAGCCATCGCGGCGATGTCGGCCGCCTGAAGGATGAAGAATCCGGCCGACGCGGCGCGCGCGCCGCTCGGGTAGACGTAGACGATCACGGGGACGCGGGAGCGGAAGATCCGCTCCACGATTTTCCGCGTCGACTCGTCGAGACCGCCCGGTGTGCTCAACTCGATCACGACGGCGTCGGCACCCATCGTTTCGGCGCGGGCCAGTCCCCGATCGATGAATTCATCGGTGATCGGGTGGATCATGTCGTCCACCGGGATGCGGACGATGGACGCCTCCGCTGCGGAGAGAACCAGCGCGATTGATGCGGCGCAGAGGACGACCCGGCGAATCATCCCCCTATTGTCGCGCTTTTCCGGAGGTGCAGCTGGTTACCGTGTCGATGAGCGCCGCAACCTCGAAGGGCTTCCGGATGACGGCCCACAGCGGCACGTCCACCAGCTTCCGCGCCTCCGGGATGGCGCCGGTGACGACGATGATGCGGCGGAGCAGATCGGGACTCCGGGCTTCGAGCCTGCGGATGAGGTCGACTCCGCTGCCGTCGGGCATTTTCAGGTCGAGCAGAATGGCGTCCCACGGTTCGCTCTCGATGAGGCGTTCGGCTTCCACGATGCCGGAGGTACTGTGCACGGCGTAGGAGTGCCGCGCCAGGATGTGAGAGATGAGGGCGACCACCACCTCGTCGTTTTCGACGACGAGCACCTTCTTCGAAGAATCCAACCGGAACCCCTCCGACTGCGAACGTTTACCGGGGACGGGTTTGCAGCGACTGGGAGGGGAACGGACTGATGAGTTATCTTTATTTCAAATAACCCGCGAGTTTGCGAGCTGCGAGCTCAATTCTCCACAATCCCGCCCACCGGATTCGGCTCGTAATTGAAAAACTTCGTGATGTCGTTTCGGAACACGAGCTTGAAATCGCCGATCGGGCCGTTGCGCTGCTTGGCGATGATGATCTCGGCGATGCCCTTCTCCTCGGTCTCCTTGTTGTAGACCTCGTCGCGGTAGATGAAGCAGACGACGTCGGCGTCCTGCTCGATCGATCCCGATTCGCGGAGGTCGGAGAGCTGCGGGCGGTGGTCGCCGGTCCGCTGCTCCGGGCGGCGGGAGAGCTGGGAGAGGGAGATCAACGGGAGGTTGAGCTCCTTGGCGATCGCTTTCAGGCCGCGGGAGATCTGCGAGATCTCCTGGTTGCGGGACTCCGTTTTTCCCTTCACCGCCATCAGCTGGAGATAGTCGACCATGACCACGTCGAGCGCGGCCTCCATCTTCAGGCGTCGCGCCTTGGCCCGCATCTCCATGACGTCGATCCCCGGGGTGTCGTCGATGTAAATCTTCGCCTTCGACAACCTCGCCGAGGCCTCGGCCAGATCGCGCCAGTTGCGCTCGGAGAGCATGCCGCCGCGAATCAGGTGGTTGGACACGCCGGACTCCGACGAGAGCATGCGCAATCCGATCTGCTCCTTCGACATTTCGAGGGAAAAGACGCCGACCGAGTGCAGCCGGGGGGAGGGGGGCCGCGGCTCCCCCGACCGGTCGGGGATGGCGATGGCCTCGGCGATGTTCATCATGAAGCTCGTCTTTCCCATGGAAGGGCGGGCGGCGATGATGATCAGGTCCTGCTGCTGGAATCCCGACGTGAACTCATTGAAGCGGTCATAGCCGGTGGGGATGCCGGTGATCAGCTTTCCCGAATTGCTCAGCTGCTCGATCGCGGTCATGTTCGACCGCGTGATCCGTTCCAGCGCCACGAAACCCTTTTCGATGTTCCCCTCGGCGATCTCGTAGAGCGACTTCTCGGCGATGTTCAGGACATCGGTCGATTCGCTCGGCGCGTCGAGCGCCGCCCGCATCACGCTGTTTCCCATGACGATGAGGCGCCGCAGCGTCGACTTCTCCTTCACGATGCGGGCGTATCGCTCGACGTTCGCGACGTCGGGGATTCCGTCGACGAGAGAGGAGATGTAACCGGCGCCGCCGACCTGATCGAGCTCGGCCCGTTTCCCCAGCTCGTCCTTGAGGGTCAGGAGGTCAATCTCGCGGCTCTGCTCGGCGAGCTTGCGCATCGTGGCGAAGATCGTCCGGTGCGCATCGCGGAAAAAATCGGGGGTGTCGACCGTACCGATCACGCGATAGAAAGCGTGGTTGTTGATGAGAATCGAGCCGAGGACGGCCCGCTCCGCATCCGTGCTCTGCGGCAGCGGCCGGTCGAGTGCTACATCGAGTTGTGTGGCCGGCATCGAACGAAGCGCGCATTGTCTGCGAAACCCTCTCCGCAATGCATCAGGAGAAGTTCCGCAGAGATTTCCACAACGAGTAGGGTACGCGAACCGGCTGTGGATCGGGCGTGGCGGGCGAATTCCGCAGCCGCGCCGAACGGTCACTCTACGGCTTGTGGAATCCGCGGCGGTTCGATTGCTGTTGCTGACCCCGTTTTTCGGGAGGATTTCGATGAAACTGGCAACCATCGCCGTCGCGATCACATTCACCGCCGTCGCTCTGGCCGGGCAGGTCGAGGACGCAGCCGTGGCGGCGCCGAACGCGGTCGCCGTCGTGAACGGCGACGTGATCACGGCCGAGCAGCTCGACACGCTTTACCGCAATCTGACGCCGCAGATGCGCAACCAGTACGACGCGGCCGGAGGGAAGAAGGCGTTCCTCGAGAACTACATCGCCAAACGACTTCTCCTTCAGGAAGCGGCGAAGAGCGGGTTCGAGGGCCGCCCCGAGGTGCAGCAGGCTCTCGAAGCGGCTCGGGAGTCGGCGCTGTTCGATCGTTATGTCCGCGACGTCGTTGCCGCCGAAGTCGTTCCCGACTCCGCCGTGCGCGCGTTCTACGAGAAAAACGTCGATGACTTCGTGGTCGGCGACAGCATCAGCGTGCGGCACATCGTGGTCGGCACCAGCGCCCGGAGCCCCGAGCAGGCGCAGAGGATCGCCGGACAGGCGCTGGCGGAGCTGAGGGTGGCGGGTGCAGAGGCGCCCTCGCGTTTCGCGGAAGTGGCCAGGCGATACTCCGAAGACGCCACATCGGCCCGAGGCGGTGACCTCGGATGGGTCGATCGCGAGCGTCTCGACAAGGCTTTCGCCGAGGTCGCGTTCGCGCTTCGCCCGGGCACGATCAGCGACGTGTTTCGGACACAGTTCGGCTACCACGTGATCCTGGTCGACGACGTCCGGCGGGCGGGCGTGCAGTCTTTCGACGAGGTCCGGCGCGACATCCGCGAATATCTTCTCAGCCAGAAACAGTCCGACATCATCGCCGCGGTGAGCCGCCGGACGGACGAGCTTCGCCGGAACGGCAGGGTCGAGACCTTCCCCGCCAGGATCGACTAGTCGTCGCGGCGAGTAAGCGGCGCGGGGGAGAGCACGAAGAAGCGGCGCAGGTAGAGGAGAAAGGCGAAGTATCCGATCCATGTCGCGGCGAAGACGGCGATGAACCATGGATCGCGATAGACGTCCGCGATCTCGGCAACCGTCCCCGGCGCCGCGCCGGAAGGTTCGGTCGTGGCGACGATGCTGATGCCAACGGCGATTCCGGCGATCTGCAGAAGAATCAGGGTCCACCACGCCGATTCCTTCAGGCGATAGAGCTGCACCGCCAGGACGGCGCTCAATCCCGCGAACGCGAAGAGCATCATCGCCGCCGGCGTGCCGGCGATCTCGCGCCCGAACAACATCAGCCTGGGATTGCCCAGGTTCGCGGTCAGGGCGATGGCGCCGAACCCGAGCACCAGCACGACGGCCAGCACCGGAAGAGGAACACGGTCGGTCCAGCGCGGTTTCGGGTCGAGGAGCTCAAAGGTTACGCGTACGTCCTCGCGGCGGTAGAAAAGGTGGATGACCAGCGGGAGGGCTATGCCGGCGACCAGAATCACCAACGCTGCACAGCCGCCGATCATCGTCGTCTGCGTGCTGCCTGCCGCGGCGAGCGTACGGGGGAGCACCACCGCGGTCATCAGTCCGCCCACGATTCCTGCCACACCCCAGAGCGCGCTGACGACGACGCTCAACGAGCGCGCCCAGCGACGGCCGCGCAGCGAGCCGATGCCGACCGTGATGAAGTACGCGGCGCCGATGCCGTACACCACCAGCGCCGAGGCGAGCGCCGCCCCTGACGGCGCCTGCTCCGCGCGCTTCGCCAGCTCCTCGCTCGCCGCGACGATGAGCACCACCGCCGCCGAGAGGAGGCCGAGAATGATCTGCAGAACGCCGAAAATGATGAGTCCGGTACGGCGAACGGCATGTTCTGCTTGGATCGACGACGCGACTTCCATGGCGTACTCCCGTCCGCTGCATATCAAGTCTGATGCCGGTCGAGGACGTCAGGCCTGATCGCCGCCCTCGGGGCCGTAGTAGAGAACCCACAGCAGCAGGTCGCCGGTGAAGTCCTCGAAGCGATGCGTCTCGCTCGCCGGACGGCCCCGGGATGCGGCCGGAAAGCGCGTCGGGGTGAAGCCGGATGCTCTTCATGGATTGCCGGGAACTATAATCCGCGGCATTTCCCGGAGTACGGTCGATGCTGAGAGGCGTTCGTGCGGCCGGACGGGCCGCTCTTCTGCTCATCGCCACCGTGGCGCTGGATGCGGCGGAACGGGTGTGGTTCGTGCCGTGGAAGGTTCTCGGTCCCGGGATGCCGGCCGAGCAGGCGCTGTTCGTCCTTTACTGGATCCCCGCCTCTCCCGATGATCTGAAGCGGTCGGACCTGGTCACGTCGCGCGCGCTGGCCATCTACAGCTCGCGCTGCGTGGCCATGCACGTGGTCCGCGTCGACGACAGCGAGCGTATCGAGAATTTCGGCGAGCCGGAGCTGCCGGTGGCGCTGCTCGCGGACGGTGATCGAGAGATCGCGCGTCTGCATGGTGCCGTGCGCGCCAGCGAGGTCGAGGCGATGGTCCAGAGCGCGTTCGCCGCGCGGGAGGCGAAGGCGGTGGAGGCGCTCGATGCGGCGCGCGAATGCCTCCGCAACGGAGACAAACGCGGCGCCGCTGCTCTCTTCGAGCGCGTCATCGAACAGCGCTGCTCGTTCCCGCGCCAGGCGAGGGCGGCAGAGAAGGCGCTGCGACGTTTGAAGAGCCGCTAGCGGTCAGGCGGCCTGCTGCTGCTGCAGGCGATTCAGCATCCGCATCGCGTCTTTCCAGTGCCGGCGCGACTCGCGGACGTAACGGCGTGACCGGCGGCGCGTCTGTTTCCACGCCTCCGAGAGGCCCGCGGCGCGCTCGTCGGCGTGCTGGCGCCAGAGCGCGACGGCGAGCTCCAGATGTTCGAGAGCCTTGTCGATGCGGCGGCGGATCTCCGCCACCGTCGGATTTGTCGATGAAGCGATGTGCGGCTCGACGAGCCGCAGCGCGGCCTGCAGCCGCGCCTGCTCGATCTGCGGCGGCGCGGTGGTCCTCAGCTCCTCGGCCAGCCCGACGGCGTGGAGGCCGCCGATGAACCATTTCGCCGGATCCCACTGATACCAGCGGATCCCGTTGCGGAAGTCGGCCGGGAAGCGGTGATGGAAGCTGTGATAGCCCTCCCCGAGCGTGAGCA
Organism: Thermoanaerobaculia bacterium; assembly: GCA_035525015.1. Lineage (GTDB taxonomy): Bacteria > Acidobacteriota > Thermoanaerobaculia > Gp7-AA8 > Gp7-AA8 > DATLEX01. Next base: position 7,787 of record DATLFC010000200.1, on the reverse strand, counting down.
GCGCCACGCCCCAGTTGTCGCGCGCCGACACTTCGGCGTTGTAGGACGGCTTGCCGATCATGTGGGCAAGCGAATTCACGAAAAACGTGGTGTGGTGGATCACGGCGAGCCGGAGGAATCCGCCCCACAGCAGGCCGGCGATCGGATCACCGAACGCGGCGCCGATGAGGGTTGGCAGACCGAAGCCGCCGGCGATCAGGATCACCTTGTGCCAGCGGTGCTGCCACATCACGATCCGGTTCTTGAGCAGATCGGGCGCGTTCTCGAACGAGTCGGACCGTTGCGGGTTCCGGTAGAAGATCCAGAGGATGTGCGCCCACCAGAATCCGCGCTGGATGTTGTACGGGTCCCAGTCCTTGTCGACGTACTTGTGGTGGACGCGATGGCTGGACGACCACCACAGAATCGAGTTCTGTGCGGCCATGGCGCCGAAGATCGCGTAGAAGAGTTGCACGGCGGGATGCGCTTCGTAGGTCTTGTGTGAGAAGAAGCGGTGATATCCGGCGCAGATGGACATTCCCACGGCCAGGTACATGCCGACGGTCAGCAACGGCATCCAGAGGCTGAATCCGGCGTACCAGGTGTACAGAGCGGTGCCGGCGATGCCAATCACCGGCGTGAGGGTGAGAAACGCAATGTTCACCCAGTCTTTTTGACGCGTTGCTTCTCGAATGATGATCCTCCAGACGCCGGAGCGTGCCCGTAAGTATGCACACGGGGGGCCCGCTTGAGAACGGGGGTCCGCCCATTTCTATTCGCCGGGCCGGACTTTTGCTGAAGGGAGTGCCCGGAGGTGACAGATGACTCTGCTCAAGTGGGCGGCCATTCTCTTCGTGGTGGCACTGATTCTGGGCGTTCTCGGCTTCGGTGGCATTGCGTCCGGCCTGGCCGACATCGCCGGGCTCCTCTTCTGGATTTTCATCGTGATCTTCGTGATCGTTCTGATTGCCGGCCTCGTCACCGGCAAGAAGATAGCGGGCTGAGCTTTCAGGGCAGCATGGGGATGTCGACGCCGCGCTGGCGGGCGACGCGCTGCGCTTCCTCGTAGCCGGCGTCGGCATGTCGCATGACGCCGGTGCCGGGGTCGGCGAGGAGCACGCGCTCGAGACGGCGCGCCGCCGCTTGCGTCCCGTCGGCGACGATCACCATGCCGGCGTGGATCGAGTACCCGATCCCGACTCCGCCGCCATGGTGGAGTGAAACCCACGTCGCGCCGGCCGCGGTGTTGAGAAGGGCATTGAGGATCGGCCAGTCGGCGATGGCGTCCGAGCCGTCGCGCATCCCCTCGGTCTCCCGGTTCGGCGATGCCACCGACCCGGCGTCGAGATGGTCACGGCCGATGACGATCGGCGCCGAGACTTTCTTTTTCCCGACCATACGGTTGAACAGAAGCCCTGCCCTGTGCCGGTCGCCGTACCCGAGCCAGCAGATGCGCGCCGGCAGTCCCTGAAACTCGACCCTCTTCTGCGCCATGCGAATCCAGCGGTGCAGGGGCTGGTCATCGGGAAAGAGCTCGAGAATCGCTTCGTCCGTGGCGTGGAGATCGTTCGGGTCTCCGGAGAGTGCCGCCCAGCGGAACGGCCCCTTCCCCTCGCAGAACAGCGGCCGGATGAACAGCGGCACGAAGCCGCCGACGTCGAAGGCGTCCGCGACACCCGCTTTCAGCGCCTGTCCTCGAAGGTTGTTGCCGTAGTCGAAGGTGATCGCGCCGCGTCGCTGCAGCTCGATCATGGCCCGCATGTGGCGGGCCATGGTGTCGTAGGCGAGGGCGACGTATTTCTTCGGATCGCTGGAGCGCAGCGCCACCGCGTCGTCATACGCGAGTCCCGCCGGGACGTAGCCGTCGAGCTCGTCGTGCGCCGAGGTCTGGTCCGTGAGGACGTCGGGGATGATGTTGCGGGCGAGAAGCCCTTCGAGAAGGTCGACAGCGTTCGCCACGACGCCGATGGAGACCGCCTCTCCCGCCTCGCGCGCACGGAGGGCGCGCTCGATGGCGGTGTCCAGCGACGGCGCCTCCTCGTCGAGGTAGCGCTTGTCGAGACGCCGCTGGATGCGCGACCGATCGACCTCCGCGATGAGGCAGGTCCCTTCGTTCATCGTGGCGGCGAGCGGTTGCGCGCCGCCCATTCCGCCCAGCCCGGCCGTCACGACCAGTTTCCCCCGCAGGGAGTCGCCGAAGCGCTGCCGCGCCACTGCGGCGAAGCACTCGTACGTCCCCTGCAGGATTCCCTGCGTGCCGATATAGATCCACGACCCGGCCGTCATCTGACCGTACATCGTCAGGCCGAGCGCATCGAGGCGGCGGAACTCGTCCCACGTGCCCCAGTGCGGCACGAGGTTCGAGTTGGCGATCACCACGCGCGGCGCGTCCTCGTGAGTGCGGAAGACGCCGACCGGTTTCCCCGACTGCACGAGAAGCGTTTCGTCGTTTCCCAGCCGCTCCAGCGTCTCCACCAGCGCGTCGAAGCACTCCCAGTTGCGCGCTGCCTTGCCAATCCCCCCGTACACGATGAGCTGCTCGGGCCGCTCGGCGACCTCCGGATCGAGGTTGTTCATCAGCATCCGCAGAGCCGCCTCCTGCTGCCAGCCGCGGCAGGATATGGTCGTCCCTCGCGGGGCGCGAACGACGCGGGGAGGGTGGACTGTCGCTGTCATGTTGGGATCTTATCGTTGGTCGTTGGTCGTTGGTCGTTGGTCGGCCCACCCACCAACGACCAACGACCAACGAATACTATTCACATCGTGCGAAAAAAGCAGGAGCGCGCCGCGGAGATCGTCGTCCGGTTGAAACAGATGTATCCCAAAGCGAAGTGCTCGCTCGACTTCACGAATCCATTCGAGCTGCTCATCGCCACGATGCTCTCCGCGCAGAGCACCGACGCCCGCGTGAACATCGTGACGAAGAGCCTCTTCCGCAAATACCCCGGGCCCGGCCAGTTCGCGGAGGCGAGCCAGGTGGAGATGGAGCGCGCCGTCAAGCAGACCGGTTTCTTTCGCAACAAGGCCAGGGCGGTGATCGCCGCGTCGAAGGCGATCGTCGAGAAGCACGGCGGCGAGGTCCCGCGGACGATGGACGAGCTGACCGCGCTTCCGGGAGTGGGCCGCAAGACCGCCAACGTGGTGCTGGCGAACGCGTTCAGGACGCCCGCCGGCATCGTCGTCGACACGCACGTGACGCGCGTGTCCGGCAGACTCGGTCTGACCTCGCACCACGACGCGGTGAAGATCGAGCAGGATCTGATGAAGCTGATTCCTCAGAAGGAGTGGACTTCGTTCTCGCACCGGCTCATCGAGCACGGAAGAGCGATCTGCGTAGCGCGCAAGCCGAAGTGCAGCGAGTGCCTGCTCAACGAGCTCTGCCCGAGCGCTCAGGAGCCGCTGGAGTAGCTCAAGGAAGATCGACGGTCCCGGCCGGTGTCCACGGCCCGCACTTCGCCAGTCGTTTGGCGGTCCGCCCTCCGCCCCGCAGCAGCCCGTGCTTCGCGATCGACTCACGGCCGTACCGCGAACAGGTGGGGCGGAAGCGGCATGTGACGACTGAGGAGAGACGGGGGGAGATGCGTGCCCGATAGGCGTCGATGGCCGAGATGGCGATCCGCGCTCCGATGCCGTCGCCCGGCCGGCTGCCGACGTCGTGTGCGACGACCAGCGTCGCCGCCACGGCGAGGGCGGCGATGACTACTCGCGCTCTGCCGCTTTTGCGTCGTCCCAAAGGCGGTCCATCTCCTCGAGAGCCAGATCGTCGAGATTCCGGCCGCTATTGCGCACTGCCTGCTCCATCGCTTCGAAGCGCCGCATGAACTTACGGTTCGTCGACTGCAGCGCCTCCTCGGGATTGACGTCGAGCTTGCGGGCGATGTTGGCGAGCGTAAACAGCAGATCGCCGATCTCCTCCGCCACCGCGGCCGGCCTCCCCTCGGTGACCGCCTCCCGCAGCTCGTCCATCTCCTCGTCGATCTTATCGAACACATCCTCGGTGCGACGCCAGTCGAAGCCGACCCGCGCCGCCTTCTCGGTGAGACGCGACGCCTTCAGGAGCGAAGGCAGCGCCTGCGGCACGCCGGCCAAAACGCTCTTGTTCTCGGCCTTCCGTTCCTCGTTCTTGAGCTTCTCCCAGTTGACAAGGACCTGCTCGGCGTCGCCGGCTTCGACGTCGGCGAAGACGTGAGGGTGCCGGCGGACGAGCTTGTCATGGATGGCCGTGATGGAATCGTGGATGTCGAACGATCCTTCCTCGCGCGTGATCTCGGCGATGAACACCGCTTCCAGCAGAAGGTCGCCGACTTCTTCGCGCAGCGCAGCGCGGTCGTCGCGATCGATCGCGTCGACGACTTCGTAGGCCTCTTCGATCACGAACGGCTTGAGATCGGGCAGCTTCTGCTCGCGGTCCCAAGGACAGCCGCCGGGGCCGCGGAGTGTCGTCATCAGCCGGACCAGTTCGTCGAAGGATCGGCGGGCCATGCGATCGGCATTCTATTCCGCGCCTCTCTGATACGATGCCGGGCAAGACGAATCAGCCGCGCCCGACCGTCCATGACCAATCAGGTTCTCATCGTTGCCGGTGAAGAAGCCGCGCGTAGACCTGCCGAGGTCGCCCGATCCCTCCAGCTGAACCCGGTTGTTGCCACCACCGAGGAAGAGGCGGTGCGGCTCCTGGGGCAGAGCGAATTCACGCTCGTCGCGGTCTGCGGGCGCTCCGTCGCACAGCGGCTGCGCCTGGCCGCTGAGACGGCGCAGCCGACCACGCGGGTGCTGGAGCTGCCGGACGGGAATGGCGACGACACTGCCGTGCGGCGGCTGCTGGTCCGTTACGCCGAGCGTCCTCGCGCGGACGAGCCGCGCTTCAACGCCGAGGGACGGTACCGCTTCCTCTCCACGATTCTGGAGTCGTTCACCGCCACGCTCGATCTGCGCGAGGTTCTCCGCCGGATCGTCACCATCACGCGGGAAGAGCTCCATGCCGACGGGGGATGGCTGCTTCACCCGATTCACGAGCAGATCGAGTTCGCGCGCGTCGCCTTCGCCGCCGGCGGTCCGCCGGGAGAGGAAGGCGATCGGCCCCTACTGCTGCCGCTGGGCCGCTCCCGGGCGCTGATCCGTCGTGCCATCGAAGCCGACAGGCCGGTCGTGACGCACGAAGGCGATCACGATCTCGATCCGGAACTGGCGAAGAGATTCAACATCCGATCGCAGATGGTGCAGGTGCTGCGGCCTCGCGAGGGAGAGCCGTGGGCGTTCGGCGTTCATCAGAGCGACCGGGTTCGCGAGTGGTCGCTGGAAGAGGTCGCGCTTTTCTCCGAGATCGGCCGCTACGCCACCCTGGCGCTCAACAACACGCTCATCCACAGCCGGGCCGTGCGGGAGATGGCCAAGGTCCGTGCGATCCTCGACCAGATTCCGGAGGCGGCGGCGATCTACGACGCCTCCGGGAACATCGAACGGATGAACGCCGCGGCGGAGAAGGCGTCCGCATTTCTGTTTCCCGGCGACAGCGGGACCGACCAGCCGGCCGTTCGCGCTCTTCACGGCGAGACGGTGAAGGTTGATCACCTGGTGCGCGACCCGCGCAGCGGCGACGAGCGGGTCATCAATTACAAGGCCGCGCCGATCCGGGACGAGCGTGCGCGGATCATCGGCTCGGTCGTGCTCTCGCGCGACGTGACGGACGAGCGCCACGCGGAGGAACGCGAGACCTGGCGCCGGCGTCGCGCCGAGTGCCTGGCCAACCTGGGCCTCGACACGGTGAGCGTCGAGCCGGCGTTCGACAACCTCGACGAGTCGGCGCGCCGCATCGCCGAAGCGGTTGCGGGAGCGGTCCGGATCTATCTCTATCAACCGGCCACCGGGCTGCTCGAGCTGGTCGGATTCGATTCCGCCGCCGTCGGTGCCGCCGAGTTTCGCCACTACTTCCAATCGCATCCCTACCGCCCCGGCGAGGGTCTGCCGGGAACGGTGTTCCAGATCGGGCGGCCTCTCCTCTTCTTCGAGATCCGGGGTGACGCGGTGGTCGACTACGCGCGCGACGAGCGGGAGAGGCAGATCAAGTCGGCGATGGACGAGCAGAGCCTGGTCGCCTGTCCCATCGAGTCGTACGGGGAGCGGATCGGTGCGCTGGTGATCTCACGATCGGATCCCGGCCCCAGCTTCGACGCCGAGGATCTCGAGTTCGCGCAATCGGTCGCCGAACGGATCGGCGCGGCCAGTCACATCCATCAGCTGACGCGCGCTTCGCAGGAAGGGCACCGCGCGGCCGAGGAGCTGGCACGCGGTGAAGTCGATGCGCGCGTCCGGCTCGAGGCGGTGCTGGAGACTGCGCCGGTCGGCATCGCCGTCATCTCCGCCGACGAGCTCCGGTTCGAGCTCGCCAATGCACGCTTCTTCGACTTCGCGCTCCAGCACGGCAAGATCGCGCCGGACACGCGCCTGATCGGCCTTCGAGCAGGAGAGGTGATTCCGGCCTTCGAGGCGGTCCTCGAACCGGTCGCCGAGTCGGGCGAAGCCCGGATGGACGAAGCGATGGAGGTTCAGGGCACGGCCGGCACGCTCTACGTGAACCGGATCATCTCCGCGGTGCGCGGCCGTTTCTCCGGCGTCACGCAGAGCATCACGGTGCTGGTGCAGGACGTCACCGAGCAGCTGGTCGAGGAGCGGCAGAACGCGGAGCGCGAAGCGTGGCGCCGGCGGCGCGCCGAGGCGCTCGCCTCGCTCGGCCTCGAATCGATCACCGTCGAATCGAACTTCGACGATCTCGACGAGCCGGCGCGGCACATCGCTCAGGCGGTCGACGGCGCCGCGCTGATCTACATGTATCAGTCTGCGACGAGCGAACTGCACCTGGTCGGCCTCGGTGCCGTGGGACCGCGCGCACCCGCGTTCGAGGCGCTCCGGCAACACATCGCCGCCCATCCCTACCGTCCCGGCGAAGGTCTCCCCGGAACGGTCTTCCATCTCGGCCGCCCGCTGCTCTACTCCGACGTCCGCGGCGACGCGGTGGTCGACTTCGGCCGCACGCCCGAAGAAGAGAACATCGTGGCGGCGTTGCGCGAGGAAAGCCTCATCGCCTGTCCGATCGAGTCGTACGGCGACCGGATCGGCGCGCTGGTGATCTCGATGTCCGACCCAAGTCGGAATTTCGACGCCGAGGACCTCGAGTTCGCGCAGACGATCGCCGACCGCATCGGCGCCGCCAGCCACATCAACCGGCTGACGCGGATGTCGCTGGAAGGACATCGCGCCGCGGAGGACCTGGCCCGTCGCGAAGTCGACGCCCGGGTCCGCCTCGAGACGGTGCTCGAGAGCGCGCCGATCGGCATCGCCGTCGTCTCCGCAGACGAGCTGCGATTCGAGCTGGCCAACGCCCGTTTCATGGACTTCGCCGCCGAGTTCGGGAAGGTCAATCCCGACACGAAGGTGATCGGACTGCGCGCCGCGGAGGTCATCGGCGGCTTCGAGAAGATCCTCAAGCAGGTGGCCGAATCGGGCGAGACCCGCTTCGACGAGGCGCTGGAGATCGGACCGCCAGGCAATCCGGCTTACATCAACAGGATCATCTCGGCCTCCCGCGGCCGTTTCTCGGGGATCACGCAGAGCCTCACGATCCTCATCCAGGACGTCGCCGAGCAGGTGCGTGCGAACCGGGAGATCGAGGCGCTGGCGCGTCTGATGGCCGAGCGCTCGGCGCGCCTCGACTCGATCCTCGGATCGATGGTGGATGGCCTCTGGGTGTACGACGCGGCCGGCGAAGTCGTCGACGTCAATCAGGCCGCGCTGACGATGTTCGGCCTCGG
>DATLFC010000196.1:0-3938 GCA_035525015.1 Thermoanaerobaculia bacterium | reverse complement strand
GACGCCTGGATCAGGCTCGGGAGCCTCAAGGGGCACATCGACGGCATCATGGGCAACAGCACCGCGCGCTTCTTCGAGCCCTACGAGCACGATCCCGCCAACCGCGGCCGGTGGCGCCCGCTGATGGTCGATGCGCAGGGCGACTTCGTCGAGGGGCAGTTTCTGCGGCACATGCTCGACGCCGATCGCGCCGGACTCCAGCTCACCGTGCACGCCATCGGCGATGAGGCCAATCACCTGTTGCTGAACTACCTCGAGGAGCTGAACCGCCGCAACGGCGCGCGTGACCGCCGCTTCCGTCTCGTCCATGCCCAGGTGCTCGCCCCTGCCGACATCCCCCGCCTCGGCCCCCTCGGCGTGGTCGCCGAGGTACAGCCGTTCCATCTGAGCGACGACATGCGGTGGATGGAGGAGCGGATCGGGCGCGAGCGCAGCCGCGGCGCGTACGCCTTCCGCTCGATCGCTGCGAGCGGCGCGGTGCTTACCTTCGGATCCGACTGGCCCGGCACCTCCGCCGCCGAGTACCCGATCAATCCGATGCTGGCGCTGTACGCGGCTGTCACGCGCCAGACCGTCACCGGCCAGCCGCCCGGCGGCTGGTTCCCGGAGGAGCGGATCGGCATCGAGCAGGCGCTGCGGGCCTACACCTGGAACAGCGCCTGGGCGAATCTCGAGGAGGAGGAGAAGGGGTCGATCGAGGTCGGGAAGCTGGCCGACCTCGCCGTGCTGTCGCGAAACCTGCTCGAGATCGCGCCGGAGGAGATCCTCGGCACGCGCGTGCTCTACACCGTCGTCGGCGGCAGGATCGTCCACGACGCGTTGCGCCGAACCGCGGAGTGACCCGGCGCGAGCTGCTGTTCCCACCGAGGCGGCCGCAGCCTGACACCGCGCGTACAATCAGGCATGTCGCCGGTGTACCGGCCTTCCGATTTCCGGCGGATCGCCTTGCGCGCCACCGGAGGGAAGGTCAAGGCCATCTTCTGGCACCTCGGCGTACGCTGTGCGCTCGAGGAGCGCGGCTTCCGCTTCGCCACCGGATTCGGCCCTCACCAGGACGGCAATCGCGGCGAGATCGGCCTGCTCGTCGGATCGTCGGCCGGAAGCGTCTTCTCCATTCTGCTTGCGGCCGGCTATGACGTACCGGAGATCCTCGCCTCCTTCATCGGCCGCCAGTCCCGCCTGCCGCCCATCAACGAGGCCACCATCTTTCACCGCCGCGACTCCGCTCTGAAAGGCTACTTCCGCAGGATCAGGAATGCCGTGAACCTGCGCGCCAGCGCGGAGCTCTTCCCCGGCAGCGGGGTCTCGGCGCTCGAGGATCTGCCCACCGCGGACGAGAGCGAGTCGCTGCCGATCGAGGCCCCTCCCGCGCTCACTCTCGGGAAGCTGGTGCGACATTTCCGCATGACCGATCTTCTGGTGGTCCGGGCCCGCTACACGCTGGAAGGAATGGAGCGGTGGTTTCGCGAGCTGCTGGGAGGCCGCGACCGGTTCGAGGATCTGCGGCCACTGCTCTACATTCTCGCTTCCGATCTCGATTTCCCGATGACCGCGGTCTTCGGCGAACGGCGGCAGGACTGCGTCTGGTACAAGTACATCGCCGGATTGCCGGTCTCCCGGGCCGGAGCGGCGTCGATGGCCATTCCTTCGATCTTCAATCCCGTCCCCATCGAGGTGGAGGGGCGCAAGCACTATTTCATCGACGGAGACGTCTACAACCCCACCGAGCCGGTGGTGGAGCGGGATCACGGGTGCGATCTGGCCATCGTCTCCTCATTCGAGGCGCCGTACCGATTCCATCCGGCCATCGGCTCGCTGCACCACCTGGGGTTGCCTTACGAGCTGACCCAGACCATCGCCCTGGCCGTCTACTCTCGTCTGATTCAGAGCCGCAACATGGCCCGGGCCAAGGCGGCCGGACTGGCGGCGGCGCGCGACGCCCTCGCCCCCCATCTGGAGGAGGAGTCGCTCGAGCGCGAGTGCCGGCGCATCGCCGCCGCCCTCGACATGTCGATGGAGATGAAGGTGCTCCACCTCCATCCGTTCAAGAACCCGCTCCTCTTCTTCGAGAACCCCTTCGATCTCTCATCGCGGACGCTCGGAAAGATGATCGTGGAAGCTTCCCTGCAGGCAGGCGAGCTGCTCGACCGCGAAGGATTCACCAGCGCGAGTCCGTGACGCCGTGGGAGGGTGAGTCGCGGCGTATCCCTCCCGCCCGTACCCCGCGCTACGCTCGCGATCACGGGTGGTTTACTCTCTTCACAGGGATTTGAATGAACGTCACGCGGACCGCGGAGGCGGCGTTCTCCGCCGAATTCGAGAGCGACCAGGAGGCGAGGGATGAGCACCGGGCGAATCTCTCCTTCGGAGCCCTTCGCCTGGCGACGGCCGAGCGCTTCGTGCTGCACGCCGATCTGCTGGTGACGCTTCGCGGTCCGCGGGGCGGAGAGATCGTCGTGCGCGCCAGGGTGGTGGCGGAGCTCCCCGACGGAATCGCGCTCGCCGTCGATGGAGATCCCGACGAGATGCTCGCTGCACTGCTCGCCGGACCGGGGGCGAATGCGGCCGCGGACGAAGAGGAGCCGGGCGAGACGAGTCAGAACGCCTGGGACCGGGTGCGCGGTCTCTCACAGATGGAGAAGATTCTCCTGGCGGTGAAGGCGGATCGAACCGAGCGGGCCCTTCTACTTCAGGACAACGACCCGAGGGTGCTGCTCTCGGTCCTGCGAAATCCCCGCCTCACGGTCGAGGAAGTGGCGCGGCTGGCGAAGTCCTCGTTCCTCACGTATCAGATCGCGGACGTGATCATGAAGACGGGTCAGTGGATGGCCAGCGTCGATGTCCGGCTGGCGCTCATCCGCAACGCGAAGACCCCGCAGGCGTTCTCGCTGCGCATCCTCTCCATCCTTCCCGACTCCGAAGTCCGGGCGATCGCCCGCGGCGGGGTGAGCATGGCCCTGAAACAGGCAGCTCTCCGCCGTCTTCAGGGCAAGGGATGAGGAAAGCTGGTGCGGGGTCGTCGGTCCGTACCGCGTCCGGCGTTTGCACGGCTGTCGCAGATGTCGATGGAGGGATCCGCCGCGCCGTTTGTCTGACGGATCCTCGCGTTCACATCGGTGTTGCGGTTCAAACGTGAAGTCAGGCCGCCTCGCCGCGGTCAGCGCGACCCGGACCGAGCGTTGGCGATCGTCTGCATCTACCGTTGCGATCAGGTGGAGTTGGGCAGCGGCTACATGCGAGGCGGTCTGCCTCTACTGGTGTGCCAAACCGCGACCACCTGGAGCATTCGTTGCGGTTCTTCGATGACTCGGTAATAGAGATAGTGCTGAACGCGGTGCATGAGAACTCTGCGCACGCCCAGCTGGGGGACATTACGCGCGCGCGCACCTACCGACGGCTGCGATGCGATCAGTTGAACAACGCGCTCCAGCTCCTGGGAGAACGCATCCGGAACAGGGAGCCGATTCTCTCCCCCACCAAGCATTGGCCGCCGCGGCTTGTCGATCCGCGCGGGGCGTGAACGAAACGCGAAGCTTAGCGCTCACCGCTGAGCGCGCAGTGAACGAAGAACGTCTTCAGCCGGAATGAGTTCGCCTCGATCAGCCTCGGCGATTGACGCGAGAAGCTCCTTTTCCGCATCTTCGTCGAGCTCGAACGTTTCGTCCTCCTCTCGCGAAAGGACAGTCACGACCGACCCTTCCGGAAGAGGGTCTCCTTCAATCTCGACCCGACCACCAACGACTTTGCCCGACGTCACTCGCATCGTGAGAATTGTAACTCTCCGACAGGCGCCATTCTTCCGTCTGCCCAACGCATATTGAAAGCCCGCCCCTTCCTGTAAGTTTGGAATCGCCAAAAACCGAACGAAAGGAAGGGACGGCTGCCATGCAACAGCAGGCGATTCAGTATCTCGCGCTCGACGTCCACAAGGCAACCTC
>DATLFC010000189.1:0-16525 GCA_035525015.1 Thermoanaerobaculia bacterium | reverse complement strand
GGTATGACGGCCCTGATGTACCTGCGGGAGGCGGCGGCTCAGCGACGCGCCACCCCGCAGGCCGCTCGCCACGTCCGCAAGTACATCGAACGGCTGCCGAAGGAGCCGAACCTCCTGTTCGCTCCTCCCCCCCTCCCACCTTCCTGAGGGGGTGGGGGTAGGGATTTCCCCGTTTCGGTCACTCCTGCGATAGGGCGCGCCCTCCGAGCCTGAAAAAAAGACCTCACCGCCAGGAGGGTGCTAAATGAGCCGTCGTGTACGCAGTGCCGCTGCAGTGCTTTTTGCGCTGACGCTTCTTATCCAGACCCCGGTTGCCTTCGCCGCCCGTTATGAGCGCGATCGCGGCCGCGCCTTTGAGCCGAGCTTCGTCCAGCGGATCATCAAGGTCATCAAGCAGACCTTGAAGCCGCTCGGCGTCGCCACGAACGACGACGAGTACATGCCGACACCTCCGCGGCCGTAACGCGGAAAACTGTCGGAGGATCGACGCGTACAATACCCGGCAACTCGCCAGGGAGTTGCCGGGTCTATGTCTCAGATCCTCTCGATTCGTAACGTCGTCAAGACGTTCGGTGATATCCGCGCCGTAGACGGCGTCTCGTTCGACGTCCGCCACGGCACCATCACCGGGTTGCTGGGCCGCAACGGCGCCGGAAAGACGACGACCATCCGCATGATCACCGGCGTCTTCATGCCGGATGCGGGGTCGATCGAATGGGGGGCGTCGTCCGGCAACGCCTCGTTCCGCGACCGCATCGGCTATCTGCCGGAAGAGCGCGGTCTGTACAAGCAGATGAAGGTGGTCGAGCACCTTCTCTTCCTCGCCGAGATCAAGGGCTGTCGTCCCGCAGTGGTCCGTCCCGCCATCGACCGGTGGCTCGAGCGCTTCGAGCTGACCGACAAGCGCGACGCCAGGATCGAGGAGCTCTCCAAGGGCAACCAGCAGAAGGTTCAGCTGATCGCGACGCTGCTCCACGATCCCGACCTGATCATCCTCGACGAGCCGCAGTCGGGCCTCGATCCCGTCAACATGGTTCTGGTTCGAAACCTCCTCCGCGATCTGAAGGAGCAGGGGAAGACGATCCTTCTCTCCACGCACATGATGGCGGAGGCCGAGCGGATGGCCGACGACATCGTCCTGATCCACCGCGGGCGGGTGGTGCTGGAGGGCGACATCGACGAGGTGCGGGCCTCGTTCAGCAAGAACACGCTCCACGTCGAGTACGAAGGCGACGGCGGATTTCTGCGCGACCTTCCGCAGGTCAGGCGGGCGGCCATCGTCAACAACGCCGCCGAGCTGACCCTTGACGAAGGGGCCGATCCGCAGATGATCCTGGAGGCAACACTGGGGCGGCTCCGGATCCGGAAGTTCGAGCTCGCCGTCCCCTCGCTCGAAGAGATTTTCATCGAGAAGGTGGGGTCCGAAACGCTCACCGAGGCATCGCCATGAACAAGCTCCTGGCGGTTCTCAAGCGCGAATATCTTCAGGCCGTCCGCAAGAAGATGTTCATCATCATGACGTTCCTGATGCCGGTCCTGATGGCGGCGCTCCTCGTTCTTCCGAGTCTGATCATGGCCCGGGGGATGGGGGAGAAGAAGATCGCCGTCGTCGACGGCACGGGAGAGTTGCGGGAGGCCTTCACCGCGCCCGACGCAGCGACGCCGGATGGGGAGCCGCAGACCCGTCCGGGCCGCCGGAGCCTGCCGCAGAACATGAACATCGATTATGTGGATGCTCAGGGCGCCGACGCGGAGACGACGGCGCGCGAGTATCTGGCCCGCCTCAGCACCGACGGGTCACAGCGGCTGGACGGCGTGTTCATCGTTCCCGGGGATGCCATGACGAATTCGGATGCGACGCTGAAGTACTACAGCCGCGCGGCCGCCGATTTCATGTCGCAGGAGCGCCTGGCCTCCATCACCAACCGTGCCGCGCAGCGCCACCGCCTGGCCGGCCGCGGCATCGCCGCGGACGAGATCGAGGCCATGCTTCAGAACATGCCCGTCGACGCGGTGCAGCTCTCCAAGACCGGCGAGGAGAAGAAGGGGGGCGTGGCCAACTTCTTCGTCGGGTTCGTCATGACGGGGCTGCTCCTGATTCCGTCGTTCGTGTACGGTCTCGAGATCATGCGCGGCATCATCCAGGAGAAAACGGATCGCGTGGTCGAGGTGCTCGTCTCCTCGATGTCGACGCAGCAGCTTCTCGTGGGCAAGATTCTCGGCGTCGCGCTGGTCGGCCTGACGCAGATCGGCGTCTGGTTCCTCATGTTCGCCGCCGTCGGCACCTTCGGCCTCGCCACCGCGGCCATGGCCGGCGAGAACGTCCTGCAGCTGCTCCGGCCCTCGACATTCGTCTACTTCTTCATCTTCTTCATCCTGGCTTACATGACCTACGTCTGCGTGTATGCCATCGGCGGGGCGGTCAGCAACTCGGAGAAGGAGGCTCAGCAGCTCATCGCTCCCATCACCATGGTCATGATGCTGCCGTGGTTTCTTCTCGTCGCCATCATCACCAATCCGGACTCGACGCTTTCGGTCGGCTTTTCGCTCTCTCCCGTCTTCGGACCGATGACCATGTACGTCCGCACGCTCGTGGCCGATCCGCCGATGTGGCACATCCTCCTCTCCGTGCTGATCTCCATCGCCACGATCGCGATCTTCTTCTGGGCGACGGCGAAGATCTTCCGGGTCGGAATCCTCTCCTACGGCAAGCGGCCCACGATTCCCGAGCTGTGGCGCTGGCTCAAGGTGGCATAGTCATTCCGAGCGTCGCGAGGAATCTGGGCGGGTGGTGACACGCTGCGCTCCGCCACGCGCCCAGATCCCTCGCTAGCGCCCGGGATGACAATTGTTATGATCTCCCTCCGTTCGTCTGGAGGGGATCGCATGCAGGCCGAGACACTCAACGACATCTACAGCGTCACCAGCGAGATCCAGCGTCCCGCCGTGATGAAGTACAAGAAGGGCGAGCGATGGCTCGACGTCACCGTGCCGGAGTTCCGCGACACGGTGCGGCATTTCTCGACCGGCCTCCGCCTCCGCGGTGTCAAACCGGGCGACCGGGTCGCCATCCTGGCCGAAAACCGCCCCGAGTGGACGATCGGCGACTTCGCCATCCTGGCCGCCCGCGCCGTGACCGTTCCGGTCTACCCGACCCTCCTCCCGTGGCAGATCAGCTTCATCCTCAACGATTCCGGATCCGTCGTTTTGATCTGCTCGAACGAGGAGCAGATGCAGAAGATCGAGGAGATCCGCCGTCAGGTGCCGACCATTCACACCGTGGTCGTCTGCGATGCGCCGTCGAAGCTCCCGGAGGGCGTGCTCACCTTTCAGCAGATCGTCCAGCAGGGGAAGGAAGAGGAGGAGAAGAACGGGCGCGCGCGGTTCGATGAGCTGCGCAAGGGAGCAAAACCGTCCGAGCTGGCCACGCTCGTCTATACGTCCGGCACCACCGGCAACCCGAAGGGAGCGATGCTCACGCACGGCAACATCACCAGCAACGTGCTTGCGACCGCCGGGCAGGTGCCGTTTCAGCCGGGAGACATCGCCCTTTCCATCCTGCCGCTCTCGCACATCCTGGAGCGGATGGTCGACTTCTTCTACCTCTATCAGGGCGGCACGATCGCGTACGCCGAAGACGTCACGAAAGTCGCCGACAACCTGCAGCAGATCCGGCCGCATTTCTTCGCCGCCGTACCGCGGCTCTTCGAAAAGATGCGTACGCGCATCATGGACAACGTCGCCGCCGCGCCGAAGGTGCGGCAGAAGATCTTCCACTGGGCTCTCGGCGTTGCCGAGAAGCGCCTGCCGTACCGCGTCGAGGGGAAGAAGATGCCTGCCGCGCTGGCCATCCAGTCCGCCATCGCCGACAAGCTCGTCTTCAGCAAGATCATCGAGCGCCTCGGCGGCCGGGTGAAATTCGTCGTCTCGGGCGGCGCACCGCTGTCGGCGGAGCTGGCTGCGTTCTTCATCGGGGCGGGCGTGGAGATCCTGGAAGGCTACGGCCTCACCGAGACGTCGCCGGTCATCGCCGTGAATCGCCCGGACAGACGGCGGATCGGCACGGTTGGCCCTGTCATCGACGGCGTCGAGGTGAAGATCGCATCGGACGGCGAGATCCTGACGCGCGGCCCGCACGTCATGCAGGGCTACTGGAACAATCCCGAGGCGACGGCGCAGGCCATCGACGCCGAGGGGTGGTTCAGTACCGGTGACATCGGAGAGATCGACAAGGACGGGTTCCTCGAGATCACCGACCGCAAGAAGGACATCATCATCAACGCCTACGGCAAGAACATCGCGCCGCAGCCGCTGGAAGCGCTCCTCAAGAGCTCGCCGTACATCGGTACGCCGGTTCTGCTGGGCGACCGGCGGAAGTATCTGACGGCGCTCATCGTCCCGAACTTCGAAAAACTGGAGCGCGACGCGGCCGCCCTCGGCGTGTCGACGAAGGATCGCGAGGAGCTCGTGAAGGACGACAGGGTCCGCACGATCATTCAGAACGAGATCGACCGCTTCAACCAGAACCTCGACCGCCAGGAGAAGATCCGCCGCTTCGCGCTTCTGCCTCGTGACTTCACCATCGATGCCGACGAGATCACTCCGTCGTTGAAGGTGAAACGGAAAATGATCGACGCGAAGTACAAGAACATCATCGACAAGATGTACGCGGACGAGGACGCCGTGGAACGGGAAGCGAAGACCGCATGACTACCGTGGAAGCTCCCGTCGCCACTGGCAAGGCCTTCCGCATCGAGCGCGACGGCGACCTGGCCGTCGTCTGGTTCGATCTGCCGGGTGAGAAGGTCAACAAATTCTCCTCATGGGTGATGCAGGAGTTCTCCGGGATCGTCGACCAGATGGCGGCCGCCACCGACATCAGGAAAATCATCATCGCGTCGGGGAAGCCGGGCATCTTCATCGCCGGCGCCGACGTCAGTGAGTTCACGAAAGCGACCTCCCCCGACATGGCGCGTGAGTACACCCGTTTCGGCCAGCAGGTCCTGCACCGTTTCTCGAAACTGCCGCAGACGAAGGTCGCGGCCATCAACGGGGCATGCATGGGCGGCGGCTGTGAGCTGGCGCTGAGTTGCGACTGGCGGATCATCAGCGATGCGAAGAAGGCCTCGATCGGCCTCCCCGAGGTGAAGCTGGGGATCTTTCCGGCGTGGGGCGGCACGACGAAACTTCCGCGTCTGATCGGCCTCCCGGCGGCGCTGGATATCATCCTCAACGGGAAGACGCTCGACGGCCGCCGTGCGAAGCGGGCCGGCCTCGTCGACGAGGTCGTCGAAGAAGCGATTCTGCTCGATGTGGCAAAGCGCTTCGCGGACCGCGGTCCGCGCAACGTCCCGGCCCGGACGAAGTTCTATCTCGAAGGAAACCCGCTGGCGCGCAAACTGGTCTTTCGCAAGGCGCGCCAGAAGGTCCTCGAGCAGACGCACGGTCAATACCCCGCTCCGCTCGCGGCGATCGAGGTGATGGAGTACGGCATGTCGGCCGGGATCGAGCGCGGCCTGGAGCGCGAGGTCGAAGCGGTCATCCCGCTGATCATGGGTGACGTCGCGCAGAACCTCGTGCGGCTCTTCTTCCTCATGGAAGAGTCGAAGAAAGATCCCATTGCCGCGAAGCCGCGCCCGATCCACGAGGTGGGGGTTCTCGGCGCAGGAGTGATGGGCGGCGGCATCGCCCAGATCGTGGCCGATAAGACGGCGTCGTCGGTTCGGATGCGCGACATCAACTGGAATGCGATCTCCGGCGGCATGAAGGCGGCGTCGAAAGTATGGAAGTGGAAGGTCGATCGGAAACGGATGACCCGCGGCGAGATGCAGCGGAACCTGGCCCGGATCACCGGCACCACCGACTGGACCGGGTTTTCCCGCGCCGATGCCGTGGTGGAGGCGGTCATCGAGAAGCTCGAGATCAAGCGGCACGTTCTCGCCGAGTTCGAGGCCATCGCCAAACCGGGAGCGATCTTCGCCACGAACACCTCGACGATTCCCATCACGCAGATCGCCGCCGAAGCGAAACATCCGGAGAACGTGGTGGGGATGCATTTCTTCAATCCCGTCGACCGGATGCCGCTGGTGGAAGTGATCCGTGGCGAGCGTTCCTCCGATGAAGCGCTGGTGACGATCGCCAGTTTCGCGCGAAAACTCGGCAAGACGGTCGTCTACTGCAACGACGGTCCCGGCTTCGTCGTCAACCGCATCCTCGCCCCCTACATGAACGAGGCCGCGCTGCTGCTCGAAGAAGGGAATTCCATCGAGTCGCTCGATGCGGCCATGGTCGGCTTCGGCATGCCCGTCGGCCCGATGGCGCTCTACGACGACGTCGGCATCGACGTCGCCGCAAAGGTGGCGGTCATTCTCTCCACGGCCTTCAAGGACCGCATGTCGGCGCAGTCGAAGGTCGTGGCGACGTTGTACGAGGCCGGACGGCTGGGGAAGAAAAACGGCAAGGGGTTGTACGTTTACGAGAACGGCAAGCGGAAAGGACCCGATGCCGAGGTGTACCGGCTGATCGGTGTGGCCTCTCCGCATGCCGGCGACCGGAAGGAAGTCGTCGACCGCATGGTGATGGCGATGATCAATGAAGCGTCGCTGATTCTCGACGAGAAGATCATCGGGTCCGCCGGCGAGCTCGATCTTGCCATGATCATGGGGACGGGATTCCCTCCGTTCCGCGGTGGACTGCTCCGCTACGCCGATTCCCTCGGCCTGCTGGCCGTGGTGGCCAGGCTGAAGGAGCTGGAGAAGCGGCACGGGTCGCGCTTCGCGCCGAACGCCCCGCTGCGAAAGCTCGCCGAGTCGGGGGCCTCGTTCTACCAGGCGTATGCCCGTCACGAGCGGTAGCACCGGTCCGCGGATCGGTCAGCGCACGATCTTCTGGGCTGTCGCGCTGGTCTGCGCCGTCAGCCGCTTCGCCTCGATGGCGCGCTCGGCCTGGGACTGGGACGAAGCGCTCTTCCTGCTGGCGATGCGCGACTACGACGTCACCAGCCATCATCCGCATCCGCCCGGCTTTCCTGTCTACATCGCCATGGCCAGGCTCGTCCGGCTCGTCGTCGACAGCGATTTCCGCGCCCTGCAGTCGCTCAATCTCATCGCCGGCATGTTCGTGTTTCCCGCCCTCTTCCTCTACGCCCGCGCGCTCGGTCTGCGCTTCGAGACATCCGTGGTGGCCGGCGTTCTCTTCGCGTTCTTTCCGAACGTCTGGTTTTTCGGCGGAACGGCCTTCAGCGACGTCGTGTCGATCGTCCTCGTTCTTTTTGCGGTCGTGCTCCTGTTCCGCGGCGCGGAATCGCGGCGCGACTATCTGCTGGGAACGATTCTGCTGGCGCTGGCGATCGGGATCCGCCCGCAGAATCTCCTGGTGGGTCTTTTTCCGGGAATTCTGGCCACGATCCGTCGTCCCTTTCGCGATGTTCTCGTCGCGCTGACCCTCGGCCTCGTCATCACCGGCGTGGCGTTCGGCGCCGCGGTATACGCGACGGGCGACCTCGATTCGTACCTTCGCGTGGTGCGCGAGCATAGCGACTACATCACGCGCATCGACTCGTTCCGCAATGCCGATCGCCCTCCGCTCTGGCGGATCTTCGATCGGTTCTTCTTCAAGCAGTACCAGTCCCCGGCGCTGAGCATTCTGATCTCGCTGCTCGTGCTGGTTTCGGTCATCGGGGCCATCCGCCGCCGCGACCGCGCCATGTTCTACAACTTCCTGACCTTCGCGCCATTCGCGATCACCGCCTGGATGATGCTCGATCGCTTCAGCATCAGCCGCTTCTCGATCGGCTACGCCCCGATGTTTGCCGTCTTCGCGGCCGATGGCATCCGCCGGCTGGCCCGTGACCGTTGGCAGCGCGAGTACCTCTTCGGCGGCGCTCTCGCCGCGGCGTTTGCCGTCTGGGCGTTTCCGGCGTTCACCGACGTTCGGAACCGGATCAGTCCGAGCGTCCGCGCGGTGGAGGCGGCCCGGCGCGAGATCGACCCGAGGACCGAGACGCTCTTCGTCGGCCACTCGATGGTGCCCTTCGTCGAGTATTTTGCCCGTGAGCTTCCCTTCATCCGCGTCATCGGCGTTCCGGCGGTGCCGCTCACGCCGGCCGAGCGTCCGTTTCTCCTTGCCGACCTGCAGAAGGGGGAGCCGGAAGGCTTGATCTTCCAGCGTCCTCGAGGCCGGCTCTGGAACATCGCCCGCCGGCATTACTTCGAGGTCGTGCTGCAGCCGCTTCGCAACATCGCCCGCTTCCGGCGAGGCTGGTATCCGCCCGAGCTCGAGGGAGTCGACGAGAAGCGCTGGATGGGGGCATCGTCGCTCACGATTCTTCCGCCGGCGTCGGGCCGGCGTGAGCTTCGCCTCCTCTTCCACGTCCCGCCGCCGCTGGTCGGGGCTACCGTCACCGTAACGCTCAACGGCCAGGTCATCGATCGCATCCAGGTCGACGCCCTGGAGATCAGCCGCGACTACGAGGTCGATCCTCTCCCGCCGGACCAGCCCAACCGGCTCGAGCTCTCGATCGACCGGACCATCGAGGAAAACCGCCAGCAGCGCGGCCTCCGCCTCCGCTTCCTCTCCTGGGGACGCCCTTGAAAAGTTGGTGTCAGGTCTGTAAAAGCAACTTGTTACCATTTTCGCAGGGGGTTGAAATTGGCAAGAAGTTGTTTTTCCAGACCTGACACCAACTTCTGGATTGGGGCGGCGGTGCTGGCGGTGGCGCTGCCGGCGGCGGGATATGAATTTCGCGCGGAGGCTATTCGCGCCCACATGATGTTTCTGGCCAGCGATCTGCTGGAAGGGCGCGGAGCCGGAACCCGCGGCCACGAGGTTGCGGCGGCCTACGTGGCCGCGCAGTTCGAGGCGGCCGGCGTCGCACCCGGCGCAGACGGCTCATACCTGCAGGTCATCCCGTTTCGAAGGACGGTGGCCAGCGAACGTTCCACGATGACGCTGATCCCGGATCGCGGATCACGGCTCCTCCTGAAGTACGGGGAGGCGTTCGTGACGAGCGGCGACCCGCTGCACGCCGATCGAACGATCGGCGGACGCGTGTCTGTGGTGGGGTACGGGATCACGGCGCCGGAGCTGAACCATGACGATTACGCGGGGATCGACGTCCGCGACAGCATCGTGGTCGTGTTCTCGGGCGCGCCGGCCCGGTTCCAGGGGCCGATCCGCGCCCACTACAGTTCGACGAGCGGAAAGATCGACAACGCGGTCGCGCACGGGGCCGCGGGCATCATCACCATCAACTCGCGCGATGAGGCTCAGCGAACCCCATGGGAGCGCAGCGTCCGCCAGTCGCGGCTCGGAGCCATGCACTGGCTCACGCCGGACGGCACGCCGAGCGGTGTGAGCCCGAGAATCAGCACGACGTTCATGTTCAATCCAGCCGCGGCCGAAGTACTCTTCGGGACGGAGAACGCGCTGGCAGACATCACGGAGGCGGTGAAGGACGGCACGTTCCGGAGCCGGGAGCTGCCGATGCGGGCCGTGATCCGGACCATCAGCTCACACGAACGCGTCGACAGCCCGAACGTCGTCGGCCTCGTTCGCGGATCGGACCCGAAAGTGCGCGATGAATATCTCGTCTACTCGGCACATCTCGATCACCTCGGGATCACGTCGCCCGTCGGCGGTGATTCGATCAACAACGGCGCATTCGACAATGCATCGGGCATCGCAGTCCTGATCGAGATCGCGCGCGCCATGGCCTCCGAGAATCCTCCGCCGCGACGGTCGGTGATGTTCCTGGCGACGACGGCCGAGGAGAAAGGGCTGCGCGGCGCCGACTACTTCGCCACGAATCCGACCGTCCCTCGAGAGCAGGTGGCCGGCAACATCAACATCGACATGCTTCTGATGATGGACGCGGTCCGCGACGTCATCGTTCACGGCGTCGACGCCTCGACGCTCGGCGACGCCGCGCGCACGGTCGCGGCCGAGACCGGCATCGAGATCAGCGAGGATCCCTCTCCCGAGGAAGTGGTGTTCGTCCGGAGCGACCAGTATCCGTTCGTGAAGCAGGGCATCCCGGCGCTCTATATCGACCCCGGCTACAAGCCGGTCGATCCGGCGGTCGACGCCAGGAAGAACCAGAGCGAGTGGCTCAAGAGCCGTTATCACACGCCGAAGGACGACCTGGAGCAGAGAATCGACTATTCGACGGCGGTTTTGCTGGCCCGTTTCGACTTCCTGGTCGGCCTGGAGGCCGCCAACGCGGACGCCCGCCCCTCCTGGAAGCCGGGCAACTTCTTCGGCGAGAGGTTCGGAAAGCGCTGATCATCGGGCCGCTGCTCTGCGTCGTGGGGCGCTATGATAGGACTCCGCAGTGGGCAGGCCCTCAGGAGAACCCGATGTCGATAACGGCTGAGCAGCGGAAGGCGGAGCTCGTCGACCGCCTCGCTGCCGAAGCGCGCACACGCGTCGCCACGGAAGACGCGGAGAGCGCGAACTTATTCATCCAGCGGTACTTCGCACTGGTGGCCGCCGACGACGTGATCTACACGTCGTTCGACACGTTGCTCGGCAGCGTGCTCTCGCTCTGGGAACTCGGCGCGCAGCGGAAAGCGGGCACGCCGAACATCCGGCTCTTCAATCCCACGGTCGAAAAGAACGGGTGGGCTTCCGAGCATACGGTCATCGAGATCGTCAACGACGACATGCCGTTCCTCGTCGATTCGGTCGCCGCGGAGATGTCCCGTCGCGATCGCAAGATCCATCTGATGCTGCACCCCATCCTGCGCGTCCGGCGCGACGCGAAGGGGAGGCGGCTGGAGATGACCGACACGCGCGCGAAGGCCACCGACATCGCCGTCGAGTCGTACATGCATCTCGAGATCGACCAGGAGACGGACGCCGGCGAGCTGGAGTCGATCCAGAAGAGCATCGAGAACATCCTCAATCAGGTACGTCTGGCCGTGAAGGACTGGGCGGTGATGCGGGAGCGGATGCGCGCGCTGCTGGCCGAGCTCGAGCCCGGCGAGGACCTGCCGATGCCGCCCGAGGAAGTGGAGGAAGCGAAGGAATTTCTCCGCTGGCTCGATGACGGGCACTTCGTCTTTCTCGGCTTCCGGCGCTACGGATTCGAGACGAAGGACGGAAAGGACTATCTTCCCCCCGATCCCTCGAGCAGCCTGGGCATCCTCCGCCGCATGCGGCCGGAGTCGGAGCGGCGCGGTGCCGAGCCGCTCAGCCGCGAGTTCAGCGAGTATGCGCGCAAGAAGGATCTGCTCATCATCTCCAAGGCCAACACCCGGAGCGTCGTGCACCGGGCGGTGCCGATGGACCGGATCGGGATCAAGCGCTACAACGCCGCCGGCGATCTGATCGGGGAGGACCGGTTCCTCGGTTTGTTCACGTCGGCCGCCTACAGCAGAAGCGTCCGTGAGATTCCGATGCTCCGCCTGAAGGCCAATCGGACGTTCGACCGCTCCGGGCTCGATCCGCACAGCCACAACGGCAAGGCGCTCCTCGACATCCTGGAGACGTTCCCCCGCGACGAGTTCTTCCAGATCACCGACAGCGATCTCTTCGACATCGCCCGCGGCATTCTCCTCCTGCAGGACCGGCAGCGCGTGGCGCTGTTCGCGCGCCGCGACCTGTTCGAGCGTTTCGTGTCGGCATACGTGTTCGTGCCGCGCGATCGTTACACGGTCGAGTTCAAGGAGCGGGCGCGGATCATTCTGGAGGAGGCCTTCGACGGCCGCGAAGCCGAGGTGTACGACCACGTCTCGGCGAACACCTCGCTGGCGCGCGGCCTGTTCATCATCAGGACGACTCCCGGCAAGATCGCGCAGCCGGATCTCCGGCGCGTCGAGGCCTACCTGGCCGAGGCGGCGCGGACGTGGAGCGATCAGTTGCTCGACGCTCTGGTGCAGAGCCTGGGAGAGGACGCCGGCATCGAGACGCATCGCCGGTACAGGAAGGCCTTTCCGCTTGCCTATCAGGAAGCGTTCAACGCGGCCGCGACCCTCTACGACCTCAATCACATCGAGGACGTCCTCAAGACGGACCGGCTGGTCGTCGATCTGTACAGGCACCGGAGCGAGCAGCGGCAGTTCCACGTGAAGATCGTTCACTCCGGCGCGCCGGTTCCGTTGTCCGAGCTGATGCCGCGCCTCGAGAACATGGGTGTGCGTGTGCAGTCGGAAGTACCGCACGAGATTCAGCCGGAGGGCGCCGCGCATCCGGTGCGGATCCGCGATTTCACGCTCGATCCGCAGGGAATGCAGGACGACCTGCGGGCCGTGAAGGAGAAGTTCCAGGAGGCGTTCGTCCGGGTTTGGCGGCGGGAGGCGGAAAACGACGGCTTCAACCGGCTCGTCCTTGCCGCGGAGCTGGAGTGGCACGAGATCCTGATCCTTCGCACGTACGCGAAGTACATGCGCCAGATCGGCCTGAATCTGAGCGAGGCGTACATCCAGCAGACGCTGGCGAACAACCCCTCCATCGCCCGCCAGATCATCCAGCTCTTCAACACGCACTTCGATCCGCAGCTCGGCCCGCCGGCCATGCACGGCGTCGCCGCCGACGCGCCGGATCTCAGCGGGCGCCATCTCGCCGCCATGGCCGTGCGTTCGCAGATCCAGATTGCGCTCGACAACGTGGCGAACCCGGACGAGGATCGGATTCTCCGCCTGTACGTGACGCTCATCGAGGCGACGCTGCGCACGAACCATTTCCAGCGTGACGCCGGCGGGGAGCGCAAGCCGTACGTCTCGTTCAAGCTCGACTCGCATTCGATCCGCGAGCTGCCGCTTCCGCGGCCGATGTTCGAGATCTTCGTCTACGCACCGTTCATGGAGGGCGTTCACCTCCGCGCCGGCAAGGTGGCGCGGGGAGGCATCCGCTGGTCGGACCGCCGCGAGGATTTCCGCACCGAGATTCTCGGGCTGATGAAAGCCCAGAACGTCAAGAACGTCGTCATCGTGCCGATGGGCTCGAAGGGCGGATTCGTCGTCAAGAACCCCTCCCCCGATCGCGAGACGTTCCAGCATGAGGGCGTCGAGTCATACAAGACGCTCCTCCGCGGCATGCTCGACATCACCGACAACCTGCGCGGCGACGAGGTGCTCCCGCCCCCCGACGTGGTACGCCGCGATCCCGACGATCCCTATCTGGTCGTGGCCGCCGACAAGGGCACGGCCACGTTCTCGGACATCGCCAACAGCGTCTCCGCCGAATACGGGTTCTGGCTGGGCGACGCGTTCGCGTCCGGCGGATCAGCGGGGTACGACCACAAGAAGATGGGCATCACGGCCCGCGGCGGCTGGGAGGCGGTCAAGCGGCACTTCCGCGAGCTGGGCATCGACACGCAGAGCCAGGACTTCAGCGTGGTGGGGATCGGCGACATGTCGGGAGACGTGTTCGGCAACGCCATGCTGCTGTCGCCGCACATCAAACTGATCGGCGCGTTCAACCACTCGCACATCTTCATCGATCCGTCACCCGATCCGCGCACCAGCTACAACGAACGGCGGCGCCTCTTCGACATGCGGCTGAACTGGAACGGCTACAACCAGCAGCTTCTCTCGAAGGGCGGCGCCGTCTATGGGCGGTCGGCGAAGACCATCACCCTCTCGGCCGAGGCGCAGCGTCTCTTCGAGCTTCCGCACAAGACCGTCACGCCGGCGGAACTGATCCGGGCCACCCTCCGCGCGCCGGCCGATCTGCTCTGGCTGGGCGGGATCGGCACGTACGTGAAATCGAGCGACGAGGAGCACGCCGCCGCGCACGACCGCGCCAACGAGGCGGTGCGCGTCAACGCCAACGAGTTGCGCGTACGGGTGGTCGGAGAGGGGGCGAACCTCGGGTTCACGCAACGCGCCCGCATCGAGTTCAATCTTCTCGGCGGCAAGATCAATACCGACGCCATCGACAATTCCGCCGGCGTCGACACCTCCGATCACGAGGTCAACATCAAGATCCTGCTGTACGACGCCATGGAACGAGGGGAGCTCCAGGGCGGCATCGAAGAGCGGAACAGGATCCTCGCGGCGATGACCGAGGAGGTCGCGGCGCTCGTCCTGCGCGACAACTACGAGCAGACTCAGGCCATCTCCATCACCAATACCCTCGGCCAGTCGCTGCTCGACATTCAGGCCCGGGCCATGCGGGCGATGGAGAAAGGGGGGAAACTCGATCGAGCCGTCGAGTACCTGCCGGACGACGAGACGATTGCCGATCGCCACGCCGCGCACCTCGGCCTGACCCGGCCGGAGATCGCCGTATTGCTCGCTTACAGCAAGATCGCCCTCTACGCCGATCTTCTGGCCTCCGACCTGCCGGACGATCAGCTGCTGGTCGGCGACCTGCTTCTCTACTTTCCGGAGGCGCTGCGCCACCGCTTCCCGCAGGCCATCGGACGTCATCGCCTGCACCGCGAGATCATCGCCACGTACGTCACCAACAACGTCATCAACCGCCTCCGGCCGACGTTCGTCTGGCAGATGACCGACGAGACCGGAAGACCGGCCGCCGACGTGGCCCGCGCTTTCACGATCATCCGCGACACGTTCGAGCTCCGGAAAGTGTGGCACGCCATCGAGGAGCTCGATAACAAGGTGCCGGCCGCGCTGCAGGTCGAGATGCTGATCTCGGTCGGGAATCTGCTCGAGCGCGCTCTGCGCTGGATCCTCAAATCCAATTACGAGAAGCTGGACATCACGGCCTATGTGAACGAGTTCAGGCCGCGCATCAACGCGATCGAGCAGCGGCTCGACCAGATTCTGCCGCCGCTCGTCTTGGAAGGCGTCCGGGCCCGCGAGACCAGACTGATCGACGCCGGCATCCCCCAGGACCTCGCCGACCGCATCGCCGCGCTCGACGTCATGACCTCGGCCATGGATATCGTCCGCATCTCGCACAGCGAGGAGGCGCAGGAAGGTACCGGCGTCGAGGAAGTGGCGCGCGTCTACTTCGGTATCGGCGCGCGGTTCGGCCTCGATCGCCTGCGCGCCGCCGGCGCGGCCATCGCCGCCGATACGCCGTGGCAGAAAGCCGCCGTGGCCGCGCTCGTCGATGATCTGTTCAACTACCAGAGCGTTCTGGCCTCGCGGGTCATCGGCGAGACGAATGGGTCTCGGGAGGCCGGGGATCCCGTGGAAACGTGGCTCGCGCAGCGCGGCCGGCTGCTCGAGCGTGTCGATCAGACCATGAGCGAAGTCCGCTCCGCCCCCAACGTCGACATCGCCATGCTCACCGTCGCCTCCAGACAGCTGCGCGCCCTCGTCGAAAGTTAGCCCGAAGAGTGGCCGAAGGCCGGATGAGGGGGTCGCAGCTAGTGGGCGAAGGCGTCGCCGATGACCCGTGAGAAAGCCTCGGCGGGCGTGTCGCCGACGCGGTAGATCTCCGAGGGCAGCTGGTAGACGAAGATCACGCGGCCGCTCCTGGAGATCGTCGCGTCGGCCTGCCGCCGCTTCCGGCCGCGGCCGAGCTGCTCGAGCGCTCCGTCGAACGTGATCAAGACCTCGGCCGAGTCGCTCACCGTGAGGCCGTGGTCATTGCGGATGCGCCTGACGAGATCGTCGTACATCGGTCCGCTGCCACGGACGGCGACGGTGCGGACGCCGGCCAGCTGCCGCCGCACGTTCTCGATGAGCTGGTCGTTGACGTCCGCGTCGCCGAGATCGCCGTCGATGAAGGGGCGGACCCGCTGCGCCGGCGGCTGCGGTACGGGCTGCGGGACAGGTTGCGGAGCGGGCTGCGGAGCCGGTGTGGGAGGTGTGGTCTGCCGGCCGGGTTGCGGCACCGGCGCCGGCGCGCGGTCCGGCTCGATGATGACTGGCGCGGTCGTGGTCGAGAGTGTCGGCTCGGTCGCCGTCGCGGCAGGGGAGGTCGTCGTGACGACATCGACGTTCGCGGCCGACGGCTCCGCCTGCGGTCGCGATACCGCCGTCGGTGCCGTCGTCTCCGCCACGGCGGTGACGGGCTCCTGGCGGCGGAGGAAGAGAAAGGCGATCGCCGCCAGGGCGGCGAGCAGGATCAGGCCGATGATTGCAAAGGCGGCGATGCTGCCGTGGCGGGCCCGCGGGACGACGGCGGCGTGCTCGGTGGGCGGCGCCGCCCCCAACGGAGGCAGGGGGGTGCGGATCGTCGGCGGCGCCTCATCGTTCTGCGTCCGCACCGTATCCCGGTGCAGCGTGTCGATCTCCGGCAGCGGCGTCGGGATCCACGTCGCGCCGGCATCCATCGGCTGCAGGTGCATCGTTTTCATCACGTTCTCGTCGGGGAGCGACCGCTGCACTTCCTGCAGCGCGGCCGCGAATTCGCGTGCCGAGGCGTAACGCCTGGTCCGGTCGCGGTCGAGCGCTTTGGCCAGCACGGCCTGCAGTTGTGCGCCGCCGGGGAGGTCGGGAGGAAGGTCGAGCGGCTTGAACTGCTGCTCGCGCGAGTGGAGCATCACGTACTCATGCGGCGAGGTGGCCTCGAACGGGGGCCGGCCGGTGAGCATCTCGTACAGGACCATGGCCAGCGAGAAGAGATCGGCGCGGCCGTCGATCCGCTCTCCCTCGGCGAGGAAGCC
>DATLFC010000185.1:0-16032 GCA_035525015.1 Thermoanaerobaculia bacterium | reverse complement strand
ACCGACTTCACGAACTTCCTGCAGATGCGTGGACTTCGCACCGGCCTCGACGCCGTCGACAAGCTGCTCGCCACCGAAGCCGCGCAGATCAAGGGCTTTCCGCTGAAGCAGGTGACCACGACCAGGTTCTCCTTCGGCGGCAATGACATGACCTCCACCACGACCTCGACCGTCCGGAACGTCAGGCAAGTGAGGGTCGCGCCGGAGATGTTTGCGGTGCCGGCGGGCTATGCCAGGACGGGTAATCCGGTCGAGAAGATGTTCGGCGCTCGTTAACCGTCCAGCAGCTCGCGCAGCACGCGGTTCGCGACCTCGGCATTGGCACGGCCGCGCATCTCCTTCATCAGCTGTCCGACGAGAAACCCGAACACCTTCTGCTTTCCGCCGCGGTACTCGTCCACCTGCGCACTGTTCCGCTCGATCACGCGCCGCGCCGCCTCGCGGATGGCGGACGCGTCGGAGACCTGGCCCAGGCCCTTCCGCTCGACGACGGTCTGCGGTTCTTCGCCGCTCGACGATATCTCCTCGAACACTTCCTTCGCCGTTTTGCCGCCGATGGCGCCGCTGTCGATCATCCGGATGAGCCGGCCGAGCATGTCCGGCGTGACGCGGTAATCGGTGAGCTCGATCTTCCTGTCGTTGAGAACCCGAAGCACCTCGTTGCGCACCCAGTTCGCCGCCGCGCGGGGATTGCCCGCTGCTTCGGCCACGGCCTCGAAATAGCCGGCCAGCTCGCGCGTCGTCGTCAGCACCTCCGCGTCGGCGGCGGCGATGCCGAGGTCCGACTGGTACCGGCGGATGCGCTCGGCGGGCAGTGCCGGGATCCGCCGCCGGATCTCCTCCACCTCGGCGCTGTCGACGGACAGCGTGAGCAGGTCGGGATCGGGGAAGTAGCGGTAGTCGTGCGCCTCCTCCTTCGATCGCATGGCGCGTGTCTCCCCGCCGGCTGGATCGAAGAGCCGTGTCTCCTGGACGACCCTTCCGCCGCCTTCGATCAGGGCGATCTGGCGTTCGATCTCGAATTCGATGGCCCGCCCGAGAAAGCGGAACGAGTTCAGATTCTTCACCTCGGACCGCGTGCCGAGCGGTCCGCCCTCGCGCCGCACCGACACGTTCGCGTCGCAGCGGAGCGAACCCTCTTCCATGTTGCCGTCGCAGACCTCCACGTACATCAGGATCTGGCGCAGCCGCGTGAAGTACGCGACCGCTTCGGCGGACGAGCGGATCTCCGGCTCCGACACGATCTCGATGAGGGGCGTCCCGGAGCGATTCAGGTCGACGAGGGAACGATCGGCCTCGTGAACGAGCTTGCCGGCGTCTTCTTCGATGTGAATCCGCGTCAGCGGGATCGAGCGCTCGCCGAGATCGACCGAGCCGTGCGTGGCCAGGGGGCGTTCGAACTGCGAGATCTGGTAGCCCTTCGGCAGGTCGGGGTAGAAGTAGTTCTTCCGCGCGAAGACGGACTGGGTCTGGATCTCGCAGCCGGTGGCGAGCGCCATCCTCACGGCCAGCTCCACGGCTCTGCGGTTCAGCACCGGCAGTGCGCCCGGATAGCCGAGGCAGACCGGGCATACGTTGGTGTTCGGCGCGGCGCCGAAGGTGGTGGGGCAGGCGCAGAAGAGCTTCGACGCGGTGAGCAGCCGCGCGTGTACCTCCAGACCGATGACGACTTCCCACGCCATGCGGGGCGAATTGTAGACTTGCGCGATGCGATCGCTCCTCATCCTCTCGCTCCTCGCCACGACTGCCTTCGGGCAGACCCTCGAGCAACGCGTCGCGAACGAGCTTCCCTCGCTGCTCGACACCTATCGGAAGCTCCACGCCGAACCGGAACTGTCGACCGTGGAGGAGAAGACGTCGGCGTATCTGGCCGGGCGCCTGCGCAGCCTCGGTTTCGAGGTGACCGAACGATTCGGGACGTACGCGGAACCTGATCTGACGTCCTACGGCGTGGTGGCAGTGCTGCGCAACGGCAAAGGGCCCACGGTCCTGGTCCGCACCGACATGGATGCGCTGCCTGTCACAGAGCAGACCGGCCTTTCGTACGCGAGCAGAAATCAGGGTGTGATGCACGCCTGCGGACACGACGTACACATGACGACGCTGATCGGCACGGCGAAGCTGCTCACCGATCTGAAATCGCAGTGGCGCGGAACGCTGGTGCTGATCGGCCAGCCGGCCGAAGAACTGGGGCGCGGTGCGGCGGCCATGCTGCGCGCCGGGCTGTACGAGCGCTTCCCGCGGCCCGACTACGCGATCGCGCTGCACGACTGGGCTCCGCTCGCGGCCGGGAAGGTCTCCTACAGACCGGGGTTCATCATGGCAGCGAGCGACGCCGTCGACATCACCGTACGGGGCATGGGTGGACATGGCGCGACGCCGGAGCGGACGAAGGATCCGATCGTCGTGGCATCGGAGATCGTCGTCGCGCTGCAGAGAATCGTCAGCCGCGAAACATCCGCTCTCGATCCGGTGGTGTTGACGGTCGGCTCGATTCACGGGGGGACGAAGCGCAACATCATCCCGGACGAGGTCACGCTGCTTCTGACCGTGCGCACGTACCGGGCGGAAGTGCGGGCACGTGTGCTCGCGGCGATCGAGCGGACCGCCAGGGGCGTGGCCATCGCTGCCGGCATTCCGGACGATCTCGCGCCTGTCGTGGTCGTTCATACCGGCGAGGCCACGCCCGCCACCTACAACGATCCCGCTCTCGTCCAGCGCCTCGGCGAGGCGGTGCGCCGCGAGATCGGAGCCACGAATGTGGTCGACGGCGATCAGGTCATGGTCAGCGAGGACTTCGGACGCTTCAGTGATGGAGGAAAGGTCCCCGCCGCGATGCTCTTCCTCGGCGCCGGCGATCCGCAGAAGATCGCGGCGGGGGAGCCCGTTCCGGCGCTGCACTCGAGCAAGTTCGCGCCGCCGCCCGACGTCACATTGCGGACCGGCGTGCGGGCGATGACGGCGATGGTGCTGGATCTGCTGCAAATCACGAAGACACGAGTTTGAGGCAGCGCAACACCTCGGCCACGCTCCACGCCTGCGCCGCGCAACCTCGCGGGTGGAACGGCGGCTCGGCGTCGAAGATCTCGCTGATCGTTCCGATGGCCGCCTCCCCCAAATGCGGCTTGAACCCGTCCAGGAACCGCCTGGCGCCGGCTCGATCCTCCGGATGGACGCGCAGCCAGGCGTCGACGAACGGGCCGATCAGCCATCCCCAGACCGTCCCCTGGTGATAGGCGGCGTCGCGGGTCCGCAGATCGCCGTGATACGTCGGTTTGTAGTCGGGGTGGCCGGGGGCGAGCGAGCGCAGCCCGACCGGCGTCAACAACTCGCGCCGCACAGCCTCGACCACGTCCTCCCATCGCGACCGGTCGAGGATCGGATACTCGAGCGAGATGGCGAAGATCTGGTTCGGACGCAACGCAGCATCGTTTCCGCCGTGCTCGGCGTCGACGACGTCGTAGAGGTATCGCCCTTCCTCGTACCAGAACCGGCGATGGAACGACTCCCGCGCGGCTTCCGCCAGCCTGTTCATCCGCTCCGCCGTGGCGGCGTCGCCCGCCTCGATCAGAAACTGCTGAAGGATCCGGAGCGCGTTGTAATAGAGCGCGTTGATCTCCACCGCTTTACCGCGGCGCGGCGTCACGACCCACTCCTCGACCTTCGCATCCATCCACGTCAGTTGATATCCCTCCGCTCCCTGCGTCAGCAGACCGTCCTCGGGATCGACACGGATGCCGAACCGGGTCCCTTGCAGATGCTGGTCGATGATGTCGACGAGCTTCGGAAGGAGCACCTTCAGCGTCTCGTCGTCGCCCGTGGCGTCGATGTAGCGGCGGACCGCCTGGAAGTACCACATCGTCGCGTCGGCGGTGTGATAGAGCCCGGCGTTGTCGCCCTCCGGAAACATGTTCGGGATCAGACCGTCGCGGATGTAGGAGGCGAACGTCCGGAGAACGTTTCCAGCCTCGCGATGACGTCCCGTCACGATCGCCAGCCCCTCCAGGCTGATCATCGTGTCGCGACCCCAGTCGGTGAACCAGTGGTAACCGGCGATCACGGTGCGCGGCTCGTCACCGGCCGCGCGCAGGCGCGCGTCGTCGGCGACGCGGGTGCCGGGCCGGATCAGGAACTGGTCCGCCGCGAGCACCAGCTGCGCGGAAAAGTTGTCGCGGCCCGTCCCGGCGATCGCTAGAAGTTTCGACCGGCGCTGCGCCTCCGCCTGCCAGCATTCGTCGACGCTCAGCGCCCGGACCACGTCCCACGGCTCGACCGAGGCCACGATGCCGCTGTTCTGCCGGGGATGGAGCGCGATCGAGATGACGCCCGGACTCCAGATCAGGCCTTCCGAGTCGTATCCGCGGGCGCGCTCCAGCCCAAAGATGAGATGCCGCTCCCCCCTTTCGGACTGATCGAAATGCCCATCGCCGCAGACGAGGATGCGCAGGGGCGGGAGATCGCTCCCATCCCCGATCTCGAGCTCCCGCCCCATTCCGCGGACGTGCCAGTCGTCGGGAATCTCTCCGTCGAGCGGTCCCTCATGATGACGGAACCGGACGGATGGCCGCAGGTTGAGCGTGAGACCGGCCGGGCCCTCGAGCAGGCGATAGATGATGTACGTCGTGTTCTGCAGATAGGGCATGACCACCCGCTTCTCGATCCGCATCCCGTTCCGGCTGTACCGCCAGACCGGCAGGCCGTACTCGAGGACGAATTCCTCGAGCAGATCCGGCTCGCGATGCGTTTCGCCGCCGGGGAGGCGGAGCGTCGCTTCGAGGTGGTTGAGCATCATGAAGCGGCCCCGGGGACTCGGGAGCGCTGCGATCAGTTTGCCGTGGAAGCGCCGCGTGCACGCCCCCCCGATGGTGCCCGATGCGTATCCG
Source organism: Thermoanaerobaculia bacterium (assembly GCA_035525015.1). Classification (GTDB taxonomy): domain Bacteria; phylum Acidobacteriota; class Thermoanaerobaculia; order Gp7-AA8; family Gp7-AA8; genus DATLEX01. Next base: position 11,149 of record DATLFC010000185.1, on the reverse strand, counting down.
CCAAGGCCGTTCGTGACCAGCCACTCACGCTCGACCAGCGCGTCGACGCCGTCACCGCGTTTCCACCCGGGCTGGAGAGGGAAGGACTGCATCGAGGCCATTGCCGCGCCGGACCTGCTGAAGTTGTGCCTTGGCGAGATAAAGTCCGCTGCGATGTTCCTGATCGACGGTCCCGACGAAGGTCCGGCATTTCTCTTCGCGCACGGTGCCGGCGCACCGATGGACACCCCCTTCATGAATCGCATCGCCCGCGGGCTGGCGGCGGAAGGCATCCGCGTGCTGCGCTTCGAGTTCCCCTACATGCGGGCGCGGCGCGAGGGGGGGCGGCGCGGGGCACCCGACCGGCAGGCGGTTCTCCTCGACAGCTGGCGCGACGCCGTCCGGCAGTCGAAGGTCGATCGTCCATTCGTGGGCGGCAAATCACTCGGCGGACGGATGGCCAGCATGATCGCCGACGAGATGCGCGCCCGCGGCGTCATCTGCCTCGGTTATCCGTTCCACCCGCCCGGCAGGCCGGACCGGCTCCGGACCGAGCACCTTCGGTCGATCGCGACGCCGGCGCTCATCCTCCAGGGGACCCGCGACCCGTTCGGGACTCCGGAAGAGGTTGCCACGTATGGGCTTGCACCGAACGTGACGGTCGCATGGCTTCCGGACGGAGACCACTCATTGGCGCCGCGCAAGGCTTCCGGCCTGACCGAGGCGGCAAATCTGGCCACGGCGGTGGAGCGGATCGCCGCCTTTATCCTCAGCAGGACCTAGCTTTTGCGGGGCCGTTCGGCGACAATTCTTCCTTACATGCTTCCCAAGGCCCTGGTCGTGGTCGACGATCCTCCCACGCGCGACGCCCTCCGGACAGTTGTCTCGGAAGAGGGCTTTACGGTTGACGCCGTTGCCGACGGGCGGATCGCGCTCGAGCTGCTTGCGGAGCAACATTATTCGATGATCCTGCTCGACATCGTGCTGCCGCGGCTCAGCGGCGCGGCGGTGATGGAGCATCTGCACCTGCATTCGCCGGGCGTTCTCGAGTCGGTCGTGGTCGTGACGGGACTCGACGTGAGCGAGATCCGCAAGCTCTATCCAGGCGTCCGGGAAGCGCTGGCCAGACCGGTGCTTCCGGCGCGGTTGCGCAAAGCGGTGCGCCGGTTCCTTCCGGGCTTCGACGAGGCCACCGGAATCTCCGTGGCCTGAAAACGCCGGGCGCGCTGGTCTATCATTACCGGCGTGCGTACGAGCCTGGCGATCTTCACGCTCCTTTGTGCCTTTTCCGCCATGGGCCAATCGGGCGCACCGGGCGAGCTGCTGCAGCGCGGCGTCGAACACTATCGAGCGGGACGTCATGCCGAGGCAGTGGCCGATCTGAATGCGGCCGCGCAAGGTTACCTGTCGAACGAGAACCTGCAGTCGTATGTCAGCAGCGGCAGGTTCGCGAATCTGCAGCAGCTGGAAACGGCGTTCGTCTATCTCGCGCTGGCGAGCTCGCGGCTCGGTGACGAGACTGCCGCGCGCGAAGCGATCCAGCGGCTGATGACCGCGGAGCGGATCGAGCCGACATACGGGCGGCTGTCGCTTGCCGCGGACGCCGCGGAGTTCGAGGCGCTGGCGGCCCGGCTCGTTCCCGACGCCAACCTCGGCGCGAGCGGCGGCCAGATCGCCGCCGCGGCGACCCCCGCCCCTCCGCAGCAGCGGGTCCTGGTGGTCGAGAGAATGGTGGAAGAAGAGTGCGCCCGGATCGAGCGCGAGGCGGAGAAGAGGATCGCCGTGATCCAGCGCGAGGCGGATGATCGTGTCGCCGCCGTGCAACGGGCCGCGGAACAGCGCATCGCCGAGATCGAGCGCAACGCGCAGCAGCGCGTCGCGACGGCCGAAGCGGCGCGCCGCGATGCGGAACAGCGCGCCGCGGCGCGGCCCCTGCCCGTGCCGGTGCCGGCTCCCCGTCCGGCGGCGCCGCCGGTGGTGACCGAAACGCGTACGGCAGGGGAGTGGTCGGATGCCCTGCGACGCGCGGAGGAGCTCGTCGCGGCGGCGCGGCTCGCCGAGGCGAACGAGATTTACACGCGCATCACGACTTCGGGGGCATCGCGCGATCTGCGCATCCGCGCCGCCGTCGCGCTCTACCGGACCGGCGCGTTCCGGCAGGCCGTGGACGCGTTCGCGCGCGTGGCGCCCTTCGCCAGGGGAGAGGAAGACCTCCGCTACTACTTCGCCGTCTCGTTGTACGAGGGCGGTTTCTACGCCGAGGCGCGGCACGAGCTTTCCTGCGCGTTGCCATTCATTCGACAGACGGAGGACGTCATCCGCTACCGGACCAAGATCGAGCAGATGCTGGCGTGGCAGAACGTGACCACGCCGGAGAGTGTCGCCCAATGATCCGCGGCGCAGCCTGCCTGCTCCTCGCCTGCGCGGCCACTCTCGCCGCGCAGGCGCCGTCGCTGAACCCGACCGTGACGCTCCTGCCGCAGGCTGCCGGCCCCGTTCCATCCGACTGCGACACCGCTGCGATGCCGCAGATCGCGCAGCCCGTTCCGCCCCTTCCGACGGTGCCGCGTCCCATGCCGGCAGCACCGCAGCCGGTCGAGGTCGCCGCCGCGCCCGCCGGCTTGCCGTCGGTGCTCCGCGAGGCGCACGCCGCCGCGGTGGCGCGCGACCGCGCCTCGTTCGACGCCGCGCTGGCGCGCGCCAAAGCGATGGAAGCCGGGGCGGCGGCGGAGCGCGACGTGATCGCCGTGCTCGATGACGTCCAGCGTTTGTGGAACTACCAGTTCACGACGCCGGCCGGAGCGTTCTTCGACGCCTCGGTGCAGGACGGGTCGCTGCTGACGATGCTGCGAAGGTATCCCGGTTACGACCGCGCCATCGAGGCGCAGACGATCACCGATGCGTCGGGGACCCGCTACTACCCGGTGCGGGAGTCCATCGTCTTTCTGCTCGACGTCGCCGGCGAACGGCTGCAGCGGACCGGCGTCCGCGTGGACCGGATTGCCGAAGCGCCGCCGCGCCGTGCGCCTGCGCCGGCCCCGGCGCCGGTAGTGGAACGCACGCAACCTCGCGCGCCACAGCCTCGCGCACAACAGCAGGCGAAGGCTCAGCCGCAACCACAACCGAGGACGGCTCCGACGACGACGCGTGGACGGAGTCGCCCGCGATCCACCCCGCAGCCGGCTGTCGCCGCGCCGGCTGACGAGCCTGCACTGTCGATCCCGACAGGCGTGGTGAGCACCGACCCTGCGCCGGTGGACCTCGTCCCGCCGACGACCACGACCGCTGTGTTGGAAACGATGGAGCCGATCGCGCCGGATATGGCCATCGAGATCGGGACGACGACGGCAGAAGAGGCGGCGCCGGCGTCGCGGGGCCGGAGCCTCATCATGCCGCTGGTGCTGATCCTGATCGGCGTAGGCGTGCTGATCGTTCTGTTCCGGGCCTCGTCGTGAGGAAATGAGGAGTTGCCGCAGGGTGTTCGGACCCATACAATCCGCGACGCCCTCGCGCGCCCATAGCTCAGCTGGATAGAGCGTCAGCCTCCGGAGCTGAAGGTCGCAGGTTCGAATCCTGCTGGGCGCACCAACCTCTATTCGATCTGTATAATCGCGCCGCGTGTACGGTCCGCTGAAAGTCTTCGCCGGTCGAGCGCACCCATCACTCACGCAGGAAATCTGCACTCATCTGGGCGTGGAGCCGGGACACGTCTCCCTCTACAGCTTCTCCGACGGCGAGAATTACGTGCAGATCGACGAGAACGTTCGCGGCGCCGACGTCTTCGTCATCCAGCCGACGTCTCCACCCGTGAACGATCACGTGATGGAGCTCCTCATCATGCTCGACGCGTTCAAGCGCTCCTCGGCGCGCCGCGTCACCGCCGTGATCCCCTACTACGGGTACGCGCGCCAGGACCGGAAGGACAAGCCGCGCGTGCCGATCACCTCGAAGCTCGTCGCCGATCTCATTACCGCGGCCGGAGCGGATCGAGTCCTGACCCTCGACCTTCACGCGTCGCAGATCCAGGGATTCTTCAACATCCCCGTCGACCATCTCTTCGCCGCCCCGGTGATCGTCGGACACCTGAAGAAACTGGCGCTGTCGAATCTCACGATCGTCTCCCCGGACGCCGGCGGCGTGGAGCGGGCCCGCGCCTACGCCAAACGCCTCGGCGCCGCGCTGGCCATCATCGACAAACGGCGCGTGGCGGCGAATCAGACCGAGGTCATGAACATCATCGGCGAGGTGGAAGGGCGGAACGTGTTCATCGTCGACGACATCATCGACACGGCCGGAACGCTGATCCACTCGGCCGAGGCGCTCCTGAAGCAGGGGGCCAGGTCGATCTCAGCAGCATGTACGCACGCCGTCCTCTCCGGACCGGCCGTCGGCCGGATCAACGGGTCGAGGCTCGACCGGGTCATCGCCACGAACAGCATGCCCACCAGCGACAAGGAGTCGGAATGTCCGAAGCTCCAGACCCTCTCGATCGCCGGCCTCCTGGGCGAGGCCATCAAGCGGATCCACAATGAGGACTCGGTCAGCTCCCTGTTCGAGATGTGAGTCCCAAGTCCTTCGGGAATAATGCGTTGCAGCCGCGGCTTTCTGTGCTGCTGAATCGGGAGAAGGAGTGGTCATGGCTGAGCTGACTTTAGAGGTTGTCCGCAGAGAGGGGAGAGGGACGGGAGTGGCGCGGAAGCTCCGTGCGGCAGGGAAGATCCCGGCCGTCGTCTATGGAGGCCATCGCGACCCTGTGGCGATCGAGGTCGACCGGAAATCGGTCTCCGACCTCGTCCAGAAGAGCGACCACGGCGTCCGCTCGATCTTCCTCCTGAAGCTGGCAGGGACCGACCAGCAGCGCCACGCGATGATCAAGGACATCCAGATCGATCCGATCTCGCGCAAGATGACGCACATCGACTTCGTCCGCATCATCATGGACGAGGTGGTGCGCGTGAACGTGCCGATCCACCTCAACGGGACGGCCATCGGTGTGAAGGAGGGAGGGCTGCTCGACTTCCAGGTGCGCGAGCTTCACGTCGAGTGCCTGCCAAACGCCATCCCCGATACGATCGAAGTCGACATCTCCGAGCTCGGCCATCACGATTACCTCCGTGTCGGCGACCTGAAGGCCCCCGAGGGCGTCAAGGTTCTGGACGACCGGGATCGGGTGGTCGTCGGCGTGACCCATGCGAAGGCTGAGATCTCCGCGGAGGCCGCGGAAGTGGAAGCGGCGGAGGCCCCTCTCGAGCCCGAGGTCATCAAGAAGGGGAAGGCCGAGGAAGAAGAAGAAGAGACGAAGTGACGCCGCGGCAGCGGGTCATCGAAAGCCCCGCGATGGCGGGGCTTTTTCTTTTCTACAATACGCCCCCATGTCCAGACTGACGAAGTTGACGAAGGATCAGGTGAGCGACGATCTGCGGGAGCAGTACCGCAGCCTGGGGGAGAAGCGTGGAAACGTGCCGAACATGTTCCGCGTCTTTTCCCACCGGCCGGAGATCGTCAGGACGATGTGGGCGCATCTCGACGCGGTGACGAACAGCGGGACCGTGCCGGCGCGGACGAAGGAGCTCGTGGCGACGCTGGTCTCGCGGATGAACGTCTGCGCTTATTGAGACCGATCGCATACCGCGCAGGCTGCGCGGCACGGAGCGACCGGCGAGCAGCTCGATGCCCTGACCGATTTCGAGCAGGGCCCGTTCACCGATGCGGAGAAGGCGGCGCTCGCCTATGCGAGCCAGCTCACCATCGACGCACACGGCGTCAGCGACGAGCTGTTCGAACGGCTTCGGCGGCACTACGATGAAGGGGAGATCGTGGAGATCTCGGCGATGGCAGGACTCTTCAATTACTTCAATCGCGTGAACGACGCGCTGCGGATGGAGCCGACGAAACCAGGCGAGGGACTATGACGATGCGACGCCATGCACTGATTCTGTTGATCGCCGCCCTGACGGCATGCGGGGACCGAACCGAGACGCTCGGGCCGGTGACGATGGGATCGGACACCGCCCCGCCGGGCGTGGCCGCCGTCGGATCGCCGATGCCCTCCTACTCGGCGCCGCTGCTCGACGGGTCGCAGTTCGACATCGCCAGCGAGCGCGGCAATGTCGTCTTTCTCAACCTCTGGGCGACCTGGTGCGGCCCCTGCCGCTACGAGATTCCGGAGCTGGAGAAACTCCACAACGATCTCGCCGACCGGCGCTTCAAGGTCGTCGGCGTCAGCGTCGACGAGGGAAGCGATCAGGTCGTTCGGGAGTTCGTCGACGAAGCGAAGATGACCTACCCGGTGGCGCTCGATCCCGCGGGCCGGCTGGCCACGATTCTCGATACGACGATCCTTCCGACGTCGATCATCGTCGACCGCCGAGGGAACGTGGTGTGGAAGAAATTCGGGGTGGTGTCGGCGGGCGACCCGGAAATGATGAGGGTGCTCGAAACGGCTCTGGCGGGCCGGACCGCTACGGGGCCGTCTCCTGCTCCTTCCGGCGATCGGGCGTCCCTCGCTCGGCGCGGCGGCGATCCCGCTGCCGCTGGATGAACTGCCGCACGTTTCTGGCGATCTGCGACACGACCAGCCGCATCGGTACGTATGCCAGCGCGATGCCGAGCAGAACCGCACCGGCGATGACGAGAACGGTGACAATTGTGGAAGACATCAGGACCCCTCATATCAAGCAAGGAACGCACCCGGATCCGGCCAGCTCACGAACATCGCGGGCAATGTCGCTGCCACGGTAAGCTTCCCGGATGGACTCTCTCGAGGTCACGCTCTACACACGGCGCAACTGTTCCCTCTGCGATCAGGCGAAGGCGGCCATTACGGCCTCCGGCGTGCCGGTGCGGTTGACCGAGGTCGACATCGATCTCGACCCTGAGCTGCGGCGGCGGTACACCGAGGACGTTCCGGTCATCGTCGTCGGGGGCGCGGAGGCTTTCCGGCATCGGGTCACCGCCGCGGAATTTCGCGACTTCGTCGAAAACAGGCGCAGCGGCTCCCCGCTCGCCTCCGAGACGTGCGTGCCGTGCCGGGGCGGAGTTCCCCCGCTGAAAGGGGAGGAGCTTCGAAACCTCGCCGCGGAGCTCGGCAGCGGATGGCGCGTGGTCGAGGAACATCACCTGGAGAAGGATTTCCGCTTTCCCGATTTCGCGGAGGCGCTTTCGTTCACGAACGCCGTCGGCGCGATCGCGGAGCGCGAAGGGCATCATCCCGACATCCATCTGGCGTGGGGCAAGGCGGGCGTGACGATCTGGACTCACAAGATCGACGGTCTCACGCGCAGCGACTTCGTGCTCGCCGCGAAGATCGATCAGATTCTTCCCTCCTGAGCTGGCGAACCTCGTGCCGCGTCGCCGGAGGCCTAACGTTCTTCGAGCAGCTGCATCTGCCAGACGTCGTGCGAAGTCCGATGAAGCAGCGGCGCCAGGGCGAGCTGTCCGGTCGGGCCGATCGACTGCCGGAGGTACTGCAGCTCGGCCAGTTTCAGGGCCGTCTCCGCATCGCGCCGCACCGGGAGGCCGCTCTCCCGCAGCATGAGCATGCCCTTCGCACGCAGCGACAGTTCGGAATAGAGGCGGAGATAGCAGAGCATGTCCGCCACGACGGGTCCGGCGAATCGGTCGCGGAGCTCCTGCAGATAGCGGCCGGCGCGCGACGACGCAAAATCGCCGGAGCTGATGGCTCTGATCAGTTCCGCGTCGATGTCGAACCCGCTGCCGAGCCAGGTCTGCAGCTGTCGCTCGCTGAGCCCGAACACGAGGATCATCAGCGGCGGAAGAATCACCATCACCGCGACGGCCGACGCCAGAGGGGAGAGGATGAACTGGTTGAACAACGCATGGATGGCAAAGGCCGCGAGGAATCCCGGCAGCGCGAAGAGGGACGAGGTCGAGTCGTGCCGCTGGAACATCACCTTCATCAGCATGGCCGCGATCGCCGCGGTGCCGCCGTGCATCACGGCGGTTCCGAACCCGCGGACGATCCAGAACGCCGCCCCTCGTCCGCTGACCGCGGAGAGGTAATAGAGGTTCTCGACGAGTGCGAATCCGGCCCCCACCGCGAAACCGCAGATCGCGGCGTCGATCACGAAGCCGACGCGCTTCGTCCAGAAGAGGAAAAGGAGAGGAATGACCTTCAGCGCTTCCTCGACTGCCGGCGCCGCGACGCGTGTCAGCGTCCGGTGATCGATCGCCGCCAGCGTGAGGATCTGCTGGTTGACGAAGTAGCTCGCCACCGCGGCCACGCCGCCAGCGAGGATCAGCTCCACCAGCCGATGGAACCGCACGAGCTTGTAGCTGTCGATGTAGACGAGGCTGCCGAGGAAGAGGCATACCGGAGCGAGCGCGAGCAGGCTTTGCAGGACGAGATGCCGCGTCATCGGAGGAGCTTGAGCGAGACCATCACTTCATCCGACCCGCGGCCGTTCTCGAACGCGGTCGCGACACCGAACGAAAGCGTCGAGTCGAGGCTGGAGAAGATCACCAGGGAGACGTCCACCTGCGCGCCGACGCTGTAGAGATCACGGCGGGCGGAGGCCGTGCCGACGTCCATGACGAGCATCGACGAGAAGAGAGCCAGCCGCGCCCAGTTCGCATACAGCGACGGCACACCGGCACGGCGAAAGCGGATCGCCGGCAGCGTCCACTCCACCGTCCCTTTCGCGAAGTCGTTCCCCCCGGCTTCATTCAGCTCCAGGCCGGGGAAGCTGTAGTACTCCCGGTACCGCTGCACTTCCTGATAGTCGACCCAGTTATTGCCGAATCCGCCGAAGAAGAAGTTCGAAAAGGCGTTCGTCCGCTCCCCCCACGATTTCCCGGCCGCGGCCCGCAGCCAGAGCGACGAGTGATCGATCGGCAGCATGAAGCCGCGATCGTACGTGCCGTAGAGGCGTGGAAAGAACTCCGATTCCACCAGGCTGCCGCTGGCGGCGATGCTCCACGCCTGGCCGCGCTCGACATCAACCGCGCCGATCGTTCTCCGCAGATTCCTCGAGTCGAGCTTCGCTCGCACCGTCGCATATTCGGTGAAGGGGGCGGGGACGTTCTGATACTCCGGCAGCGTGTCGAGGCCGCCGTAGTAGGCGGCGGTGATCGTGTAATCGACCAGCTTCGGCCTCTCGTAGACGAGGTACTGGTGGTAGGCGAGCGACGCCGAGTGCCCCTTCCGGCTCGTCTTCGTCGGACCGAAGAGGTCGTAGAAATCGGTGGCGTTATAGGCGAGAGTGGCACGCCACGGCGCCCGGTCGTAGCCGGCCTTGAGGTGGAATCGCTCGTCGGAGCCGGCGTCGCCCGCTGAGACGGCGGCCGTGACGTCGACCGAGGTGAGTCCGAGGGGATCGGCGAAGTTCATCCGTACGCCGCCGGCGATCGTGTCTTTGTAGCCTTCCACGATCGGATAGACCGAGGCGAGGCGCATTTGCGAAAAGATCCGGTAATCGCCGGCGTAAGTGGTCGCCTCGTCGAGATTCACGCGGGCCGGTGAGCCGGCGTTCCACTCGGTGACGACCGGATGGCGTTTCACCACCTCCTGCCCGAGGTATTCGATGGCGTTGATGTCTTCGCGGACCTCGATGGGAAGGACCACGGGGCTGAATCCGCTGGCCGTGTAGCGGTAGGCGACGATCTCGGCGGCCGAGACCGGCAGCGGACGGAAGACTCCCGTCTCCACATTCGTCAGGGCATCCATCGTTCCGGTGGCGCGGTCGTATCGGAAAACGTTCGAGACGCCGGTGTAGTACGACGTGCCGTAGAGGTAGCGGCCGTCGGGCGAGAAGACGAAGTTGGCGGGGGAGGTCTTCGCAAAGGTGTGCAGCGGCTTGATCGACGAGTCGCCGGCGAGCAGCTTCTCGACGTCGAGCTCGATCAGCTGCGCGTCGCCGCTCACTTCGATGAGCGACGCACTGACCGTCTTCCCGTCGGGAGAGATGTCGAGGTCGAAGATGTCGCGGCCGTAGTCGAGCGTCAGGAGCGTCTGCCACTTGTCATGCGGCTTCGGGATCCGGACCAGCGACGAGAAGCCGTTGTGGTGCTGGATCCCCCAGATCGAGCCGTCGGCGCGGTTGACCACGATGTCGCCGACCCGGCAGTTCTCGAGGAGCTGCCGGCGCCGCCCGCTTCGGAGATCGAGCTCGTGCAGGTCGCGCCACCCGCCGCTGTTGTCGGAGGTGAAGAAGAGCTTTCGTCCCTCCGGGTCCCAGGCCAGCGAGGTGACGAAGTAGAGCGCCGGCGACTGGACCTCGGCCAGCGGCGTGATCTTCCCGCCGGCCAGATCGATCGATACGATCTGCGCCACGCGGGCCGGACGGTTGATCGCCGCGTAGAGGAGGTTGCGCTCGCGGTCGTAGAACGTGCGGGAGACCGAGCCCAGCGTCTCGGCGGTGACACGGCGTTCGGGAGTGACCTCGTACTGGCGGATGCGCTCGAGGTTCCTGGCCTGCCACTCATGCTCGCTGTCGATCCATCGCCGCCATTCATCGTCGAGCCGCACCGCGAATACCTTCTCGAACTGCGACTTGAAGTAGCGGTGGCTGTCGCTGGTCCGGTTGAACCACTCGATGACCTTCTCCGGCCCGTGCTCGACGGCCAGGAACGTCACGAATCGCGTGCCGTAGAGGTAGGAGGCCTGCCCGACCTGGAAATCGATGGTCGTTCCCTCCGACTCCAGGCCGACCACGTCGTAGAAGTGGCTGTCCTCGAGGACCATGGTGCGGAAGGCCATCTCGTCGTAGCCGCCGAGCGTCCGCCCCACACCGCCGGCCATCCACGTCTCGAGAAACGTGGCGATCCCTTCGTGATACCAGCGGGGGGAGTACCAGCGGGGGCTGGTCAGGTAGCTGTAGATCATGGAGATGGGGTTCTCCTTGATCGGCGCGACCTTGCCTCGGAAGAGGCGGCGGAAGAAGAGATCGATGCCGGCGGCCTTGTCGGTGGCGACGACGTGCACGAGCTCGTGGTGCATCAGCCAGTTCATCCGCTCGTTTGCCGGCATCGTCTCGTAGACGTAGTCGAACGGCTCGATGCCGATGCTGATGTAGTTCCAGGGAATCGTGGAAGTGCCGCCGTGACCGTAGTCGCCGAAGTCCTGCATCAGGAGGAGAACCGGCTCGGACGGCGTGTAGTCGAAGAGCTCGCGGTGAAATTTCAGCGAGTTCTCGAACGAGCGCGCCAGGTG
>DATLFC010000179.1:0-30647 GCA_035525015.1 Thermoanaerobaculia bacterium | reverse complement strand
TGAGCTGTACTTCAATTCCCTCGCCCACTTCCACGGCCATCGAATCGAGCAGCGGCCTGCGCCGCTTCCGCACGCGCGAGAAGGCGATGGCGTAGCCGCGGGAGAGCACCGACAACGGCGAGACGGCATTCAGCGTGGCCGCGACCGCCTGCAGCTTCTGCCGCTGTTGAGCCAGCCGCGCCGGATAGCGCGTCAGCGGTGCCTGCGTCAGGTCGAGTCTGCGCCGCATCCCCCTGGCCCGCGCGTCGAGAAGCCGGAAGAGCGCCAGGCGGCGGCGCTCGAGCCGCTCGCGACGGACGGCGATCCGCCGCGGGAAGATGCCGAGGCGATCGGAAGATGCCAGGTGCCGCAGCTCGTGGCGGTAGTTGCGGACGCGCGACTCGATCAGGTGCCGCACGCGGCGTACGGAGTTGTCGATCTGATTGGAGATCTCGCTCTTGGCGCGGACGACGATCTCCGCCGCCGCCGAAGGGGTCGGCGCGCGGAGGTCCGCTACCAGATCGGCGATCGTGAAGTCGGTCTCGTGCCCGATGCCGGAGATCGTCGGGATCGTGCAGGTCGCGATGGCGCGTGCCACGACCTCCTCGTTGAACGGCCAGAGATCCTCGAGCGATCCTCCGCCGCGGCAGATGAGGACGACGTCGTGCATCTCCCACCGCGAGAGATGCCCGAGCGCGGTCGCGATCTCCTGCGCCGCCCCCGTCCCCTGCACGCGCACGGGATAGATCTGGAGCGAGAGTCCCTCGAAGCGCCGCCCCAGGACGTTCAGGATGTCGCGCAGCGCGGCGCCGGCGGGGCTGGTGACGACGGCGATCCGCTGCGGCAGCATGGGAATCGGCTTCTTCCGCCCCGCGTCGAACAGCCCTTCCTCCGCCAGCCGTTTCTTCAACTGCTCGAGCGCCAGCTGCAGGGAGCCGAGACCGACCGGCTCGGCGGAGACGGCGTTGAGCTGGAACTCTCCCTTCGCCTCGTAGATCGACAGACGGCCGCGCACGATCAGCTTCAGCCCGTTCTCGATGCGGAAGCGGAGGAACCGCGCACTCGTGGCGAAGAACACCACCCGAAGCTGCGCCCGTTCATCCTTGATCGAGAAGTAGAGGTGCCCCGCCGCCGAGCGCGTGTAGTTCGAGACTTCTCCCTCGACGCTGATGTCGTTGTAGCGGAAGAAGTCGATGTTGATCTGTTTGATCAACTCGCTGACGGTGAAGACGCGCGGCTCGGGCATAACCCGTAACTCTATCCTGAGCGAAGCGAAGGATCAGTCTTGGCCTCTGCGGCGCTGCTACAAAGAGTAGATCGTTGCTGCACCTGCGGCGCACGTGGCAGATGTCTCCTATGTGCCAAGATTGACCCTTCGCTTCGCTCAGGGTTACGCAAGATCAGTCAACGGCCCGTCGGCTCTTCCTTCGATGAACTGCTGGACGATGGGATTCGTCGAGCGCTGGAATTCCTCCGGCGTCCCCTGCTCCACGATCTGGCCGCGGTGAATCATCGCCACGCGGTCGGCGATCTTGAACGCCACCTTCATGTCGTGCGTGATCGTGACCGTCGTCGTGTGCAGTTTCTCGTCCATCTCCACGATCAGGTCGCCGATGACGGCGCTGATCACCGGATCGAGGCCGGTGGTTGGCTCGTCGAAGAGAAGGATCTCCGGCTTGAGGGAGATGGCGCGCGCGAAGCCGACGCGCCGGCGCATGCCGCCCGAGAGCTCCGACGGACGCTTGCCGTCCACTCCGGGAAGGTGCACGTCCTCGAGGCATTCGTGGACGCGATCGCGGATCTCGCTCTCGGTCATCTTCGTGTGGCGGCGGAGGGGAAAGGCGATGTTCTCGAACACCGACATCGAATCGAACAGTGCTCCTTCCTGGAAGGACATGCCGAAACGGCGCCGGAAGGCATTCAGGTCCATCGGCTTCATGCAGCAGAGATTGGTCTGGTCGACGAAGACGTGTCCGCGGTCGGGCTGCAGCAGCCCGATGATGTGCTTGATCGTGACGCTCTTCCCGGTCCCCGACCCGCCGACGATCACGACCGATTCGCCGGTCTGGATGTCGATGGACATGTCGCGCAGCACTTCCTTCCCGTCGAAGGATTTGTAGAGGTGCTGCAGAGAGATCTTCGGCTCCATGTCAGAAGAGGATCTTGGTTAGGAAGAAGTCGGTGAGCAGGATGATCAGCGACGCGCTCACCACGGCGTTCGTCGTGGCGCGCCCCACGCCCTCCGCCCCACCGGAGGTGTAATAGCCGCGCACGCATCCGGTCAGCGTCAGGATCAGGCCGAAGAAGGCCGACTTGATCAGGCCGCTCCAGACATCGTTCATCTCGAGAAAGGCGAAGGTGTTCTGTTCGTAGATCAGCGGATTCGCGCCGAGCAGCCTCACCGCCACGAGATAGCCGCCGTAGATGCCGAGGGCGTCGCCGAGAACGACGAGAAAGGGAAGCATGACCACGCCGGCGATGACGCGGGGCACGAAGAGGTAGTGCACCGGGTCGGTGGCCAGGGCTTCCAGCGCGTCGATCTGCTCGGTGACGCGCATCGTCCCGATCTCGGCGGCCATCGACGAGCCGACCCGGCCCGTGACCATCAGTCCGACCAGCACCGGCGAGAGCTCGCGCAGCATGGCCAGCGCGACGACGCTGCCGACGAAATTCTCCGCGTGTACGCGCTGGAAGCCGGCCCAGGTCTGCAGCGCCAGCACCATCCCCGTGAACATGGTGGTGAGAAAGACGACGGGGATCGAATCGACACCGACCCGCACCATCTGGCGGAACCACTCCCCCACCTCGTACGGACGCTTCAGGCCCCAGCGGATGGTCCTCCACAGCATCCGGAACCAGAGGCCCGTCTGTTCGAAGAACTGGATGAAAATGCGGCCGAGCCGCTCGAGGAGTGCGGTCATGGGAAGCGGGACCGGATCGTGAATCGCTCGCCGTCGCGGTAGACGCGCGGAACGCGCGCGCTGACGCCGCAGAGCACTTCGTACGGAATTGTACCGGTCCTGGCCGCGATCTCTTCCGCGCTCACCTCCTCGCTCCCCTCCCTTCCGATCAGAACGACCTCGTCACCGAGCGTCACGCCGGGGATATCCGTCACATCGACGGTCACCAGGTCCATCGACACGCGCCCGACCACCGGGGCTCTTTTCCCTCGTATCAGCACCTCGCCCTTGTTCGAAAGCGCGCGGCTGTAACCGTCGGCGTATCCGACCGGCAGCGTGGCGATGCGGCTCGCCCTTCCGGTGCGGAACGTCATGCCGTACCCGATGGCATGTCCGGGCGGCAGCTCCTTCAACCGAAGCACCGCCGTGCGCCAGCGCATGACCGGCTCGAGCCGCGACTTCCCGGCGTCCAGCGGCTCCGCGCCGTAGAGCGACAGGCCGACGCGGACGAATTCGCCGGGACGGACCAGCCCGCGCATCGTCGCCGCGCTGTTGGCCCGGTGATGCAGCGGCGCGGCAACGCCGGCGTCGCGCAGCGCGGCCACCAGCGAGTCGAATCGGGCGATCTGCTCCTCGGTGAACGAGTGGCCGGGGTTCCCGGCATCGGCAAAATGCGTGTAGATCGCCTCGAGGCGCAGCCGGTGCGCCGAGCGGAGCAGATCGGCGACGCGTGGCAGCTCCGATTCGACGACGCCCATCCGCCCCATTCCCGAATCGAGTTTGAGATGGACGGCCACGTCGCGATCGCGCGCCACGCGCACCGCCGCCTCGAGCTCCTCCGGACCGGGAATCCCGAGGGTGATGCCGTTCTCGACGGCAGTCGCGATCTGTCCTTCGAGGAGAGGCCCGAGGACGAGGAGCGGCAGCGAGATACCGGCGCGGCGCAGCTCGAGCGCCTCCTCCAGCATGACCACGGCGATCATCGCCACCTGCTCCGGCGCGCACTGGCCGGCCAGCGCCGCGGCGCCATGACCGTAGGCATCGGCCTTCATGACCGCGATCAGGCGCGAGCCTTCCGGCAGCCGCCGCGCCACCTCGGCCACGTTCCGGCGGAAGGCGGCGAGGTCGATCTCCGCCCACGTCGGCCGGATGGAGGCGAGGTCAGACGCTGAAGACATGCAGGTTCTGGCCGTTCATGGGGCTCGACCGGGAGGATGCAAGAAAGAGGATCGTTTCGGCCACCTGCTCGGGCGTGGCCTCGGCCGGCGCTCCCCCGCTCGCCTCGGCCCACATCGGCGTGTCGACCGATCCGGGGCTGACGCAGTTCACCCGGATTCCGTGCTGCTTCACCTCCACCGCCAGCGCCTCCGTCAACGAGATCAGCGCCGCTTTGCTGGCATTGTAGGAAGCGAAGCCGGAAAACTTCTCCGGTCCGGGGATGCCGGAGATCGAGGAGACGTTGACGATGACGCCGCTGTGGCGCTCGATCATCCGTGGCAGGGCGCGGCGGGCGGTCAGAAAAGCGGAGCGGACGTTCACGGCGAACATCCGATCCCAGCGCGCCATGTCGGTCTCCACGACCGGAGCGGGATCGATCATGCCCGCCGCGTTCACCAGCAGGTCGCACGGCCCGAAGCGCGCCTCGGTCTCGCGGAAGAGCGTCTCGAGGGCCTCGGGGTCGGCCACATCCCCGGCCACGACGATCATCCGCTCCGCATGGGAAGCGGCGATCGAGGCGAGCTTCTCCGCAGATCGCGCGAAGATGGCAACTCGCGCCCCGCGCTGGGCGAGCATCTCCGCGGTGCGCCGTCCGATTCCGCTCGACGCGCCCGTCACTACTGCCACTCTGTCGTCGAACTCCGCCATGCCTGCCACAACGCACCTATAATCCGGCGCAGGCTATCCCAAACGACGAAGATTGAGGAGAGGACTATGCCCCCCGAGATCAACAACGTGATGCAGCTGTTCCTGCGCTGGGCCCACGTGGTGGCCGGAGTGATCTGGATCGGCCACCTCTATTTCTTCAACTGGGTCAACGCGCATTTCGCGAAGTCGCTCGACGGACCGACCAGGAAGATCGTGATTCCCGAGCTGATGCCGCGTGCGCTCTACTGGTTCCGGTGGGGCGCGGCCTGGACGTGGATCACCGGATTTCTGCTGGCCGGGCTGATCTACTACCACGGACGCGTCGTCTTCGAAGATCCGAGCCAGGGGAACGTCTGGCTCTGGCTGGCGATCTTCCTGATCGTGCTGGCCGTCGGCTTCGTGGTTTACAACGCGGTCATGAAAGCGGTGGCCAACGTCGTCGTCGCCAACACGATCGTGCTGGTGATCTTCGCGGCGGTCTATCTGTTCTTCGACTATGTCGGGCGATTCGGCGGACGATCGCTCTACATGCATGCCGGCATGATCTTCGGCACGATCATGGCGCTCAACGTCTGGATGGTGATCTGGCCGGCGCAGAAGAAGATCATCACGGCGACGAAGGAAGGGACGGCGCCCGACGCGGCCCTGGTCGCGCAGGCCGGCCTCCGCTCCCGCCACAACACGTTCATGTCCGTGCCGCTGCTCTTCCTCATGGTCAGCAACCACTATCCGACGATGTACGGCAACACCTACCGCGACCTCTGCCTGGCCGGCACGCTGGCGCTCGGATTCGCGGTGACGTGGTGGATCTACGGCAAGTCGGCCAAGGTGACTGGGGTCTGACGAGCGCCGCGTACAATCCGCGGCCATGAACATCCGGGAGATGCTCGAGCGCATCGAGCACGATACGCTCGTCCCCCAGGCGGCGAAGAGCTCGGAGACGAGGGGAAGGGACCGCGCGGAGCCGGAGGACGATCTGCGGCCCTCGTATCAGCGGGACCGCGACCGGATCATCCACTCCAAGGCCTTCCGGCGTCTGAAGCACAAGACGCAGGTGTTTCTGGCGCCGGAGGGCGACCACTACCGCACGCGGCTGACGCACGTGCTGGAGGTGACGCAGATCGGGCGGACGATTGCGAAATCGCTCCGGCTCAACGAGGTGCTGACCGAAGCGATCGGTCTGGGTCACGATCTGGGCCATTCGGCGTTTGGCCACGCGGGGGAAGCGGCGCTGAACAAGCTGGTCAAGGGAGGGTTCGATCACTACCGGCAGTCGGTCCGCGTGGTCGAGAAGCTGGAGAACGAGGGACGCGGGCTCAATCTGACGGTCGAGGTCCGCGACGGGATCCTGAAGCACTCGAAGGGTCAGACGGGCGAGCTGCTGCGGTCACGCCCGAAGTCGCGGGCGCTGACGCTGGAAGGGGACATCGTCCGCATCTCGGACATCATCGCCTACGTGAACCACGACATCGACGACGGCGTGCGGGCCGGGATCATCGACCGCGACGCGATTCCGAAGGAGATCCGCAAGGCTCTCGGCGAGAGGGGGAGCGAGCGGATCGACCGGATGGTGCGCGACGTCATCTCGTCGACGCTGGCCTGCGGCTACGAGGCCATCGCCATGTCGCCGGAGGTACTGGCGGCGCTCGAGGAGCTGCGGAGCTACATGTTCGAGAAGGTGTACCTCACGCCGACGGTGCGGAACGAGTTCGAGAAGGCGCAGAAGATGCTCGTGGCGCTGTTCGAGCACATCGTCGCGCATCCCGACGAGTTTCTGGAGCGGTCGCCGGACGAGCCGGACGAGCCGGTGGAGCGGCTCGCGATCGACTTCCTGGCCGGCATGACCGACCGTTATGCGATGAATCTGTATGCGCGGCTGTTCCTGCCGAAGCCGTGGTCATTCCGAGCGTAGCGAGGAATGACCGCAACAAAAAGAGCGCCTTACGGCGCTCCTGTTCCTCACGGCCGGCGGGTGCGATCAGCGACGGGCTTTGGCGCGCTTCGTGTTCAGTGAGTCGCGAAGATCCTTGCCGGCCTTGAAGCGGACGTTCTTCGAAGCCGGAATGGCGATCTTTTCGTTCGTGCGCGGATTGCGGCCTTCGCGCGCTTTCCGCTGCGATACCGTGAAGCTGCCCAGACCCGGGATCGCGCAGCGCTCCCCGCGCTGGCACGAGTCGGCGATATAACCGACGAACGCATCAAACGCAGCCGAGGCCTCCTTCTTCGAGATGCCGGCTTCTTCGGCGATTGCGTTGATGACGTCACCCTTACCTGCCATATGAAATTCCTCCTGTTGTTTCGCGAGAACCGAGTGCGGATGTCTGCGAGATCGATCGACAATCTAGGTAAACGGTCAGGGATTGTCAACGGGGTTTTCACGTTGCGTGTGCGCCTGATCACGCTTTGTCGTATCACCGCTCGCGGCGCGCAGTTTTCGCAGCGCGTCCACATACGCCCGCACCACCGACACCACCTGGGCATGACTCCAGGTGAGCGGCGCCACCGACAGCGGCTGTCCATCGTACGGATCGATCTGCTCCGGCAGCACGAGCGACGGCGACGCTTTCGACCGCGCCCACCGCACCAGGTCGAGCGCCGACTGCAGCTCGGCAACGTCCGCGGCCCTCGTCACCGCATGCTCGGCAAGCCATAACGTGCAGATCAGCCACGGGTTGCCCGGCACTCGCTTCGTCTCGTCGGAAATGCGGTGGTAGGCGTCGTCCTCGTACCGCGCCAGTCCGCCGACTTCCGTCTCCACCCACAACCGTTCGCGGATCGCTGCCATCGTTCCGCTGACAAAACCGGTCGACGGTGGAAAGACGCCGAGGTGAAAGACGGCAAAGCACGACGCATCGACCGTCTTGTCGAGGACCAGCTCTTCGTCCCGGAGCACCAGGCCGCGAGCGAAACGGCTCTCCTCCTCGATCCACAGGTGGCGGACCATGGCGTCGCGCACCTCCGCCGCCGCCGCCGCGTACGCCCCCCTCCGCTCCTGATCGTTGAAGAGGTTCGCGATCTCCGCCGCGGCCGACAGGCCGGCGTAGACGGCCGAGCAGGTGAAGGTGAAGACGCCCTGACGTTCCTCCCACATGTCGAAGCTGGGAAGCGGGAGGTGTGTGTCGGGATCGCGGTAGCGCATCAGGAACCCGGCGGGACGGACCACCAGCCGGTCGTAGATCGATCGCAGCAGCTCCAGGTCGCGCGTCCGATCGTAGTGCCGGGCGATCAGCCAGATGACCAGTGCGGTCTCGTCCTCCTGAATGGGAAGCTGCCGTTTGCCGTCGCGCACCCACGGATGCCAGAGCGGAGCGGACGACCCGTCGGGGTTGTATTTGTGCAGAAAGTAGCCGTCATCCCGGACGACGCGGGCCGCGAAGGATAGAAAACGGCGCGTGAGCTCGGGGAACCCGGCCCGGTCCATCGCATCGCACACGAACGCCGCGTCGCGCGCCCACATGTACGAGTAGTGATCGTTGTGCCCCCACTGGATGTCGGAGTCGTTCGCCGCCAGGACGGCGCCCTCGTCATCGCATTGCGTCCGGATGACGAGCAGCGAGCGGCGGTAGAGATCGATGATCTCCTCCGGCAGCTCGGACAGATCGTCGACCGGCTTGTTCACCCACGTGTACCAGTACGAACCGGCGCGGGAGAGGGCTCGGGCCGCCCCTTCCGAGCGGATCGAGGCGTCGAGCAGGCGGACCTCGTCGTAGTCGCGTCCCGCGCAGATCCAGTAGAGCGCCGTGGCCGTGCCGTTGCCGTCGATCTTCAGGGAGATGGCGATCGTGGAGTCGACCGCCCCCTGCGCTATCGGCGACATCGACAGCTTCCCGCCCTCGGCATCGCGCCACGTCCCTTCCGCGCCCGTCGGGCCGGACCGCCCGCACGAATACTCCGACACCCCCACCTCTCCGTTGACGGCGGCGTTGATGAGAAAGTAGCGCCGCGCCTTGTAGTGGATGATGCTGGAGGTATCCGGGTCGTACATCGCCGTGTCGCCGATGGCGTTGCCGTAGAGATTGATGTCGTGGTGCAGGAACAGCTTGATCGTCCGCTCCTCGGGACGGGTGTTGCGGACGACGATCTTCCGCAGAATCACATCGGCGTCGGGATCGACGGCGTCGTTAAAGCGGAGCTTGATGCCGGCCGCTTCGCTGTCGCACGACACGTCGGTCACGATCGTGTCCCGCAGGTAATTGAGCGACTTCTGCCAGTCGCCTTCCTCGAGCCACCAGAGTTTCTCGTCCGCCCATATCCCGAACCGGAATCGCGAGGCGACATGGTTCTCCATGCCGACGTGCGGGTAGTAGAGATCCGCGAGCCGGTAATCGGAGTCGAAGGCCACCAGGATCGATCCGTTTCCGATCGGCAGATCGCGCGGCAATCAGGTCACCTCTCCTTCCTTCGCAGCACGAACGCGGTGAAGCCGTCTGTCCCCGAGTCCGGAGTCAGGCGCAGGACTCCGCGCTCGACAAATCGTTGCGTGCCGCCGGGAGCATACTGTGCAACGTCGTCGATCACGAAAGCCGGCTCCGAGTCCAGCACGCCCCGGACGACGGCGTCGTTCTCCTCCGGCTCGAGAGAGCAGGTGGAGTAGACGCAGACGCCGGCGGAGAGCTGCAGTGCGGACGCGAGCAGCTCCCGCTGCAGCGCCGCGAACGACGCCAGATCGGCCTCGCGCAGGCGCCACTTGATCTCCGGGTTCTTGCGGATCGTGCCGGTGGCGCTGCAGGGCGCGTCGAGCAGAACCGTCTCGAACCGGCGCCGGAACGGAGGCCGGCGGCCGTCCGAGACGACGGCGCGCAGATCGCGGCCGGCGAGCGGCCGGAGCCGCGCCAGCGACACGTCGTTGCTGACGACGCGCCTGCCGCGATGGCGAAGGTAGAGGGACTTGCCTCCCGGCGCCGCCGCCAGGTCGAGCACCTCGCCGCCCGTCGCCGCGGCGATCGCCGCGATGACGGCGCTCCCCTCGTCCATCGGATGAAACCGGCGGCGATCGAGCTCCGCGCTCGACCCCGTCAGGCGGACGACGTCCGGTACGAGCTCCGACGCTGCCGACCCTTCGGGCGGCGGCCCCTCCAGCACGAGCACATCGGGATACGACAGCTGCTGGTTCGACTCCGCGATCGCCTCCGCGCGCGCCGCGCCATACGTCGCCACCCACCGGTCGAACAGCCACTTCGGATGTCCCAGGCGCGTCGCCGCGTCGCGCGGCTCCGGGAGGCCGGCGGTGGCCTTGCGCATCACGGCGTTGACGAAACCCTTCGCCCTCCGCGCATGGCGTCCGGCGAGATCGACCGTCTCCGACACCGCCGCGTGCGGCGGCACGGCCATGAAGGCGAGCTGGTAGAGGCCGACGCGGAGGATGTCGACCACGTTGCGATCGATCTTCGACAGCCGGCGGCCCGCCAGCGCCTCGATCGCATCGTCCAGCCGCGAGCGCCACCGCAGCACGCCGAGGACGATGGTGCGGACGAAGCCGCTCTCGCCCTGAAGGACGATCGTGGCGTAGAGAGACTCGCGCTCGATCCGCTGCAGCAGCTCGAGCGAACGCTCCCGCTCGTTCAAGGAATCGGCTCTCCGGCGCGCCACCCCAGACCACGGGCCACGTCTCCCGCGACGGCGCGCGGCCTGCCCGGACGCTGCAACTGGTCGAGCCGCACGACCCCTTCCGCCGCGGCAACGTGCACGGAGCGATCGATGGCTGTGATCGTCCGCGGGGCTGCCGCGGAGCCGGGACCGAATGTCATCTCCCCGATCCTGATCGTCTCGCCGTTGCTCTCGAAGAAGAGTCCCGGCCACGGGTCGAAGGCGCGGAATCGGTTGTAGATCACCCGTCCCGATTCGGCGAAGGTGATCCTCCCTTCCTCCTTCTCGATCTTCGGCGCATGCGTCGCCAGCGCGTGATCCTGCGGAGTCTCGACCGCGGCGCCGCGCTCCAGCGCGGCGAGCGTCTCCACGAGCGCGGCCGCTCCCCGCTCGGCCAGCCTGCGCGACACCGACGGGAGGCGCTCGTCAGGGCCGATGTCGATCGTCGCGGTGGCGAGCATCGGACCGTGATCGAGCTCCTCGTCGACGCGCATGATCGTGGCGCCGGTCGTCGTCTCTCCCGCTTCGATGGCCCGCTGGATCGGTGCCGCGCCGCGGTACTTCGGGAGCAGCGACGCGTGCACGTTGAGAAAACCGTGCTTCGGAATCTCCAGGAGCCGCGCCGGCAGGATCCTGCCGTAGGCGATGACGAGGCCGGCGTCGGGCGCGAGGGCGTCCACCTGATTCAGGAACGCCTCCCCGCGGATCTTCGCCGGCTGCGCAAGAGGAAGCCCGAGCTCCGCCGCCCGCAGCGCCACCGGCGGCTTCTGCAGCTTCATCCCGCGGCCTGCCGGCCGGTCGGGCTGCGCCACCACGAGTGCGATCTCATGCGCGGCCGCGACCGCGTCGAGCGTCGGAACCGCGAATTCGGGCGTGCCGAAGAAAACGATGCGCACGGTGTCATCCTGAGCGAAGCGAAGGATCTCCTGCAACCGGGGGGTCGTTCGCCGTCTTCGCGGCTCACGATGACACTAAGGCCTGACCGGCGGCGTATCCGCGGTCAACGGCCGTGCCATAGAATCGACCAATGCACCACTTTCTTCTCGTCTTCGTTCTCGCCTCCACCGCCCTCGCCGAAGGGGATCGACAGTGGAACATGCGCGCCGCGGGAAGCTCCGGCGGCGGCGCCGTTGCCGGCCCGGTCGACGCCGCGATCGCAGCGTACGAGCGCGCAGTGGCGGAGAATCCGGAGGCGCTCGAGCCGCGGTGGAAACTGCTGCGGGCGCTCCGCTTCAAAGGCGCCTACGTCGCGCGGACGAACGACGAGAAGAAGGCGATCTACTCGCGGGCGAAAGACGCCGGCGAGGCCGCGCTGAAGGTCGTCTACCGTCGCCTGCAGCTCCCTTCGAACGCACCGGAGAAACAGGTCGCCGCGGCGGCGGGCGCCGTGCCGGGTGCCGCCGAGACGCTCGTCTGGGACGCTGTGAACTGGGGGGAGTGGGCGCTCGCCTACGGAAAGCTCGCGGCGGCGCGACAGGGCGCGGCGGACCGCATCCGCCGCAATGCCGGCATCGCCCATCTCGTCGATCCCGCTCTCGAGGGCGGCACCCCGTCCCGCGTCCTCGGACGCCTGCACGACCAGACGCCGCGCATCCCCTTCATCACCGGATGGGCTTCGCAGAAGGAGGCGGTGCGGTTTCTCTCCGAGTCGCTGAAGGTCGATCCGGCGAACAAGATCACGATCGTTTTTCTCGCCGAGGCGCTGGTCAGCGACGACGCGAAGACGCGGCCTCGCGCGGTGCAGATGCTGCGCGAGGCGATCGCGGCACCGAATCCGCCCGAGTACCAGGTTGAGAACGCCCGCGCCACGGAGGACGCTCGCGCGCTCCTGGCAAAGTGGCAGTGAGAAGCCACCACGGTTCATTGCTGCTGCTGCGTCGGATGCGCCGCCAGGAACTCGGAGTCATTGTTCCCCTCCACGACGGTGGCAAAGGCGACGCCGGTCCCGGCGATCGGTGTGAAGCGGAGCGTCATCGTCTCGTCGAGCTTCACGCCGAGCTCCTTCTCCACGTCGTGCACCATCCAGACCTCGTCCTCCGGGATGCCTGCCTCGACGGAGCGCCCGATCGCCCGGCCGGTACGTGTCCGCGCCGAGACCCGGAAGGTGGCCGGGATGATCCCGACGTTCACGACGCCGATGTTGACGCGCCGCGGAACCGGACCGGCCTGCGGGATGCCGACGATGATCAACTCGGCGTGGTCCCTCCCCGCGGTGGCGGCGTCGCGGCGCGTCAGCGGCCGCTCCACCGATGCCCGCGCGCCGTGCGCGACATCGGCGGTCCTCACCGTCGCCACCGGCGCGCGTCCCTCGCGGTACTGAATCCAGAGCGTGCCGACGCCGCCGGCTCCGAACCAGCCTCGCACGACGTCCGGCCAGCGCACCGTCTGTCCCGCCGCGAGCGTCAGGCGGCGGTCGACGCGTGCCGACGGTCCGATGAAACGCAGCGAGATGGTGATCGGCTCACGGAAGGGGTTGTGCAGCATCAGGTCGGAGGCCCAGAACGACTCGTTCGCGCCGGGCGACGATCCGACGGCGGGAAAGACCATCCGCCCACGCGCCGATGCCACGATCTCGTCCTTCTCCGGGAGCCTGATTCGCGCCAGGTACTTCTCGACCGGCAGCGGTTCCGCCGCGGGATCGCGCTTCCAGATCTCGACGCCGCGCACGGACGTGAAGAAGCGGTAGGCATCATCGAGATAGGCCGCCACCGCCTGCGCGCGGACCACGTTCGGAACGCCGTCGAACTCGTCGAAGTTCTCGGGCGAGGTGCGCAGCACGACCTTCGTCTTCGTCCGCTCCAGCGCGCGGATGATCTCGGCCTGGAACGCGGGCGGCGAGGCGATCGGCACCTGGTAGAAACGCGTCGCGTTCATGCGGCGGGCGAAGAAGTAGAACGCCGGCTGGTTCGAGAAATCGAAGATCGGCTCGCCATACCGCGTCAGCCGGCGGATCTCCTCCGACACGTATAGAATTCGATACGCCACCTCCTCCGCGTGCCCGTCGCGGTAGACGTGCAGAACGCGCCGCTGGTAGTTCGTCACGTCGGCCAGCCGCGCGTCGACGAGGTCGGGAACCCAGAAGACGACGCCGATGACGGGGATGGCCGCCAGCGCGACCGCGGCCACGAAGGCGCGCGCACCCTGATCGCCGCGGCGCCACACCTCTCGCAGGCGGTTCGCGGCGAGGATCCCGAGGATGACCAGCATCGGCCCGACGAGAAAGGCGGCGAAGTACTGGTGCCGGAACTCCGCGCGGCCGAACGCGGTGCGCTGCGTGATCGTGGCGAAGATCGTCAGGACGAGGAGCGCCGCGTCGAGGGTTTCGAAGCGGCGGCGGACGATTCGCTGAATCAGATACGCGGCGGCGACGGCGATCGTCAGCGGACTGAGGATCAGCCGGAAGCGCTCCAGGAGCACGAAATCGGCGAGCGCCCGCAGCGTCACGTCTCTGCGGAACGTCGACGTGAGATCGGGAAAGGGAAGCGACCAGACCGCGTCGATGATCCGCGGGATGGTGATGAACGAAGTCTGAAGAAACGCTCCGAATGAACCGCGCCAGATCAGATAGCCGGCGAACGGCGCCGCGGCGACTGCAAAGCCGCCGCCGAACCAGGCCAGCGCGCGCCAGGGAGAGAGGCCGCTCCAGCCGGCGCGACGGGCGATCAGCGCCAGCACGACCAGCGTCACGACCGTGCCGGCGATGGTGTAGAGACCGATGTCGTAGCTGAAGAAGAGCGCGATGCCGCCGAAGATCCCCGCCGCGAATGCGGCGGCCGGCCGCCGCCGCCGCAGTGCGATCCAGAGCAACGCCACGGCCGCGACCTGGAAAAAAGTCCGGTTGTTCTCCGCGGTGGTCCAGGCGCTCATGGCCACGACGACCAGCGCCAGCGGAATCGAGTCGAAGATCGCCATCCCCAGAACCCACAGCGAGACGGCCAGGAATCCTCCCAGGATGACGGTGCGCGCGACAGCGACATCGAGACCGCGGCCGAACAGCTTCATCAGCCAGGCATCGAGCATCCCGTCTTCCAGCAGACCGTGCAGCGCGAAGACCTCGAGGTAGGGAGCCTTCCCCCGCAGGTAGTCGGACGCCGGACCGATCGACTCGCCGCGATGAAAGAGGTCGACCCACTGCGTGTGCTGCGCGGTCGACGCGTAGCTGAAGACGTAGATGAGAAACGGGAGGATCAGCCACGCCGCGAGTCTTCGTGCGGCGGCGGCCGGGAGCGGGCGCGGAATGGCGGCCGCCACGAGGCCGCCGAGCAGGAGCGCGATCAGCAGAATGAAGATCGGACGCTGCGTCGGCACCCACACCAGGGCCACGACCGGCAGCAGCACGAGCGGCAGCGACGCCGTGGCGATCCGGCGGAGGGCGGCATCGGCCGGCGCGCCGAATCCGATTTCTGCGATCCGCGCGATCAGGATCGCCACTCCCCAGAAGAGCGCCAGGAAGAGCGCCAGGAAGACGACCTCGAGGAACAGCGTCGGATAGTGTGCGATCCGCCGGCCGGTGACGATGTAGCGGTAGAGCGCCCACGATGCTCCGGCGCAGAAAAGAAGGGCGTGGTAGGGATAGAGCTCGCGCCGGAACAGCGCGCGTGTGGCGCGACTGGAGTCGAGGAAGTGCAGCGCGCGCACACCGCCGTACGCGATCGCCACCGGCAGCAGGAGAATCCACCCCACCTTGCCCGTGGTCAGGTGAAAGACCGGCGAGAACATCAGCGGCACGGTGAAGAGGACGGCCACGAGCATGTCGCGGTCGCGCCGCCAGAAGCGGCGCTGCTCCCGCTCGACGATCCGGCGGCCCAGATGATGAAACCAGACCGTGAGCGGCGGCACCGTCAGGAAGAAGACCGCCGCGGTGACGTAATCCTTCAGCTTCGGGTAGCGCTCGATCGTGACCAGGCCGATCGCCACCGGATCGGTCGGAGGAAAGCCGCGGAAGAGCAGCGTGATCGAGAAGAAGACGCCCGCGGCAAACGAAAACGCCGCGACCCACAGCAAAGCCGCGGCGATCCGCTCGTAGAGCCGCATCTCGCGCGGAGTGTAGCAGGGGCTGTTAACCGTTAACCGTTAACCGGCCCAGCATCGATTCGACCACGGCATCGTGCAGGGCCTGCACGCTCGCTTCCGCCGCGACCACGTCCGGCGCTCGGCCGTAGAGCTTGATGGCCTCGCTCGTGACCGGGCCGATCGAGGCCACGATGGCGCGAGCCAGAAGCCGCGCACGCTCCGCCGCCGTCAGACGGCTGAAGAAGTTTTCCACGGTGGAGCCGCTGGTGAAGGTCACCACGTCGATGGCGTCGTCGCCGATCCGTTGCCGCAGCTCGTCCAGGTCGGCTTCCACGGCCAGGTTGCGGTACGCAACGCCGAGGTCGACGTGGCCGCCGCGCCGCCGCAGCTCGTCGATCAGATCGTCCGATCCCTCCTCGGCGCGGACGACGGCCGTCCTGATTCCGCGCTGATTCTCTTCGAGCAGCGGCAGCAGCGCCGACGACTGGAACTTGTCGGGAACGAGGTCGGGAATGATCCCGTGCCCGCGCAGCTCCGCCGCCGTCGGCGCGCCGACCGCGGCGATCAGGCTTCCGGCCAGCACCCGTGCATCTTCGCCCTTGGCGAAGAGCCGGTCGAAGTAGCCTCGCACGCCGTTGACGGAGCTGAAGACGACGAGGTCGTAGCGGCCGTCGATGACGAGATCGAGCGACTCCCACGACTGCGGCGGCGCGATCTCGATGGTCGGAAACTGCAGGACGTCCGCGCCCGAATCGACGAGGAGCTGCACGAGCTGCGAGGCCTGCTCGCGGGCGCGCGTCACCACGACGCGCTTTCCGAAGAGCGGCTTCGTCTCGAACCAGTTGATCACGTCGTGGAGCCGGACCACTTCGCCGACCACGATCAGCGCCGGTGTCGGCAGGTTCGCCTCCGCCACGCGCACCTCGATGTCGCGCAGCGTTCCCGTGACCGTCCGCTGGTCGGGGCGCGTGCCGTTCGAGATCACCGCCACGGGGCGGTCGCCGGGCATGCCGTGCCCGGTCAGCTTCTGCACGATCACCGGCAGATTGGCGAAGCCCATCAGAAAGACGATCGTCCCGTCGAGCTGCGCCAGCGCAGGCCATTTGATGCCCATCGATTCGTCGGCCTCGTGACCGGTGACCAGCGTCAGCGACGTCGCGTGCGAGCGGTGCGTGACCGGGATGCCCGCGTAGGCCGGTGCAGCGATGGAGGAGGAGATACCGGGCACGATCTCCACCGGAACCCCGGCGGCGACGATCTCCTCCGCCTCCTCGCCGCCGCGGCCGAAGACGAACGGATCGCCCCCTTTGAGCCGGACGACGCGCCGCCCCTTCTTCGCCTCTTCGATGAGCAGGCGGTTGATCTCGTCCTGCGGCAGCGTGTGCGCGCTCGACCGCTTCCCGACGTGGACGACCTCGGTGCCTTTCGGGATCCGCGCTGCGATCTCCTTCGACACGAGCGCGTCGATGGCGATGAAATCCGCCGACTCGATCAGCTCCGCGGCGCGAACCGTCAGTAGCCGCGGATCACCCGGCCCCGCCCCCACCAGAAATACCTTACCGTTCTGCACAGAGCAGCTCCTCGGCCCCTTTGGCGATGAGATCGTCGTACACAGCGGCCACGAGCTGTTTCGGATCGCCGCCTCGGCGCGTCGTGCGGATGGAGCGCGTGGCGTCGTAATCGGCGAAAAACGCGCGCACAGTCATCTCTCCGTCGAGCATCGTCGCATGCACCGCGACTGCGGAGTAGCAATCGAGGCGCGTTCCGAATCGCTGCAGCACGCCGCGCTCGGTCAGCGCCGCCTGCTCACTCGCTGCGTGGTTGATCGACCGCGCGGCGTCGATGGCGGCGGCGTTGCCCGCAAGGGTTTCGATCGTGACGATCCCCTGGCCGGCGGCCGGGATCATCTCGTCGACGTCGAACCAGCTCGTGATCTCGCTGTCGCGCCCCAGCCTTCCGAGCCCGGCCGCGGCGAGGATGATGCCGGCGTAGAGGCCGGCTCGCGCCTTGGCGATGCGCGTCTCGACGTTGCCCCGTATCGGTTCGACCTGGAATCGCGGGAATCGCTCCATGAGCTGGGCGCGGCGCCGCGGCGAGCTCGTCCCGATGACGGCGCCGGCGGGAAGCGCGTCGATCGGCAGGCGCTCCGGATGCACCCAGGCATCGCGCGGATCGGCGCGCTCGAGAAACGCGGCCAGCGTGAAGTGCGCCGGGATGATCGACGGCACGTCCTTCAGGCTGTGCACGGCGATGTCGATCTCGCGCCGCTCGAGCGCCTCTTCCAACTCCTTGATGAAGAGCCCTTTCCCCCCGACCTCGGCCAGCGAGACGTCCTGCCGTTTGTCGCCGGTGGTCTTCACCGTGAGGATCTCCGGCCGGTAGCCCTGCTCCTGCAGCCGTTTCGAGACCTCGTTGGCCTGCCAGAGAGCGAGCTGACTGCCACGGGTGCCGATCCGAATGGTGGTCATGATCGCAACCCGAAGATCTTCCGGATGGTCTTCCGGAGCGATTCGCGCTCCTGCCCCTCCTCGCCGGCATCCTTCAGCTGCAGGATCGGATAGTGGAGGATCTTGTTGACCATCTGCGTGGTCAGCATGTCGATGGCTTCGCGCTGTTCGGCGGTGATCGGTCCGACTTTGCGGAGGCACTTCTCGAGCTCGGCGGAGCGGATGTCCTCGAGCCGCTGCTGCAGCTCGACGATGGTCGGCACGGCGTCCTGGGCGACGAGGCGGCGGCGGAAGTCCTCGACCTCGCGTGTGACGATCTGTTCGGCGGCGCCGGCCTTGCGCTGCCGCAGCTCGAGGTTGGCGTCGGCCACCATCTGCAGGTCGTCGACGTTGTAGAGGTAGGCGCCGTCGATCCGGGCGACGGCCGGATTGATGTTCCGCGGCACGGAGAGGTCGATGAAGAAGAGGCTCCGGCGGCGGCGTGCGGCGAGCGCCCGCTCGACCTGATCGGGCTCGATCACGTAGTGCGGCGCGGACGTCGAGGCGATCACGATGTCGCACGCGGCGAGATGCTCGTCGATGGCGTCGAACTGCACCGCCGATCCCTCGAAACGCCGGGCCAGCTCGACGGCGCGGTTGTAGGAGCGGTTGGCGACGAAGACCTGCTTCACCGACTGCTTGTGCAGATGCTCCGCGGTCAGCTCTCCCATATCGCCGGCGCCGAGGAGGAGGACTTGCAGGCCCTCGAGGTCTCCGAAGATCTTCTTCGCCAGCTCCACCGCGGCGTAGGGAACGGAGACGGCATGCTCGCCGATGGCCGTATCAGTGCGGACCTTCTTGGCCACGCGCATCGTCTGCGCGAAGACCTGCTGCAGCAGCGTGTCGAGCGCACCGAGATCGTGCGCGGTCTGGAACGCCGAGCGCACCTGCCCGCCGATCTGCGGCTCGCCGATGATCATCGAGTCGAGGCCCGCCGCCACGCGGAAGAGATGCTTGACGACGTCGGTGTGGCGGAGAATGTAGAGGTGGTTCTCCAGCTCGGCGCGATCGGAGCCGCCCTGCTCGGACAGCCAGTCGACGACGGTCTCGATCACGTTCTCGGTGCGCGACGAGACCACCGCCTCGACGCGGTTGCACGTCGACACCACCACCGCGCCGTCCACGCCGTCGAGCCCCTGCAGCGTCCTGACGACTTCCGGCAGCTTCTGCTCGGGAACGCTCAGCCGCTCGCGCACCTCCACCGGCGCCGTGCGGTGATTGAGTCCGACCAGGATCAGCGGCATCGCGTCATGTCCTCGCAATCCCCAGGATCGAGACGATGATGGCGACGAACGCCCCCGCCGAGATGTAGATCGTGCGGCGGCTGCTCATCGCGCCGCTGATGTAGGTCTGCAGCAGCGCCGCGAAGAGCATCCAGGCCACCACCGCCCCGACCTGCTTCACGCGGAGATCCATGAAGCCCGCCGTCGTCCGGTACGACCACATCACGCCCGTGATCAGCCCGATCGTGTAGACGCTGAACCCGATGGCCAGCGAGCGGTAGCTCACCACCTTGCAGACGTTGAGGCTCGGAGTCCACTTCCAGAGCGGACCCCGCTTCTTCGACCGCAGCGCCTGATCCTGCACGTTCGCCAGGATCATGAACGCCAGGCCGATCAGAAGTCCGGCCACGCCGACCGTGGTCAGAAAGATGTGCGCGGTGAAGAGCGTCGACTGCAGGTCGGGATCGAGAATGCGGTACGGCTGGCCGACCACGGCCGTGAGCGTCAGAAGAAGAAGCACCAGCGGGTAGACGAAGAACGCCGCCGCGTAAACGCGATAGCGGATCCACAGCACCAGCTCCACCGCGAAGATCGTCCAGGCCAGAAATGCCGCCGATTCCGGAAGATTCGTCAACGGAGGATGACCGGTGCGCACGCAGATCGTTCCGATCCAGAACGTGTGCACCGCGAAGCCGGCGATCATCAGCAGCAGCGCCGCGTACTGCAGGCGCATCGACCGGACGATGAGCGAGGTCAGAACCGTCAGCGTCCCCAGCGCGTAGGCGGCCAGCGCGACGTAGAGCGTGTCGGTCACGTCGAAGTTCATGGCGTCAGCCTCTTGCAGAACACCAGCTTGTCATCCTCGATTCTGTAGAAGTCCTTGATGCGAGAGATCTCTTCGTATCCGCTGCGCTCGTAGAAGCGGAGCGTCGGACCGTAGCTGTCCTTCGACGAGGTCTCGATCAGGAGCATCCGCCCTTCGCCACGCCGCACCTCCCCTTCCACGAACTGCAGCAGCTGCTGGCCGTACCCCTCTCCCTGGTGCCGCGGATCGACCGCGATCCAGTAAAGGTCATAGACCCCATCGGTCAGCGGCGTCGGACCGTAGCAGACGTAGCCGGTGACGGCCAGGGGAGGCTTCGAGGGCTCGACCACATGAACAATGTAGTCGCCCTTTTCCGGCCGCGTCAGCCATTCATCCACAAGCTCCATGGCGCAGCGGACCTCCTCGTCGCTGAAGCGACCGGTGGTGCGGAGGATCTCGTGGATGCGCTCCCGGTCCTTCTGCTCGGCGGGACGGATCTTCATCGGCGTCGCGACAGGGCCGCCATCATAAGCTCGTCGAGAAAGCGGTCGAAGGCGATTCCGGCGGCGCTCAGCGCCTTCCGGAAGCCGCTTTCCCTGCCGATGTCCGGGTTCGGGTTGACGTCGACGATGCACAGTTCACCTGACGGCCGCTGCCGGAGATCGAACCGGCAGGGACCGCCGATCGACAGTAGCGAGGCGGCGGCCAGGCAGACATCCGAGACATCACTCCGCAAGGTGTCATCGATCACCGCCGGCGCCCGGCTGATGGTCGCCCGATCCTCCAGCGACCCTTCCTCCCACTTCGCCTTCCAGCCCACAACCCGTTCCGCCGCAGTGAGTTCCGGCCCGAACACGACTTCGCCGGGCGGGAGGACCACCGCCCCGGCCGGGCCGTAGTAGAGGGCCTGGTTCAGCTCCGGCCCGTCGATGAACTCCTCCACCAGAGCCGGCTGCCCGTAGGTCTTCGTGACATGCTCGACCCGCTTGATGACCTCGTCGTGTGTCGAGCAGACTGCCGCGGCGTCGATTCCGATCCCGGCGTCTTCGTGGAGCGGTTTCACGATGAAGAAGGCTCTCGCCTCCCGGCTCTCGGCTCTCGGAGGGTAGTCCGCGGGCACGGGCAACCCGGCCGTCGCCAGAATCTGCTTCGTCAGCCCCTTGTCGCCGCAGATGCCGAGGGCGGTCGGGTCGGCGCCGGTGAAGGGGATGCCCAGCATCTCCAGCGCCAGCCCGAAGTGCATCTCCCAACGGGAACGGCCGGCGACCCCTTCGCAGAGGTTGAAGACGACCTGGGGGGGCTCGCGCCGCAGCTCGTCGAGCGCCTCGGCGACGTCGCGCACCGGCATCAGCCGGCCCCCGGTGATGGCCGCGACCTCTTCGGCGGCCGGCGCGACTTCCTGTTCGCCGATCCGCTCGATGTCGTTCAGATGACCTTTGAGATGGAGATCATCGTTGTAGGCGACGACGATCTTCACGACCACCTCGCCGCGGCGCTGCCGACGATGCGGCCGATGAGATCGTCGTACGCGACTCCGAGCAGGCGTCCGAGGATGACCAGATCGCTGTTGACCGGATGCACGCCCGGCAGCGGGTTCACCTCGACGAAATTCGCCACGCCGTGGCGATCGCGGCGGACATCGACGCGCGCCACATCGCGCAGGCCGAAGGCGCGCCAGACATCGAGCGCCACCCGCTCGACCTCCGGCTCGTTCGCCAGCCGGTACTCGACGCGATTGAGGTAGTCGCGCTTCACATCCAGCGAGTAAATGAAGTGGTCCTCGCGCTGCCGCGGAACCACCTGCATGGCGCCGATCACTTCTCCGCCGATGATTCCGACCGTGTATTCATCGCCGGGAAGAAACTCCTCCACGAGGACCGGGCCGTACTTCGACAGGCGCTCGACGGCCGCGTTCAGCTCGTCGTCGTTGCGGCAGAGGGAGGCCGCGGTGATGCCCATCGACGAGCCTTCCGCGGCAGGTTTGGCAAAAAGCGGATATGTGGTGTGACCAGCGCGGCCGCTCCCGCCCGGATTCCGCGCTCCGCTCGGAATGACTTCAAATGGGGGGGTGGGGATGCCGTTTGCCTGCGCGACCCGTTTGGCCAGCGCTTTGTCGAGCGTCAGGGCAATCGCGAGCGGCGGGGCGCCGGAGCAGGGGATGCCGAGCATCTCGAGCACGGCGGGCACCTGCGATTCGCGTCCGCGGCCGCCGCGCCCTTCCGCGATGTTGAAGACACCGTCGACGGGCAGCGTCCGCAGGCGGTCGAGCATCTCCTCTCCCCACCCGAGGCGGAGGGGAGCGTGTCCGCCGGCGCGGATCGCCGATTCGAGCGCGGCGATCGTCTCCTCGGAGTCGTACTCCTCGTACTCGTCGCCGGTCACGCCGGGCGGCTTGAGGTTGAACGTCAGGCCGATGTTCACTCGGGAGTGCTGCGGCGCTTCACCGTGATGCCGCGGGGCGTGTCGCGAACGGGTGTCGGCTCGAACCGGTCGGCGGTGCGATTGAGCAGCCTCGCCACGCCGCGCTCGTTCGCGCTCTCGCGCTCCGCGCAGCGGTCGCAGTGATGCTGCGGGCGCGGCACGTCGTCGAAGCGGCCGATGACCCCTTCGAAATTGCGGTAGACGAGCGCGTCGCCGTAGTGGCCGAGAACGTAGTTCGGCATGAGCGGAACCTTGCCGCCGCCGCCGGGGGCGTCCATCACGAACGTCGGCACCGCCAGTCCCGACGTATGACCGCGGAGGAACTCGATGATCTCGATGCCCTCGCCGATCGAGGTGCGGAAGTGCTCCGCCCCCATCACCTGATCACATAGATAGAGGTAGTAGGGGCGGACGCGGATCTTCATCAGCCCCTGTACGAGATCGCGCATCGTGTACGGACAGTCGTTCACGCCGCGCAACAGGACGGCCTGGTTGTTCACCGGAATCCCGGCCCGCAGGAGGCGGTCGCAGGCCGCCGCCGCCTCGGGGGTGATCTCGTTCGGGTGGTTGAAGTGGGTGTTGATCCAGATGGGATGGTACTTCTCGAGCATCGACGTCATCTCGGCGTCGATGCGCTGCGGCAGAAACACCGGCACGCGCGACCCGAAGCGGATGACCTCCACGTGAGGGATGGCGCGCAGGCCGGCCAGGATCTTCTCCAGATAGTTGAGCGACAGCGACAGCGGATCGCCCCCGGAGACGATCACGTCGCGGATCTCGGGATGCTGCGCGACGTACTCGATCATCCGCTCGATCTTTCGCTGGCCCGTCGTCCCGTCCTCGTCAACCCACTTCCGCTTGCGCGTGCAGTAACGGCAGTAGAGCGGGCAGTACGAGGTGACCAGGAAGAGGCAGCGGTCGGGATAGCGGTGCACGATGCCGGTGACGGGCGAATCGCCCTCTTCGTCGAGGGGATCCCACACCAGCTCGCCGGGGTTGACCATCTCCTCGGGGGCCGGCACCGACTGGACGCGGAGCGGGTCGCGCGGATCGTCGAAATCGATCAGGCAGAGATAGTAGGGGGTGATGGCGGTGCGATAGAGCTCGAAGACGTCGGTCAACCGGGCGCGGTTGAATTCATCGACGGCGAACAGCTCGCTGATCTGTTCGAGAGAAGTGACGCGGTTCTTCTGTTGCCACTTCCAGTCGTTCCATTGTTCGTCGGCGACGGTGGGATAAAGGCGGGCGCGGTTGGCCCGGTAGGTGTCGAGATGATTTTTTCGGGGAGCGGGGGCGGGAAACGCTTGCTCGAGTGAGGCTGGATCGTCTCCTGAGGCCGGCACGGAGCTCATGGCGCAGTTCCTTTCGAACTTCCACTTGGGATTTTTCGGAACCGGATCAGGGAAGGACCCGGACACCAGGCGGGAACGACGAGGGGTCTGATCGTTCGCATCAACTGACTTTGGCTGTCTGCAGCACTGGTTCGCTCATGAAGGGCTCGAATAAGTGTACAGCGTCGCGCGGAATCCACGCTCTGAAAAGTGTGCCCTCGTCCGTCGTCTTCTGCTCGTACACTTCGCCGACTTCGTGCAGCCGCGCTGCCAGCCGCGCATCGTCGTGCGGCAGCAGAACCAGCATCAGCTCCCCGGCGGCGAGCTGCCGCCGGCGGATCGTCTCCTGCAGCGCCTCGAGCCCCTTGCCGGTCAGCGCCGAGACGACGGCGGCCTTGTCGCGGCGCGGAACGCTGAAGTGCTCGTCGAGGCGATCGGCCTTGTTGAACACCTCCACGACGCGGTCGTCACCGACGCCGAGATCGGCAAGGACCTCCTGTCCGATCCGGCGCTGGTCCTCCCATTGCGGATGGCTGCCGTCGATCAGGTGCAGCACGACGTCGGCGGCCACCGCCTCCTCCATCGTCGACCGGAACGAGGCCACGAGGTGATGGGGCAGCTTGCGGATGAATCCGACCGTGTCGATGACCACGGTCTCCCGCGGCATGGCGAAGGCGGCCTTCTGCGACCGCGAGTCGAGCGTCGCGAAAAGCTTGTTCATCGCCTCCGCTCCACCCGCAGTGAGCTGGTTGAAGAGGGTCGACTTGCCGGCGTTCGTGTATCCGACCAGAGCGACCGTGAAGGCCGCGCGGCGTGCTTTGCGCTGCGTCTCGCGATTCTGCTCGATCCGCGTCAGATCCTCTTTCAGGCGGCTGATGCGGGTGCGCACGATCCGGCGGTCGAGCTCGAGCTGCGTCTCGCCGACGCCGCGCTTCGCGCCGCCGCCCGCGCCGCCCGCCTGCCGCGAGAGGTGCGACCACTGCCGCGTCAGCCGTGGGAGCAGGTACTCGAGCCGCGCCAGCTCCACCTGCGTCCGCGCCTCGCGGGTGCGGGCGCGGGAGGAGAAGATGTCGAGGATCAGACCGCTCCGGTCGATCACCTTCACGCCGACGATCTTCTCCAGATTACGGACCTGGGCCGGCGAGAGGTCGTCGTCGAAGATGATCATCGTCGCGCCGCGCTCACCGGCCAGGCGCTTGATCTCCTCCGCCTTGCCGCTCCCGATGAACGTCGCCGGATCGGGACGCTGCCGCTTCGCCAGGACCGCGGCCACGACCGCGCCGCCGGCGCTATCGATGAGCTCCGCCAGCTCCTGCATGTGTTCCTCGGCGACCGTGCGGGGAAGGTCCGGAAGGACGAGGCCAACTGCGACTGCGGGTTCGGGCATGGAAGCGATTCAACAGATCTTAGCAGTTCTGTATTCGGCCTCGGGCCTCGGCCTTTCGCTATCATCCGCCCGTGTTCGTCCTCTACGAGGTCTTCCTCTACCTCGTCTGCATCCTGGTGCTGCCGCTGTTCCTCATCGTCGGCATGCTGCGCGGGAAGTACCTCACCAACTTCGCGCCACGGCTCGGGTTCTACCGGACCCGGCCCACCGCGCACGACCTCTGGGTTCACGCGGTGTCGGTGGGAGAGGTGCTGGCGGCACGGCCGGTCATCGCGGCCATCGAACGGATCAGGCCCGGAGTCTCGATCATCATCACGACGACGACGCTGACGGGACAGGCACAGGCGCGCCGGCTCTACCCGGAAGCGACGGTGACGTACTTTCCGTTCGACTTCTCGTTCTCCGTGAAGCGCTTCCTCGATCACCATGCGCCGCGCGTTTTCGCCACGATGGAGACCGAGATCTGGCCCAACGTGACGAGGCTGTCCCGGGCGCGAGGGATCAAGCTTCTCCTCGCCAACGGCAGGATCTCCGACCGGTCGTTCCCGCGGTACCGTTTCTTCCGCTTCCTGATCGCCCGCGTGCTGCGCCAGTACCATTGCATCCTGGCGCGGGAGGCGACCGACGGCGACCGGTTCCGGGCCATGGGGGCGCCGGCGGGGATCGTGGAAACGAGCGGGAACGTGAAGTTCGACTTCCAGCCCGACGAGACACCGCTCGAGGCCGCGCCGCTCATCGAGCGGCTGATCGGATCGCGCAAGGTCCTGGTTCTCGGCTCCACGATGATCGGAGAGGACGAGGTGCTGCTCCCGGCGGTCGAGCGTCTGGTGCGGGAGCGGAACGCGTTCGTGATCATCGCCCCGCGCAAGCCCGACCGCTTCGAGCTGGTGGCCGCTCTCCTCGGCACAACGTCGCTTCGCTTCCTGCGCCGCAGCGAGCTCAACGAATCGTCGCCCGACGCCGACGTTCTTCTTCTCGACACATTCGGAGATCTGGCCAGGATCTATCGATACGCCACCGCGGCGTTCGTCGGCGGAACGATCGAGCCGTTCGGCGGCCACAACCCGATCGAGCCGGCGGCCGCCGGCGTGCCGGTCTGCTTCGGTCCGTCGATGTCGAACTTCCGCGAGATCGCGGCCACCTTTCTCGAGAATCAGGCCGCTACGGAGGTGGCCACGGCGGAGGAAGTCATCGCATTCGCCGAGCGCGTTTTCGACGACGAGGCGCTCCAGAAGACGCTCGGCGAGCGGGCCCGCCACACCGTGCTGCGCAACCGCGGAGCCTCGGAAGCCACGGCGCGCCGGATCGTCGAGCTCCTGGCATGAACGTCGTCGTCTCCGCCGCGGAAAAACTTTACGTGGCCGTCAACGGCCTGCGACGCGCTCTCTACCGCCGCGGGATCCTCAGGTCGAAGAGACTCCCCCACCCCGTGATCTCCATCGGGAACATCACCGCCGGCGGCGCCGGGAAAACCCCCGCCGTGATCGCTCTGGCAGGCGAGCTGACCCGCCGCGGCGCAAAGGTGGCCGTCCTGACGCGGGGCTACGGGCGTCCCGACACTTCGAGGGAGGGCGTGGTGGAGGAGCTCGACCCGTCGCGCTTCGGCGACGAACCGGTCTTGATCAAAATGCGGTGTCAGAATGTAGATGTTATTGTTGGTGCTAATCGCTATGATAACGCGATCGAATATTTAAAGTCACAATCGTGTGACATATTCATACTCGACGACGGCTTCCAGCACCTGGCGATCGCCCGCGATCTCGACATCGTGATCGACGCGCCCGACCAGGCGTTCCATCGCGAGGCGCGCCGCGCACTCGCCGCCGCCGACATCGTCATCCCCCGCCACCTCGCCGTGACCGTTCCGGAAGGCGTCCGCAACCGTCCCCTCTTCGCCTTCGCCGGCCTGGCCGACCCCGC
Source organism: Thermoanaerobaculia bacterium (assembly GCA_035525015.1). Classification (GTDB taxonomy): domain Bacteria; phylum Acidobacteriota; class Thermoanaerobaculia; order Gp7-AA8; family Gp7-AA8; genus DATLEX01. The sequence continues at coordinate 3,730 of DATLFC010000179.1, read as the reverse complement.
GCAGTTCTTCGAGACGCTCCGGCGGGAGGGGCTCGACGTCCGCGGCACGATGCCCTTTCCCGATCATCACCGCTACACTCCGGCGGACCTGCAGCGGATCGACGACGCCGCGGCGGCCGCCGGCGCGGCCGTGCTCACCACGACCGAAAAAGATGCCGTCAAGCTCCGGCGCAGTGACATCATCGCCGTTCCCGCCGTATTCATCTTCGGGCCCCACGTCGTCGAACGGGCCGCGGCGCTCCTCGATCGATGAGCAGGAAGAAGAAGAAGAAAGCCAAATGGCTGCAGCGCCTCGAGTACGCGCTGTACCGCGCCGTGGCCAGGCGCGCAGGCAGAGCCTCCCGCGACAGCGCCCGAAAATGGGGTGCGCGCTTCGGAACCGTGGCGCGGAACGTCGTACGCCGGCGCGATCGCCGCGCCATGCGCAACCTTCGCCTCGCCTTCCCTGACAAACAGGAAGCCGAGCTGCGCGCGATTCTCGACGAATGCTGGCGGCACTTCGGCCGCCAGGCGGTCGAGTACATCCGCCGCCAGCAGCTGCCCGCCGACGAAGCCATCCGCGATGTGCAGTACGTGAATCTCGAAGCTTTTCGCGAAGCGCAGGACCTCGGCCGGGGAGTGGTCATCGTCAGCGCCCACTACGGGAGCTGGGAAGTGGCGGGGCTGACCGTGATGTCGCTGGCCCGGGACGTCAGAACGGTCGTCCGGAAGCTCGACAACGAATACCTCGAGCGGCAGATCGCCGCCACCAGGGCGCGCACCGGCGCGGTGGTGATCTACCGCCGCCAGGCCGCCCGGCCGCTGATGAAAGCGCTCGCGGAAAAAGCGGTGATCGTGCTGCTTCCCGACCAGGCCGTCGTTCCGCGTGAGGGCGTGCTGGTCCCCTTCCTCGGACGTCCGGCCTGGACCACGCCGGCACCCGCCCGACTGGCGCTGCACCACGGGTCGCCGATTGTGTTCGCTTTTTGCATACCGGACGGAGCCGGGCATCGCCTCGAGTTCGAGGGTCCGATTCGAATCGACCGCCTCAGCGAAGAGGAACGCGACCCGGTGGCGCTGACGCAGCGGATCAACGATGTGATCGCGCGGCGCATCGTCGCCCGCCCCGAGCTCTGGCTCTGGATGCACGACCGGTGGAAGGGTACGGGAGAAAGCGAAACCGTGAATGGGTAGCGGAACCGCAGAAACGGTCGTCATCGGTCTGAACTGGGTTGGCGACAACATCCTCGCGCTCCCGACCTACCGGGCGCTGCAGCACCGGTTCCGCGGTGAAGGAGGCATTGCCGTCGCCGCGCCGCGCAACGTCGCGGCGCTCCTGGCCTCCTCCGGCCTGTTCCGCGAGGTGATCGCCTGGAACGGATCGACGACGGGGCGCATCCGCGCCCTCCGCGCCGGCCGTTTCCGCCGCGCCGTCATCCTGCCGAACTCATTCCGCTCGGCGATGATCACGCTCGGTGCCGGAATCGGCGAGCGCTGGGGGTACGCGACCGACGTGCGCGGCCTGCTGCTCACGCACCGCGTGGCCCGCAGGAAGCCGGTTGGCCACCAGCTCGACGACTATGCGTCGCTGCTCGCCGCGCTGAGCGCGCCGCGCGTCGTCGACGAGATCCCGACCTTTTCGCTTCCCGTGGCCACGCGCGACGCGGCCCGGAAGAAGCTTCTCTCGCTCGGGCTGACCCTGGAGAGACCGCTCTTCGGGATCCACGCCGGCGGTCTCTTTGGCCGCGCCAAGCATTGGGGTGACGAACGCTTCTGCGCGGTGGCCTCGCGCATCCGCGCCGACGGCGCCGAGGTGGTGCTGCTCACCAGTCCCGGTGAACGCGAGCAGGCCGAGCGCATCGCGGCGTCGTGTCAGAACCTGCCGGTGATCGGGCAGGACGGCGACGTCCTGCACCTCGCCGCGGCGATCTCCCTCTGCTCCGTCGTCATCACGAACGACAGCGGGCCGCTCCATCTTGCGGCCGCCCTCGCGGTTCCGTCAGTCTCGATCTTCGGACCGACCGATCCCGATCGCACCGTCATCCCCGGCGCCTCACGCGTGATCCAGAAGCCGTTCGGCTGCCAGCCCTGCTACAAGCGCGAGTGTCCGCTCGGCCACCACCGCTGCATGACCGACATCACCGTCGACGAGGTCTACGACGCGGCGATCGGGGTCCTCGGCGAGATCGACGCCGGCCTGGAAGCGGCCGGTCACATCAACGGGTGACGGACGGCACCGCCACCGGTGCGCCGCCGCCCTATTCATGACTTGACGGAGGTCGGTCATGAGCGGCTGGACATTCATCGGCATCGTTGTCATCGCCATCGCGGCGTGGTTTCTATTCTCAGGATTCATCCGCACGTGGTTTCGCTTCCGCGGAACGCGGTTGATCACCTGCCCCGACAACCTCCAGGCCGCGGCCGTGAAGGTAGACGCCGTGAACGCCGCGAAGTGGATGGCCATCGCCGGAGAGACCGACCTCCATCTCTCGTCCTGCACGCGCTGGCCGGAGATGGCCGGCTGCGCGCAGGAGTGCCTTCGCCAGATCGAGACCTCGCCGGAGTCGTGCCGCGTGAAGACCGTGGTGAGCCGCTGGTATGACGGGAAGTCGTGCGTGTATTGCGGGCAGCCCGTCGAGAAGATCGTGTGGCATGAACGGCCGGCGGCGCTCCGCTCCCCGAGAGGCGTCTCGATGGAGTGGAAGGACGTTCATCCCGAGGAGCTCCCGAACGTCTTCGCCACGCACCAGCCGGTGTGCTGGCGCTGCCACATCCTCGAGTCGTTCCGGCACGAGCACGCGGCGCTGGTGATCGAACGCAAGCACCTTCCGGTGCCGAGCACTACGCTGCAGCCGACGGCTGCGGAGTACTGAGCCGATCGGAGATCCAGCGCACTGCTTTCTGCACGATCTGGCCGATCGCTTCCTCGCCGTCGCCGTGGATGATCTCCAGGCGCCGTTCCCCGCGCAGGAATGACAGCGCCTCGCGGTTCATCCGCAGCACCGGCATGTCGTTGACGATCAGCAGCACCGGCGTCCGAAGCATCCGCAGATAATCGACGGCCAGGTCGGTCCGGCCATTCACCGCCACGACCACGCTGACCAGGTCCGGCTCCTCCGCCGCGGCGATCAGGGCGCCGGCCGCCGCCGCTCCCACCCCGACATAGCCGATCGAAATTCCGGGGGGCACCTCTTTCGCCGCGGCCACGATCCGCGACGCCACGGCGTCGGCGTCGTGCCTGTAGCAGTCCTCCGGCGCGGCAAGGCGGATGACCGCGATGTCATTCCGCTGCAACTCGCCGGTGATCACCTCTTCCGGACAATGCGAGTCACAGCAGGAGATCACGGCTGCAGGAGCGTATCCGTTCATGATGCGGTTCTACAGGTACGAGCGGTCAGAATCGGTGACAGGAGCGACGAAAACCTGTGACAGCCGCGGGTATTGCCGAGCCAGGGTGTCACAGGTGAAACACCGTGAAGGCCGTGCCGAGGACGAGGATCACCGCGCCGGCCAGGGCATCGCCGTAGCGGTCGAGCCACGAGAAGCGGATGGCCCGGGCGCCTGCCAGCGACGTCATGACGATCGTGACCATCATGGCGAACATCGCCACCTCGTAGACGACGATCACCGCGGCGATGGCACTCCAGCCGAGCGCGGACGCGGCGATGATCATCGGAATCAGCGCCACACAGGGGTCGGCGCAGAAGAAGAGGAAAAGCGACCACTCGGTGAACGGGCGCTGATGTTCGTG
>DATLFC010000155.1:0-46087 GCA_035525015.1 Thermoanaerobaculia bacterium | reverse complement strand
TGCTTCGGCAAGAAGACTCAGGTCTGCGGCTTCGCCTCGAACGACAGGATCTTCGACATCGACGAGAACGTCTTCACGGTCTCGTCGCGGATCAACTCGACATGGGGCGGCAATCTCACCGACATGGTGCGCTCGCAGCGCTACTTCGAAGTCATCGAGGAAGAGAAGCTGGTCGAGAACGCCGCAACGGTCGGCGCATGGTTCCTGGGAGAGCTGGAGCGGTTCCAGGAGAAGTTCCCGAAGCTCGTCTCGAACGTTCGCGGCCGCGGTCTGATGGCGGCCTTCGACCTGCCCAGCGGGGAGATCCGCGACAACGCGCTGAAGGCCTTCATGGCCAACGATGTGATGGTGTTGTCGTCCGGACACCGCTCGGCGCGGTTCCGGCCGGCCCTGAACCTGTCGATGGAGGAGGCGGCGGAAGGGATCAGGAGGATGGAGCGTGCGCTGAAGGAGCTGGCCTGACCGCTATACTTGACGCCTCCCCGTGAGCGACATCGAACGTCCGACCGAAGCGCGTCCAGCGTCCGCACCCTTCGCGGCAGCGGTCAGCGAGCGATATGAAATTCTCGATCAGGTCGGCAAAGGCGGCTTTGGCGAGGTCTGGAAGGCGCGCGACAAGACGCTGGGCCGCCTCGTGGCCATCAAGCGCGTCCTCGGCTCCGCGACGACCGACAGCGGCGTGCGCGAACGTCTCCGCCGTGAGGCCCTTTCCGCCTCCGCGCTGAAGCACGCGAACATCTGCACGGTCTATGACCTGATCACGGCCGGCGGCGACTACTTCCTGGTCATGGAGTATCTCGAGGGCCAGACCGTTCACGAACAGCTCGCCTCGCGGCCGCTGCCCGTCGAGCGCGCCGTGAGCGTTGCCGCGCAGGTTGCCGATGCGCTCGCCGAAGCCCATCGCAGCGGCATCATTCATCGCGACATCAAAAGCAGCAACATCATCGTCACGCCGGCCGGCCAGGCCAAAGTGCTCGATTTCGGCCTGGCAAAGCAGCTCGAGCGCCCCGCGGTGGTCAGCGGCAAGGCCACCGAGATGCTCCTCACGCGAGAAGGCACGACGGTCGGCACGCTTCACTACATGTCCCCGGAACAACTTCTCGGAGAAACCGTCGACCCGCGGACGGACGTTTTCTCGCTGGGCGTCGTCCTCTGCGAGATGCTCACCGGGCGGCTGCCATTCACCGGCAGCTCCGCCATCGCCGTCGCCGATGCCATCCTTCATCGCGAGCCGGCAGTGGGAGACGAGAGTCAGATCCCCGCGCCGTTGCGGGCCATCATTGCGAAGGCACTCGCCAAAGACCGGAATCAGAGATACGCGTCGGCAGGAGAGCTGGCCGCCGATCTCCGAGATCTGACGGCGGCGCGAACACGTCCGGCGAACTGGCGAGTCGTCGCGGCCACCGCGGCAGCCCTCGTAATCGTCGCGGTCGTCGCTGCAGGCTGGTGGTGGAAGCAATCCGAGCCTGAGCGGTGGGCTCGTCATGAAGCAGCGCCGGAAATTGACCGCCTCTTCGGCAGAGACGATTATGCGAACGCGTTCCGCCTAACGAAGAAGCTCCAGTCGATCATGCCTGATCATCCCGAACTTCCTCGCCTCTTCGCGCAGGTATCGATCCCTGCCTCAATCAACTCCACGCCGGCTGGCGCGGCGATCTACTGGAAGCGCTACGACGAACCCGAACAGCAATGGGAGTATCTGGGGACCACGCCTCTGAAGAACATTCCGTTTCCACGCGGCCTCTACCTGCAGATCGAGGGTAGAAAGGAAGGTCATGTCACGGCTCATCGTCTCTGGCCGGTCATCGGCGCAAGCGCAGTGTCGCGCGGGCTGGATATCGAGCTCCTTCCGGCAGCGAATGCGCAGCCGGGGATGGTCCTCATCCCGGCCGCCGAGAAATTCACGCTCTCGGTTCCGGGCCTGGATCACCTTCCTTCGGTCAACGTTCCAGCCTTCTTCATCGACCAGTACGAAGTGACCAATGCGCAGTTCAAGGCTTTCGTCGACGGCGGTGGTTACGAGAAGGAGGAGTATTGGAGGGAGCCTTTCATCGTCGAGAGAAAAACGATCTCGTGGCGTGAGGCGATGAAGAAGTTCGTCGACGCCACCGGAAATGCCGGACCGGCAATGTGGGAGCTGGGGACGTTTCCGCGTGGCGACGACCTCCTGCCGGTGGGCGGCGTGAGCTGGTACGAGGCCTCTGCCTACGCCCTGTTTGCCGGAAAGAGACTGCCGGCCCTTCACCAGTGGAACCGCGCCGCCCTCCCGCAGGCCAGCGCCGTCGTGACGCCGGTGAGCAACTTCAGCGGACGAGGACCGGAGGCGGTGAACAGCGGCCGCGCGATGAACGGTCACGGCACATTCAACATGGCTGGCAACGTGAAGGAGTGGTGCTCGACCGAGACGGAATCGGGGAAACGCTTCATTGTCGGCGGAGGGTGGGACGAACCGAATTACATGTTCATCGACAGCGACGCGCAGTCGCCGTGGGCTCGGCGCGCCACATACGGCTTTCGCTGCATTCGACCCGTCGATCCGATGCCCGCCGCTCTGGACGCACCTGTTTACGCGGAGACTCGCGACTACTCCAAAGAGCGACCTGTCGGCGATGACCTTTTCCGCGCTTATCTCGGTTTCTATTCCTACGATAAGACGCCGCTGCAGGCTCGAGTGGTGGGACGTGACTCATCCTCGACTGACTGGGTTCACGAGCATCTTACGATGCGGGCGGCGTACGGCAACGAAGAGCTGATCGTTCATCTCTACCTCCCCAAAAACGCACGGCCCCCCTTCCAGCCGGTGCTCTACTTTCCGGGATCTAATGCGATCCACCTCGACAACTTCACGGGACTCGGGCTCTACAACGATTTCCTGCCGCGCTCGGGCCGTGCCCTGGTATTTCCGATTTACAAAGGAACCTTCGAGCGGGGCGACGCGTTGAATTCCGACTATCCCGCGCCTACCAGCTTCTATCGCGATCACCTCATCGCCTGGACGAAAGACGCCCGGCGGGCCATCGATTATCTGGAGACGCGCGACGATATCGACGTACAGAAGCTTTCGCTCGTCGGTTTCAGTTGGGGCGGTGTCGTCGGGCCGATCATCGCCGCGATCGAACCACGGATTCGAGTCTGCGTGTTCGTCGTGGGCGGGTTCTGTTTCCAGCAGGCGCTCCCGGAAGTCGATCAGGTGAATTTCGTACCGAGAGTGACTCAACCGACATTGATGTTGAATGCCCGCTACGACCATTTCTTTCCGGTCGAAACCTCGTCGCGACTGATGTTCCAGCTCCTCGGGACCGCGGACGACCAGAAGAGATTTCTCCTGTACGACAGCGGTCACGCCCTCCCGCGCAACGAAGTCATCAAGGAGACCGTCGGGTGGCTGAACCGCTATCTCGGCTCTCCGGCACGCTGACGCGGCCAGCTTCGGTTCATTCCGCGAACGCCCGCGCGGCGGCCGGCACGTCTTCCCACCGCGTGTGCGGTTTCCGGTTCAGGATCAGATACGACCAGACGAGCTGCCCGTACGAGCGCGGCGTCATCCCGCGCCTTTCATAGAACGGCCAGAGCAGCTTCTGCAGCTTCGGAAGGTTGTAGAACGGCACTCCCGGGAAGTAGTGATGCTCGAGGTGGTAGTTCGAGAACAGGTACGCCGAGTCCCAGAACCATGAGCCCTTCACCAGCGTGGCCCACTTCGCCGGATCGTCGGGGTCGATGTCGTAATGCTGCCCGAGCCGGTTCAGCGCGAAAGCGATCGGGAAGACGAAGAAGATTGGCACGATGTACAGCTTCCAGGCCAGCGCCCACCCGCCAGAGACGACGATCAGCGCCAGAATCGTGAGCTGGAACGCGATCGTCGCCAGACGCTCGTTCCGGATGCGCCGGCGCAGCTCCGGCTCGTACGTGGCCGTCTCCTTCGCCGCCGCGCGGAAGTAGATGGGAAACAGCGCCGGAGTGAAGTAGAGAAACTTCAACCAGCGGGCGTTGATCTTCGGCGACAGATGATGCCGCTTCGGATCGTCCTCGTCCGATCCGAGCTCGGCGTGATGATCGAGGTGCCAGCGGATGAACTGCGAGGCGGAGATGCCGCTCGGCATCGCGTACAGCAGGCCGAGAATCCGGTAGGCGCGCTTGTCGGCGCGGCCGAGGATGGTGTGGTGCACCACCTCGTGCAGCAACACCGTGCAGTTGAAGATGGCGAACCCGGCGATGAAGGCGAACGGAAGCCAGAAATACCAGCGTTCCAGCAGAACGATCGCCGCAGCCGAGAGGATGATGGCGCCGAAATTCGCCGCCGCCACCAGCGCGTGCAGCAGAGGGCGCTTGCGATGCAGCTTCCGAAGGTCGTCGATGGGAATCTCGGCGGCGAGCTCCTGTTTGAGCCCCTGCGCGTGATCGGCGTAGTAGTTCACTGGAAACATGCAACTTATCTATACCATCGGCCATTCCACGAGAACGCTGGACGAGCTCATCAGCCTTCTCCGCCAGACCGGGGTCTCCCGACTGGCCGACATCCGTCGCTTCCCCGGATCGAAACGCTATCCCCACTTCTCGCGCGAATCGCTCCAGCGATTGTTGCCTGACGCCGGCATCGACTATCTCCACTTCGAAGACCTCGGCGGCCGGCGCAAGCCGCTCGGCGATTCGCCGAACACGGGGCTCCGCAACGAGCAGTTCCGCGCCTACGCCGATTCCATGTCTACCGCGGAGTTCCGGGCCGCCGTCGACCGGCTGATCGATTCCGACCTGGGAACGGCGTACATGTGCGCCGAGGCGGTTCCGTGGCGCTGCCACCGCAATCTGCTGTCCGACGAGATGGTCCGTCGCGGCCTCCGAGTCGTCCACATCCTCGGTCCGGGGTCACGGCAGGAGCATGCGCTCAGCGCCCTGGCGGCGATCGAGGGCGATCACGTGGAGTATCGGCCGGCTCAGCAAGCGCTCCCGATTTCCGCAGGATCTGCAGCGTCTCCTCGATCGGGATCGCTTCCGCCCTCCCGATCGCGCTCTCGACGGTCGTAGCCTTGAACAGCGAGTTGTAGATCGCCTCCTCCGTCGCTTCGATCGTGGCCAGGAAGAGTGGTGAGAGGGCGTCGTTCGGCAGAAGCTTCGCCGGATTGCGCGCCGTGCTGAAGGCGATCGCGTAGTCGCCGCTCCCGTTCGTGCCGGCAGCGCCGGTGCGGGCCAGGCCCATGATGGCGCGAGCTCCCATCCGCCGGAGGTTCCGCGCGTCGACGGGAGCATCGGTGGCGATCACGATCATGATCGAGCCGTCGCCGCGATCGCGTGTCATTCCGAGCCGCGAAGACGGCGAGGAATCCCCCTCCGAAGGGGATCGGCCGAGCTCGCGGCCGACCGGGGCGCCGGCGATCGACAGAACACCGCCGAAGTTCGTCTGCACGAGGACGCCCACCGTGTAGCCGCCGAGCTTCGCCGGAAGGCGTCGGGACGATGTGCCGATGCCGCCCTTGAAACCGAAGGCAATCGTCCCGGTCCCGGCGCCGACGCTCCCTTCCTCGACCGCTTCCCCTCTGGCGCCGCGAATCGCGGAGAACACCTCGTCCCGGCCGACATGCCGGCCGCGGATGTCATTGAGGCCGCCGTCGTTCGTCTCGCCGACGACGATATTGATCGACCGTACGTTCTCGTTTCCCGGGAGCGCCAGCATGAAGTCGATGGCCGCGTCGGCGACCCGTCCGACACTCAGCGTGTTCGTGAGCAGAATGGGCGATTCGATCTCTCCCAGCTCGTCGACCTGCGTCGATCCCATCAGTTTTCCGAAGCCGTTGCCGACGAAGATCGCTCCGGGAACCTTCTCCCGAAACAGGTTGCCGCCGTGCGGCAGCACAGCGGTCACACCAGTGCGGACGCGGTCTCCACGGATCACGGTGGCGTGCCCGACCAGCACGCCCCCGACGTCGGTGATCGCATTCCAGGGCCCCGGAGCCAGAATGCCGGCGGCAATTCCCAGATCGCGGGCTCTCGGCCGCGGATCAGCAAGTACCGGTAAGGCCACGATCAGAACCAGACTCAGAAATCGCGTCACTCGTCACCCGTCGCCCATCATCTTGCTACACTCCCGCGCTCGGCAACAGCCCATGCTCGTCATCCACGACCCGTTCCGGAAAACCGATCTCCCCCGCGACTGCGTTGCCACGATCGGCAACTTCGACGGGATGCACCTCGGCCATCAGGAGATCATCCGCGGCGTCGTCGATCGGGCGCGCGAGCAGACGCGCGCCTCGGCGGTGATCACCTTCCATCCCCATCCCCTTTCCGTGGTCGCTCCCGATCGGGTGCCGAGGCAGATCGTCACGCTGGCCCAGAAAGAGGAGCTCCTTCGCGAGATGGGTGTCGATGCGATGCTCGTGGTGCCGTTCACGCCGGAGTTCTCCCGCTGGACCGCGGAGCGCTTCATCGACGAACTCCTGGTTGGAGCGCTCGCCGTCACGGAAGTCCGCATCGGCCGCGATTTCTGCTTCGGGGCAGGACGGGGCGGGAACCTGGCTCTCCTGGAAGAGACGGGCCGGCGGCACGGGTTCGCGGTCCATGGCGTTCCGGAGATCCGCCTGCGGGGCATCCGGGTGTCGAGCTCGATCGTCCGCGACGCCATCGAGAAAGGGGCCATGCGCACGGTCGCGCTCGCGCTCGGCCGCACCTACTTCATCGACGGGCGGGTCGCCACGGGGCGCCGCCTCGGCCGGAAGATCGGTTTTCCGACCGTCAACGTCGACCCGTTCAACGAGCTCTTCCCCGGATCGGGCGTCTACGTGACGACGTCCCGGTTCGAGAGCTTTGCGCGCTCGTTCGAGAGCGTCACGAACATCGGTGTCCGCCCCACGCTGTACGAGAACTACGCCACCACGATCGAGAGCCACATCCTCGACTTCGACTCGAACGTCTACGGCGAGACGGTGCGCGTCTACTTCCATCACCTGCTCCGGAGAGAACAGCAGTTCCGCTCGGCACTGGAGCTGACCTCGCAGATCCGTCAGGACATCGAGCGGGCCCGCCGGCACTTCGCGCATCGCCATGACTGATCCCGTCCTCGCGCTGGTCCTCATCATCTCGCTGGCGGGCGCGGCGATGACGGTCCGCTTCTTCCGGACGCTCGAGGACGATTTCTGGAGCGCGGCGCGCAACCCGATTCTCGCCGGTGTGCTCGCGGGGGTGGTCATCCGTACGACGACGTTCGACATCCGGCTGCAGACAGTCGCCATGGGTCTCGTGATGACTCTCGCTGCGCTGTACTCGAGACTCACCGGCGATGAGAGTGAGCCGGCCGACGGGATGCTCCTGGGCGCCGTCAGCGGGGCGGCCGCGGCGATTCCACTGGTGGTCCTCTCGGGGAACGAGCCGCTACCGGCCTTCTCGCAGCCGGTTCTGGCCGGCGCGGTGGCCGGCTTCGGCATCACCTGGGCGGTGCTTCACGTTGCCGACAAGCTGCGGCAGGTCATCTGGGACGTCGTGACCGCCGCGGCGGCCATCGTCGCGGCGGCCGTGCCGGCCATCCTGGCACGCCTGGGCGCGGAGGACAGGCACGTGGCCATCGGCGCCGCTGCCGTCGGACCGCTGCTCGTCATGGCCGCGATGTTCCGGCAATGGCCGCAGGTTCGGGCCGAGCTGCAGCACGAGGCATCGCTCGGCTTCATCGATCCGGCGGACGTGGGGCGCACGGCGCATCCGATCCTCCGGCTCGGCCGCGCCGGGTGGAGCGACCGCGGCGCGCATCGCGAATTCGTCCGTCTGGCCTACCTGATCGCGCTGCGAAAGCGGCAGCTTCGCGGACGGCCCGACGAGACGGCCCGCCTCTACCAGCTGGAAATCATGAAGCTCCGCATGCAGCTTCAGCGCATGACGCGCATCGAGCACGCTTCCGCCCGCGCCCGCCGGGAGGGCGAAGGCCCCTCGGATACAATGCGTCTCAGCGAATGAATCTCCGCTCCGCCCCGCCGGTACTGCTGGTCTTACTCACAATCTCCATCCCCCTCGCTGCGCAGCGGTCGCGATTCGAGATCATTCCCGCTCCGCGCCAGGGCGGCGGCGAGGTGAAGATCACGGTCGCCGAAGGCGGCCGCTTCGAAACCCAGCCCGACGAGTACTCGGTCCTCGAGGGCGAGGTGACCATCGAGTACCAGGACATCAAGCTCCGCGCGAACAAGGTCACGTACAACAACCGGACAAAGGATGTGACTGCCGAAGGCAACGTGATCATCGATCAGGGGCCGACCCGCATCGCCGCCACGCAGGCCGTCTACAACCTCGAGAGCAAGGTGGGAACGTTCTTCAACGCCACCGGGACGATGCATCCGGAGCTCCACTTCTCCGGGAGCCGGATCGAGAAGGTGGACGAGGACACGTACCGGCTCACCGACGGCGTCTTCACCTCGTGCGACCTCGACCGGCCGGCCTGGTCCTTTCACGTCGCCAGCGCCGAGGTGACGCTGAACGACTATGCGTATCTGCGAAACGTGTCTTTCCGGGCGCGGAGGCTCCCCATCCTCTGGGCGCCGCGGCTGCTCTGGCCGACGAAGAGCGAACGATCGAGAGGGCTTCTGATTCCGCGCCTGCATTTCTCGAACGTCTCGAACATGCGCGTGGAGCTCGGCTACTTCGTTCCGTTCGGCGACTCGGTCGACGCCACGGTCACGGCGGACCTGACGAGCGTCGGCCATTACGGCGGCGGTGTGAATGTCCGGTACCTCCCTTCGCAGAACGTCAAACTGGGCGAGCTCGACTTCTACGGCGTGTTCGGGCCCGACATCGATTCGTCCGGCCTGCCCGGCCAGACTGGAGACGACGAATTCCGCTGGCGCTATCGATGGCAGCACGCGCAGGACAACCTGCCCAGGGGCTTCCGCGGCGTCATCGACATCCAGGACTTTTCCGATCTCGAATTCTTCCGCCGATTCGACCGGAACCCGGAGCTGACGACGCTGTCGAACATCTACTCGTCGGCCTACCTGACGAAGAACCAGCCGCGATACTCGCTGAACATCCGGGCGGACCGGCGAGAGCTCGTCTTCGCCACCCGGCAGCACTTCGAGCAGCTTCCGGCTCTTCAGCTCCGGCTGTATCCGCAGCGGGTCTTCGGGTCGCCGCTCTACTTCTCGATGGAGTCGTCGGCGTCGCACCTTCGGACGAACTCCGTTGCCGGAACCACGGACACCACCGCGTACTACCGGGCGGACGTCTTCCCGACGCTGTCGCTGCAGATGAAGACTCCGCCGTGGTTCTCGATCCGCCCGCAGATCTCCGCACGGGGGACGTACTACTCGGCGAGTCTGGAGCGCGATCCGATCACGCAGCGGAACGTCCTCAGCGAGGAGGGTATCGATCGTCTCTACACGCAGGGACAGGTGGAGGTCGTCGGACCGTCGCTGTCGCGCATCTTCAATCGGCAGATCCGCGGATTTTCCCGGTTCAAACACGTGATCGAGCCACGGTTCCGATACGTCTACACGTCCGGCAGTGACCGCGAAAGCCAGGAGCAGATCATCCGCTTCGACACCGTCGACTCGCCGTTTCTGCCGATCGTCCGCGATACGCTCGAGTATTCGCTCACGCAGCGCATCATCGGCAAGGAGGCGGGGCCGAACGGACCGGCGCGCGAGGTGCTGTCGCTGTCGCTGCGGCAGGCGGCGGCGCTCTCGAAGCCGTTCACCACCGCGACCGGCAGCTCGAGCGCATTCGCCGAGCACAGGTTCACGCCGCTCGATGCCACGCTGCGCGTCAATCCCTATCAGTCGGTCACCGTCGACGCCACGGCGAGATTCGGGAATGTGTCCCGGCAGCTCGATCAGACGAGCCTTTCGGCGAACCTGGTCGGCACCGGCAGGCGGGCCGGCGAGTACCTCAGCCTGACCTGGTTTGCGACGTATGGCGACCCGCAGACGAGCTTCGGCGACTCGAGCCAGTTCCGGGTCAGCACGGGCGGCACGTTTCTCGATGATCGCCTGCGCGCCGACCTGCAGGTCAATTACGACGCCAGGGAGAACAAGTTCATCGAGCAGCGGTATATCCTTGGCGGAACCGGCTCCTGCTACGGGATCGCCCTGTCGTATCGCCGGTTCCTGATCTATCCCCGCGGCATCGAAACTACGGATTGGAGTGTCGGCGCCGCCATCACCCTCAAAAATGTCGGAACGATAGGATCGCTCAGATAAACGTGAACCGTCACGGCAACATGAAGGGCCTGATTCTCTCGGGCGGCAAGGGAACGCGGATGCGTCCCCTCACCTACACGTCCGCCAAGCAGCTCATCCCGGTGGCGAACAAACCGGTCCTCGTCTACGGGATCGAGGCCATCGTGGCCGCGGGCATTCAGGACATCGCCATCATCGTGTCGCCCGAGACGGGAGACGAGATCCGGGCGGCCATCGGCGACGGCTCCCGCTACCGCGCCAACGTGACCTACGTCGAGCAGGATGCGCCCCGTGGGCTCGCGCACGCGGTGCTCACCGCGGAGCACTTCCTCCGCGACTGCCCGTTCGTGATGTATCTGGGAGACAACCTCCTGCAGCACGGCATCACGCCGCTGGTGGAGGAGTACCGCAGCATCGACTGCAACAGCGAGATCCTCCTGACGAAGGTGCCGGACCCGTCGCAGTTCGGCGTGGCCGAGCTCAGCGACAAAGGCCGCGTCATCCGGCTGACGGAAAAGCCGCCCCACCCGCGATCGGATCTCGCCCTGGTCGGCGTCTACATGTTCGACGAGAAGATCTTCGAGGCAGCCAAAGCCATCAAACCGTCGAAACGCGGAGAGCTCGAGATCACCGACGCCATCCAGTGGCTCCTCGACAACGGCTACACGGTTCATCCGCACATCGTCAAAGGGTGGTGGAAGGACACCGGCAAGATCGAGGACATGCTGGAAGCCAACCGCACCGTGCTCGACACGTTCGAGCGTGACGTGAAGGGAAGTGTGTCGAACAGCCAGATCGAAGGAAAGGTGATCGTCGAGGAAGGGGCGGAGATCATCGACTCCGTCGTCCGAGGTCCGTCGATCATCGGGCGGGAGGCCCGCATCAATCACGCCTACGTCGGACCGTACACATCGATCGGCAACGCCTGCAGCCTCGAGTACTGCGAGATCGAGAACTCGATCGTGCTCGAGAACTCGCGCATCGCACACGTCGACGGGCGCATCGAGGCCAGCCTCATCGGCAAGAACGTGAAAATCGGACGGACGCAGCGGAAACCGGCCGCATACCGGTTCATGGTCGGCGACAACTCGGAAGTCGGAATCACGTAGGGCTTCCTGTTTTGCCGAACGTCTACACATTCAAGGATTTCGAGGGCAGCAGCCATCGGATTCTCATGAACCTGATCGGCCGCCATGCCCGCGCCGGCGGGACGCTGCTCGACCTCGGCGCGGCGGGCGGTGAGCTCGGATCGGCCGTCCGCAAACACTTCCGCCGGACTCTCGGCTTCGAGTATCAGCTGGATTGCCTCGCCGATCTGAGATCGCGTTTTGACCAGGTGCTCGTCACCGATCTGGAGAAGCTGAAGCGGCTCCCGGAGAGGATGGACGCCATCGTCTGCGCCGACGTGATCGAGCACCTGCGCGATGCACCGGCGCTGCTCCGCCTCGCCCGCAAGGCCCTCTCCGACGACGGCCACCTCTTCGTCTCGGTGCCGAACATCGCCAACATCACCGTGCGTCTCGGGCTGCTCTTCGGCGTGTTCGAGTACCGCGACCGGGGGATTCTCGACAATACGCATCTCCGCTTCTATACGCTGCGCACGATTCGCCGCGAACTGGAGAACGCCGGATTCGAGATCGTCACCGTCCGCGGATCGTCCATCCCCATCCGGCTGATCATTGGGCGGTTCACGCCCGATCCGATCCTCCGCGCCGGCGAGAAGATCCTCACGATCATCACCCGGCTGTGGCTGTCGCTTTTCGCCTATCAGGTGATCGTCGTCGCCAGGCGGACGTGATCTCCAGAACCGCGATCGCCACGAGCAGCAGCACGCCGGCCATCGACAGCGGCCACCATCCGCGCGCGATCCGCCGCGTGAACGTCACTTCATGCCGGCCGGCCGGCACGACGACCCCGGCGAACATCGTGTTGATCTCGATCGGACGGGCCGGGCGGCCGTCGATCTCGATGCGCAGCTCCGGCGTCAGTTTCTCCGAGGAGGCGAGGAACATCGGCGCCGACGCCGTGGTGACGAGCCGCTGCTCCGCGGGAGCGTAGCTCTTCAGCTCCACCGTCGCGTCGGCGGCCACTGTCGGCGGCGGAAAGACCGGATCGTCCGTAATCACCGCCTCCTCGGCAAAGTCGATGTCCGTCGCGGCAAGGAACTCCTCATCGTTCAGCTTGCGAACGCGGCGCACCGCCGTGAACCGCGGCACCTCGGCGAGATTCCGGAAGATCCGCCCTTCAGGCAGCTCGCGGTCGAAAACGAGCGGAATCGTCACACGGCCGTAGTAGAAGCCGGTTTCCCCGGCCGGCGCGTCCGCTTTCAGCAGCCTGACACTCATGCTGTTGGCCCAGAGCCGGAGTTGCACGTCGTCACCTGCGCGCGCATGCGTCCGCAATGGAACGTAGACCTTGTTGAGCGCCTCCACGTCGGAGGTGTGGAACGTCCGCGACCAGACCACCGAGCCGTTTGTGACGAGCTCGACATCGACGCGGGGGGCAGCCCCCCGCGCCGACTCGACGCTCACCGGAATCTCGATGGCCCAGAAAGGCTCGTCGTCGATGGCGATTCTGCGCTGCGCGACCGGGCCGGGAGGAAGAACGAACGATCCGGTCTCGGCGACCGCCGGCTTCGTGGCACCGAACACGGTCCACTTGATGATGTCGATCGGGCGGTGCTCGAGGAAATAGCGGACGCCGAGCATCGAGACGAGCGGATCGGTGAACTGGAACTGCAGACTGTTGAACATGATGACCGTGGACGTCCCGCTCCATGCCGTGGCGTCGATCCGATGAAGCAGCCTGCGATAGACCGCCTCCGATCCGAAGTGACTGGCCACATCCTCGATTCCGTAGAGTTGCGCGCCGTTCGGCCACATATACGTGAGAAATCCGACGAGCCGGAAGGGGTGGGGCTCCGCTCTCAGGAAGTCCGTGACGCGCGTCGTCGGAACGACGGCATCCTTCGGTTCGAGATAAGGATGAAACGTTCCCGCGAAAACGCCGAGATCCCACGCCAGCAGCCCGGCCAGAACCATCGCCGTTCCCCTGCCTGCCGGCCGCCATCGGCGCCGGAACGGCCGCTGAATCAGCGATGCTCCGGCCGCGGCCAGGTACCCGACGCAGACCGGCAGCAGCAGCGACACGCGCGCCAGCGACGTGTACTTGAAGCCCGGCAGCCCGGCCACGAGACCGGCCAGCGGCGGAATGCCGAACATGCAGAGGAGAACGAAGAGGGTCGCGGCGACCCAGAACCAGCGTCGCTTCCGGCGATGGAACAGCGCGATCGCGGCGAGCGGCAGGGCGAGGACACCGACGTAGATCGTTCCGTCGACGAAGTTGTTCAGCGAAGTAAGGGCCGGATCTCCGATCCAGTTCTTCCAGACTGGATTGCCGAGGCGCTGCGGATCGAAGAAGCTCCGCCAGTGCGACAGCGGGTAAAAGCGCTCGGCCGCGTTCTCGCGGAGCGCTAGATATCCGCTCCGCTGCAGGAACTGCGCGAATGGAACGAGAAACGGCAGCGAGATCAGCAGCGCGACGATGCTGCCGCCGGCAATCCGCGCCGCGCTGATGACGGGAAAGCGCCGCTCCCGGATGATCAGAAACAGCGCGTACGCCGCGGCGAGGTAGATGCCGTAGGCCATCGCAGACGGAAAGCCGGACAAGGCGTAGGCCGTCGCCAGCAGAACGATCACGCTGACCGGCGTCCGCTTCCGATTGAAGGCGCGCCGCACGACCCACAGCAACGCCGGATAGAACACGGTCGCGTTCGTGGCCTGCCACAGCCAGCGGATCGAGTAGATGCCGGCCCCGGCGATGATGACGGCTCCCACCGCCGCACCGGTCTTGCCCAGGCGCTCCTCGCGAAGCCAGGCGTAAGCGAACCAGAAAGCCACGTTGATCTTCAGCAGGATGATGGCCGTATAGACCCACGTCAGCGGCACGAGGAGGGTCGGAAGAAAAATGAGCGGCGACAGAATGGCCGAGCCGCTCGATCCGTAACCCGGCACGCCGGAGCCGATGGTCGGATCCCAGTGAAACGTCGGCGCTCCGCTCTTCAGCATGTGCATGAGCGGAAGCCACGCCGTCGGCGGGTCGTTCATCAGCGGATTCTGGATGCCGGGGACCGAAGCCGGCCGATGCGACGCCCACGGCTCATAGGCGTAAAAGACGTCGTTCGGTGAGACGACGCGTCCCATGAAGATGAGGGGAAAAAAGACGGTGAAGTGAAGAAGAGCCAGAGCGATCAGCGCGGCTCTATGCTTGCGGAGTTTCGCGGTCAAGCTGTCACGAGTTTATCCTGCCACCGCCCATGCGCAAGAGACTCCTGATCGCCGCCGACGTCGACCCGGAGCTGGCCGGACTGGCCGAGGCCGACGGCCGCTTCCAGGTCCGCGTCCAGCCCGTCCGCAGCGAGGAGGATCTGGCGGCCGCGGTCGGTGACGCGGAAGTTCTCGTGACGAGGGCGTACAACCGGGTCACGGCGCGGGTGATCGAGCGGGCGCCGCACCTGGAGCTGATCGCGCAGGCCACCAGCGGCATCGACAACATCGACGAAGCGTCCGCGCGCGCACGCGGCATCACCATCCTCCACCTTCCGGGCGAGAACGCCAACGCGGTGGCCGAGCTGGTGATCGGCTTCCTGCTCTCCCTGACGCGAACGATTCCTTACTACTCGAGCGAGGTCGCGGCGGGACGGTGGCCCCGTGAGGACTGCGCGATCCGTCACGAGATGCGCTTCCACCGCCTCGGCATCGTCGGCCTGGGCGAAGTCGGCCGCCGGGTGGCGCGGCTGGCCCGCGCGTTCGACATGGACGTCGCCGCCTTCGATCCCTACATCGGTGACGCCGACTTCGCGGGGCGGGACGCGCGGCGCGTCGCCACCCTGGAGGCGCTGCTCGAGACGTCTGACATCGTCACCCTGCACGTGCCGCTGACGGCCGAGACACGCCGGATGATCGACGCGGCCGCCATCAGGCGGATGCGCCGCGGCTCCATTCTCGTGAACGCGGCGCGCGGAGAGGTGATCGATCAGCAGACCGCGCTCGACGCGATGCGCGAGGGCCATCTCGGCGGACTGGCTCTCGACGTTTTCGATCCCGAGCCTCCCGCGGCGGCGTTTCCCGACGACCCGCGCCTGATCCTCACTCCGCACATCGCCGGCTGCACGCATGAGTGCCGCACGGCGCTCGCGTCGACGCTCTTCCGCAGGATCAGCGAGTTCTACGCCACGCGTGCGCCGTCGCGATAGACCGCCGTCACCAGGTTGACGCCGAAGTGGTAGACGAGGTGCAGGTACGACGGGGCATCGAGAAGGACGAAGTCAGCCCGCTTGCCGCGCTCGATCGATCCGGTTTCGGGCGCCAGACGCAGGGAGTACGCGCCGTTGAGCGTGGCCGCGGTCAGCGATTCCTCGACCGTCATCTTCATCTGGAGCGTGGCCAGCTGCATGACGATCTGCATCGACTCCGTCATCGATGACCCGGGGTTGCAGTCGGTGGAGAGCGACACGATCGCGCCGGCCTCGAGGAGGCGCCGCGCCGGAGCAAACGACTCGGACATCAGGAAAAAGCTCGTCCCGGGCAGGAGATTGGCGACGGTTTCCGAGGCCGCCAGCGCGCGGATACCCTCCTCCGAGACCTGCATCAGATGGTCGGCCGACGCGGCGCCGAGCGCCGCCGCCAGCGACGCGCCGCCGGTGTCGCTCAGCTCGTCGGCGTGGAGACGCGGCATCAGACCAAGCTCCATCCCGGCGCGAAGCACGCGCTCCCCCTGATCGCGTGTGAAGACGCCCCGCTCCACGAACGCGTCGCAGAAGAGGGCGAGCTTCTCCTCCGCCACCTGCGGAAGGATCTCGCCGATGATCGTGGAGACCCATCCTTCGCGCGCCGCCTCGCTGCCACGACTCTCGGGGGGGAACTCATGGGCGGCCAGACAGGTCGGCACGAGCCGGAGCGGCGACGATGCGGATGCGTTCCGGATGGCGCGCAGCTGTTTCAACTCGCAGCCGCGATCGAGGCCGTATCCGCTCTTCGCCTCCGCCGTCGTGGTGCCGTAGCGCGCCATCGTCGCGGCACGCGCCAGCACGTTCCGGGTCAGGTCTTCTTCCGTTGCGGCGCGCGTTGCGTGCACCGTCGCGGCAATGCCGCCGCCCGTGGCGGCAATCTGCTCGTAGGACTCGCCCTGCAGGCGGCGGTTAAACTCCGATTCGCGATAACCGGCGAAGGGAATGTGCGTGTGCGAATCGACGAAGCCGGGAATGGCCGTGGCCCCCCCGCCGTCGACGTCTTCGTCGATCGACGACCGGACTTCCGTCGGCATGCCGGCCTCGGCGCCCACGTACGCGAAGCGGCCGCCGACGACGACGAGCACCCCCTCTTCGATGACCCGGATCCGGCGCATGGCCGGGCCGCGGACGCCCCCCACGCCTTCCGGCGTGGCGATCTGCGACAGGTTGCGGACCAGGAGCATCAGCTCCCGCTGCGATTCGCGCGGAACATGCTCGTGATCGGCAGCTCGTTCGCCTCTTCCTCGGCGTCGAGAACGACCATCTGCTGGATGAGATCGAGGATCGACTGCAGCTTGTTGCGCGCCACCTTCCGCTCGACCTTCAGATCCTGGATGGCCTTCTCGAGATCGTGAACGCGCTGCATTGCCTGCCCGACGAGACGCTCGGACAGCAGCTCGGCATCCTTCACGATCAGCTCCGCGTCCTTCTGCGCCGTGGCCCGCACGTCTTCGGACACCTTCTGCGCGGAAAGCAGCGTGTCCTTGAGGATCTGCTCACGATGGGAGTGATCTTCCAGATCCTCCCGCAGCATGGCGTTCTCGCGGCTGAGGCGGTCGACGTCGCGGACGAGCCGTTCCACATCCTCCGCCACGAGGTGCAGGTAGGCCCGGACCTCGTCGGTGTTGAATCCCCGCAGCTTCGTCGAGAACGTCTGCTTCTGGATATCCAGCGGCGTCAGTTGCATGTCACCCTCCCCGTCCAGCTCACCCGATGAGTATAGACCTGTAGATCGCCGCCACGAGCCCCCGCAGGAGAATGATCGCCAGGATCAGCAGGAGCGGCGACCAGTCGATCCCAGCCGTGTTCACGTTGCGCAGCAGCCGCCGGAAGGGACGGAGAAAGGGATGGGTCATCCGCGCGAAGATGTCGTTCAGCTGCTCGAGGACGTTGAAAAAACCGCGGTGCCGCCAGCGGAAGGAGCTCTGCCGGGCGAAGAAGAGGATCCAGGAGAGGATGACCCAGATCAGGACCAGCCACTGGAGCAGGTCGAGGATGATCAGAAGGACTCGAAAAAAAGGATCGATGAATGGCGCCACGTCACCCTCTCGTTCCGAAGATGGCGCGGCCCACACGGATGATCGTGGCCCCCTCTTCGATCGCCACCTCGAAGTCGTCGGTCATGCCCATCGAGAGCTGGAGGAGGCCGAGGCTCTCCTTCAACGTTCTCAGCTCACGGAAGTATGGCCGCATCGCTTCGGGTTCACCCATCGGCGGAATGGCCATGAGGCCGAGCAGCGAAAGAGCCTCGGTTCGGCGGATCGCATGGACCATGCCCTCGACGTCTGCGGGATCGGTACCTGCCTTCTGTGGCTCGCGTGCGATGTTCACTTCGATCAGCACTTCCTGCCTCTTCCCCGCAGCGGCGGCGGCGCGCCCGACACGCTCGGCCAGCGCCGTGCTGTCGATCGTGTGAATCACGTCGAAGAGCCGGACCGCATCCTTCGCCTTGTTCGACTGCAGGTGTCCGATCAGATGCCAGCGCGCCGGCTCCGGGACTTCCGGCTTCTTGTCGCGCGCTTCCTGGACGCGGTTCTCGCCGACATCCGTCGCTCCGGCGTCGAGGGCCGCCCGGATCGCCGCGGCGGGGAAGGTCTTCGACACCGCCACCAGGGTGACCGCGCTTCTGTTTCTTCCCGAGAGTTCGCAGGCGGCGGCGATGCGGCGCTCGACGGCGGCCAGGTTGGAGCGGATCTGGTCAGGAGACAGCATCGTGGTGACGGGTCACCGATCGTCCCGCGGCGCGGTCGACGGCCAGATTTGCCAGCCGGTCGGCATCCTTGTTTCCCGCGCGCAGGGTGTGGCGGATCGAGAACCGGCGGAAACGGCGAGCGAGCTGCTTCGCCGCGTTGTGAAGGGGGATGAGATTGGGATGCCTGACACGGTAGACGCCGAGTATCTGGTTCACGAGCAGCTCCGAGTCGGAGACGATCTCGAGCTCGGTCGCTCCTTCGTCAGCGGCGGCCCGAAGGGCCTCGAGAAGACCCTCGTACTCGGCGACGTTGTTGGTCGTCGTCCCCAGATATCCGGAGATCTCGATCGTCTCCCCCGACTCGGTCTTCATGTACACACCATAACCGGCGGGACCGGGATTGCCGCGCGAAGCGCCGTCGACGAACGCCGTGACCTTCAGGATGCGGCGTTCTCCATATGGAGAATGCGGTGGCATCCCTCGCAGCGCGCCAGCTCGCCCCGCTTGAGCTGCTGAAAGAGGGCCGGGCGGATGCGCGTGCGGCAGGCGCTGCAGGAATCGTGGACGACCGCCGCCACGGCAACGCCGCTCCGCTGCCGGAAGATCTTGTGGAACTCGTCGCGAAGCCGCGGCGGAAGCGTCGCTTCGATCGCTTCGGCGCGTTTCCGCAGATCCCCGGCTTCCTTCCGCAGATCCGCCAGCGAGGCCTGCCATTCGCCGTAGGCGGCGTCGTACCGGGCTTTCAGCTCATCGTGCCCCGCCTTTCGTTCGTCGAGCTGATTCTGGTGAGTTTCCGACTCCGACATGCTCTTGAGAACCGAGTCCTCGAGCTCCTTGACGTGCTTCCGCGTGGCGTCGATCTCCTTCCAGGCCGCGGCGTACTGCTGCTGATTTTTCACCTGCATCAGCTGGCCCTGGTACTTCTTGAGGAGCTCCTGCTGATCCGACAGCTCGCCGTCCACGCGCCGGCGCTCCCTGGCGATCTGTTCGATGGACTGCGCCAGATTCGCCATCTCCTGATCGGCCGCCTGGTACTCCCTGTCGATCGCGGCAAACGACTCCGGCTTTTCGTTCATCTGTCGCTCTCTTTCAGCGAGTTGAGAGAAGAGCTGCTGCAGCTCCCACAGTTTTTCTACGTCAGCACTCAAATACGTTCTCCTTGAAACAGAAAAGGCGTTCCCTGGTCGGAACGCCTTTGCAGGACGGATGAATCTCCGCGGGCCTGCGACACTTTCTGTGGCTGGTTCTGAAGATCGCCATTGCACCTTGGTGGGTCCACCAGGATTCGAACCTGGGACCTGCCGGTTATGAGCCGGTAGCTCTGACCGCTGAGCTATGGACCCGGACGGGCGATTCTAACGAAAAAAACAGAACGGCGGCAGGTCGATTCCTGCCGCCGTTTCGGAGTGCCGGTACTCGTGCCGGGTCAGCGACGCTCGACGTAATCGCCGATCAGCATCGTCCGGCGCATGGCGACGATCTTTCCGGTGGCCGTGCGCGACTCCGTGGTGAGGATTCCGATCTCGCCGAGGACCTGCCGCGGCTGGCCGGCGATCGGACTGTCGCGATAGACGACGAGAAAATCACCCGGCTGCAGCTGATCGTCGCGCCCCAGGTCGACCTGCACCAGATTTCCCTCGGCGAGCGCGAGATCCCAGTCCAGCGAATCGATGATGAACCCCGCCTGCCGCCCGGTCGGCACGTCGCAGAATCCCGGAATCTCCGGGATGCGGGCGATCGGAATTGGCAGCTGCGGCACCGGCTTCAGACGCGTGCCGATCTTGATCTCGCGGCACGACTGCGTGATGATCGCCCTCGACTGCGTCGGCTCTGCGCAGAGGATGCGCAGCTGGCCCTGAAAGTTGTAATGCCGTCCCACCAGCTCTTTCGTACGGGGATGGTAAATCATGTCCGCCGGCTCGATGATCATGTAAGTCTCGCCGGCGACGAGGCCCGTCGACGTACCGCCGGCCACGAACACCAGATCGCCCGCCGTTACGCCCGCCTCCTGAGCACTCAGAAGGCCCGGCTGGTAGAGCACTTCCACATCCTCGAAGCCTTCGATGTGGTTCGGCATCGGCTCCTGCGGATGGCCGATGTAGCCGTAACAGTAGACATCCGCCTCCGTCCCGAGCGGAATCGGGGTGACTTCCCTTCGCGCCTCCGTCGCCACGATGCCCATCTGCATCTGCTGCCCGCTCTGCGCCGCAGCGTCGCCCGTCCCGGGCCGCGTCGAGACCGTGGTGTCCGTCACGAGCGTCGCCCCCGCACCCTCTCCCTCGATGAGCAGGACGTCACCCGGATAGATCCAGTGCGCATCGGTGATCCAGGTGTTCGACTCCCACAGCTGCGGCCAGAGGTACGCGTTGCCGTAGTACTGCTGGGCCAGATCCCAGAGTGTGTCGCCGCGAACGATCGTATGGGTCCGCGCGTTGGGCGGATACGTCGACGGATCAGGAGGGTTGTACGCCGTCCAGTGATCGCCCACCATATGGAGATTCGTCGGCGGACGAGACGACGTCTGCTGCGCTGCCAGCGGAAGCGCCATCAAGAACAGGAGCACGGGAGCCACCCTACGCACACTAACCATTGTCCCCTCCCAGGTCCTTTTGGAACGTGGTTCAGGGCTAAAGTTAGCGCAGACCGAGGCTTGCCGTCAACGAAGGCCTAGCGGCGGGCGGCCGCTTCGGCGCCAGGGGCGGCGGCGACCGCCTCGTGAAGGCTGTTCTGCTCGAACTTCCTGAGCTCGCGGCTCCGGCGATCGTAGTTCTGCATGACCTTCTTCACGTAGGTCCGCGTCTCCCGGAATGGCGGGATGCCGCCGTAGCGCTGGACGTTACCTTCTCCGCCGTTGTAGGCGGCGAGGATCAGCGTCCGGTTCCCGTTGAAGCGCTTCTCGAGGTACTTGAGGTACTTCACCCCGGCGTCGACGTTCTGCTCGGGATCATAAAGGTCGCGGGCGCCCATCCAGCTGCCGGTCCGCGGCATCAGCTGCATCAGCCCGCGCGCGCCGACGTGCGAGCGAGCGCGGCTCTTGAACCGCGATTCCTGCTCGATGACCGCGGCCACCAGAGCGGGATCGACGCCGTACTTTTCAGCCTTGCGGTGGATCAAATCGCCGTACGGCATCGACTTGACGAAGTAGTCGCGCCGGACCGTCTCCAGGGAGGTCTCGAAGAACTCACGGCGGATCGCGTCGTTGATTCTCGACATCTCGGAGTGGAACACGCCGCCTGCTTCCTGGACCATTTCGGGAACCACGCCGGTCAGCTCCGGAATCCAGCTGTTCTCATCGAAGAGGGAGAGCTGGCGGGTCACATAGCGGTCGGGAAGAACGCGCGACAGCTTGAAAACCGTGTGCGCCGCGAAACCGTCGCCGAGGCTGGCGATGAGCGTGCGGCTCTCACCCTCGTGCCGGACGACCTCGACCGTGTCGAGCTTCTTCTCGACGAGAAAGTGCACGTTGCTGAAGCTCTCGGAGAGTCCGCCGATCGAGAGCGCCGTGCCGATCAGGACCGTTGCCGCCCCGCGGCTCCCGAGCGCCCGCACCACCGGACTCTTCCTCGGCCTCCGCAGGGCCTGCCCGATGCGTTTCGACAGGCGTTCCGTCATGGTGGTTTTCTTCATCGCGTTCTTTAAGTTATCTGAACAAAAGCTACCGGTGAAGCGCGATTCAGAACGCCTCGATCGGATGTGTTATTGCGAGATCGCGTAAACTCTTATAACGCTTTACCAGTCATAGAGTTACTCGGCAAATACCAGAGCCTCGAACCGGTCGATCCGTACAATTGCGGAACGCCACGCGTCGGGATCGAGGCCCGCCTTCGCGCAGGTGTAACTGAGAAAGGTCTCACGATCCCAGCCGTGCTCGCTCGCCACCTGCGGCAGCAGAAGTCCCGCGTACGAACCATGGCTGACGACGAGTCCGTCCCGGCCACAAACGACCTCCGCCGGGTCGGCCACCCGGATGAGGGGTCCCATGACCGAGATCTCGAGGTCGATCTGCGGCAGCTCTTCGGCGTAAAGCGGCGGGAAACGAGGGTCGCGGAACGCGGCATTCACGGCGCTCGTGGCGACGGCGCGGCAGAGGGGGTCGACCGGAAGAACGGATCCGATGCAGCCGCGCAGCCGGCGTTCGCGGGTGCGGAGCGTGACGAACGCCCCGGCCGGGCGCCGCAGCGGCTCGTCATGGCGGTCGACATCGATCTCGACGCGCCGGCCCTGCAGCTGCCCGGCGATGGAGTCACGGGCGATCCGGAGGAGCGTGGTCTGCTGCTCTCTGGTGAGCATCGGAGCGATGGCGATAAATGAGCATCAGGTTGCGGATGTAGACCATCAACCCTGCGCTCTGGCCGATGATGAACACGGGGTCGCGACGGTGAATTGCGTAGAGCGCCGTGACGATGCCTCCCGACAGCGAGAGGTACCAGAAGAGAATCGGGATGTGACTCGTCTTCTTCCGTTCGGATGCGATCCACTGCACGAGAAAGCGCGATCCGAACAGCATCTGCCCGGACAGTCCGATGGCGACCCAGAGATCCCAGGTCCGCGGGTCGAGGGTCATGCTCAGCCCTCCTCTTTCACCCTGTATTGGAGGTTGCGTCTGGACATCCAGCGAACGGCCAGACAATCAGCCAGGCCGCGGAAGGCGCGGTTCATGGCTCCGTATTTCGAGACGCCGAACTGGCGCGGGCGGTGATGGACCGGCATCTCCACCACACGGTAGCCCTGCATGCGCACCAGCGTCGGAAGGAAGCGGTGCATCCCGGTGAAGAGGCGGACCTGCTCGATTGCCTCGCGCTTCACGATTTTGAGTGAGCAGCCGGTGTCGGTGATCCGGTCGCCCGTGATCCAGTTGCGGACGCTGTTGCCGATCCTGGACTGGATCTTCCGCGCCAGCGTGTCCTGCCGGTTGACGCGGACGCCGATGACCATGTCCGAGCCGCTCTCCTCGAGTGCACGCATCATCCGCGGGATGTCGGCAGGATCGTTCTGCAGATCGGCGTCGAGCGAGACGATGAACCGGCCGCGAGCCCCGCGCCATCCGGCATCGAGCGCCGCGGTCTGGCCGCTGTTCTTCTCCAGTGCCAGGACGCGCAGCGTGGGATGCCTGGCCTTCGAGGCGCGGAGAACCGCCAGACTCCCGTCGCGGCTCCCGTCGTCCACGGCCACGACCTCGTACGTCCACGGCATTCCTTCGAGCGCGCGTGCGATCTCGTCGAGCAGGATCGGCACGTTTTCTTCCTCGTTGTAGACCGGGAAGACGACGGAAAGATCGGGCTGCATTACCGCTGCAGTCTAACGGAGAACACCGACTCGAAATTTGCGGTGGTCCGCTCGGCGACTTCCTCGATCGGCACGTTCCAGAGCGTTGCCAGCAGCTCGGCGATCGCCACCACGTATGCCGGCTCGTTCTGCTTTCCGCGATGCGGGACGGGAGCGAGATACGGCGTGTCGGTCTCGATCAGAACGCGATCGTGTGGCAGCGCCCGGGCCACCTCCCGGAGCGGCCCGGCATTCCGGAAGGTCACGATGCCGGAAAAGGAGATGCAATGCCCCGCCGCCACCAGCTTCCGCGCCGTCTCCAGATCCTCGGTGTACGAGTGAAGCACGCCGCGCACTCCCCTGGCCTCCTCGCTGGCCAGCAGCTCGAGGAGATCGGACGTCGACTCCCGGTTGTGAATGATCAGCGGGACATCGAGACGCCTGGCCAGAGCAACGTGTCGCATGAAGACATCGCGCTGCACCTCCCGCGGCGAATGCATGTAGTGGTAGTCGAGCCCCGCCTCGCCGATGGCGACGACCCGATCGTCCTCCGCCAGACGCTCGATCTCAGCGAACGCACGCTCGTCGCAGTCCTTCGCCTCGTGGGGATGGAAGCCGACGGCCGCCCACACGCCGTCGTGCTGCCCGGCCACCGCGATGGCCTGCGCCGCGTCTTCCAGTTTCGTCGCCGGAACGACGAAGCCGTGCACGCCCGCGCCGCGCGCCCGCTCCAGCGCGGCCGCTGCCTCGGTCATGGTCAGGTGGCAATGCGAATCCGTGAAGCGCATCCGCTCAGCACGTCTCCACGATCATCGACAGACCCATCCCGCCGGAGATGCAGAGCGTGGCCAGACCGAGCTTTCCTTTGCGCGACTGCAACGCATGCAGCAGCGTGGTCGTGATCCGCGCCCCCGTCGCGCCGATGGGGTGACCGAGCGAGATCGCGCCGCCGTGCACGTTCAGCTTCGCGTGATCGAAATGCAGCTCGCGATCGCAGGCGATCACCTGCGCGGCGAAGGCCTCATTCAGCTCGATGAGGTCGATCGCCTCCAGCGCCAAACCAGTCTCGTCCAGCAGACGTCGCGTGGCCGGCACCGGCCCGATTCCCATCACCTTCGGGTCGACCCCCGCCTGCGCGTACCCGATGATCCGCGCCATCGGCTGCAGCGCGTGACGCCGCACCGCCGATGCGCCGGCCACGAGCATGCTCGCGGCGCCGTCGGTCACGCCCGAGGAGTTCCCGGCGTGAACCGTTCCCCCTTTCCGGAACACCGCCGGCAGCCTGGCCAGGCTGTCGAGCGATGCGTCGAAGCGGGGATGCTCGTCGCGGTCGATCACTGTCTGGCCCTTTTTTCCCGCCACCGTCACCGGGACGATCTCGTTCGCGAACCGCTCCTCCTCGTAGGCGCGCGATGCTTTCACCTGCGACTGCACCGCGAAGCGGTCCTGCTCTTCGCGCGTGATCTCATACTGATCGGCGAGCGTCTCGGCCGTCGCTCCCATCATCTCGTCGGCGAGCGGGCAGAGGAAACCGTCGCGAATCATGCCGTCGATCACTTCGCCGTCGCCCATCCGCAGGCCCCACCGCGCGTGCGTGAGGAGGTAGGGGGTGTTCGACATCGACTCCGTGCCGCCGGCGAGAATGACGTCCGCGTGCCCGAGGCGGATCTGATCGGCGGCGTTCATGATGGCGCGGAGCCCCGATCCGCAGGCCTGATTCACCGTGTACGCGGGCACCTCGTGACGAAGACCGCTCCGGATGGCGATCTGCCGCGCGGCGTTCGGGCCGACGCCGGCCTGCCGGGCGTTGCCGAAGATCACCTCATCGATGGCACCGGGATCGATCGCCGATCGTTCGATCGTCGCCTTCGCGCTGGCGGTGCCGAGCTGCGGCGCCGTCAGCGATGCCAGTCCGCCGCCGAATCTGCCGATCGGCGTCCGGACCGCCGCCACCAGATAGACCTCGTGCTCGACCTTAGGCAAGGCGCCCCTCCAGCAGAGACATCACCATCTCTTCGTAGATGGTAACGGCGGCCAGCAGCTCTTTCTTCGAGATCCGCTCGTTCGGCCCGTGCGCGTCGAGGATCGAGCCGGGGCCGAACAGCAGCGGCCGGCCGAGCGGCCGGAGATGAGGAACATCCGTGTTGAACGACACGACGCGCGACTCGACACCGGCGGGAACGGTCATGAGCTGCGGCGGATTGCCGCCGCTCTTCACGATCGCGCCACCGTGCCGCCGTACGATCGCTTCCAGCCGCGTCCGGACATCGTCGAGATCGGTGACGACGCGGAAGATCATCTCCGCCTCCGCCTCTCCGGCGATGACGTTCGGCTTCACCCCGCCCCGGATCACACCGACATTGACGGTCGTTTCTCCCAGCACGTCGTCCGTTCCCCATCCGGCAGCGTTGATGTCGCTGACCGCGGCCACGAGTTTCGTGATCGCGGAGTCGCCCCGCTCCGGGTAGGCGGAATGGCCGGCGACCCCTTCGAACCGCACCGTGCAGGTGAACGCCCCCTTCGAGGCCCGCGCGAAGACCGACTCGGTCGGCTCGCCGACCACGACGAACTCCGATCCGAGGCCGGCGAGCTGTGAGGCGGCCGTCTTCGCGCCGATCGAGTCGGTCTCCTCGCCGACCACGAAGAGAAACGCGAAGTCGCTGACGCCGCGCTGCCTGAGCCGCTCCCCCGCCGCGATCATCGCCGCGTAGACACCTTTGGTGTCGCATGCCCCGCGCCCGTAGACGAAGTCGCCGTCTTCGCGGGAGCCGAACCAGGGCGGCACGGTGTCGAGATGCGAATTGATCACGACGCGCGGGCGTCCGCCCGCCGACGCGAAGAGGTTGAACCGTGTGTCCGTCACCGGGTACCGCCGGCAGGAGAATCCGAGCCGCGCCAGCTCACGATCGAGAAACTCCCCGACCGCGGCCTCCTGTTCGGTCGTCGAGGGAATGTCGATGAGCTGCCGCGTCAGGGCGATGGGATCGATCATCGAGCGGGCGATTCTATCCGCCCTGGAGCCCTACAATCACTCCATGCATGTCGTGATCGCCGGCCTCGGCCTGATCGGCGGCTCGCTCGGCAAAGCCTTGCGGCGCCGGGGATGGCGTGTCGGCTTCGCCGATCCCGCCGTATCGCTCGACGAGGCACGAGCCGCCGGCGCCGCGGACGAAAAAGTCGACAACCTCGCGGGCGACCTACTCGTTCTGGCCACACCGGCGAACGTTGCGATCGAGATCCTCGGATCGCTGCGTGGCGCGGACCAGATGGTCACTTCGGTCGCGAGCGCCATGGCTCCGCTGCGGAGCGCGGCTGCCGACGTGAACTTCGTGGCCGGCCATCCCTTCGCCGGCTCGGAGCTGCGCGGGCTCGGCGCCGCGCGGGAGGATCTCTTCGCCGGCCGCCCCTGGTTCGTCGACCGCGACGATCCGGCGGTGCGGAGCATGATCGAGGCCGCCGGAGGGGACCCGATTCTGGTCGATGCCGAGGAGCACGACCGGATCATGGCCATGACCAGCCACCTGCCGCAGGTCGTGGCCACGGCGCTGGCGTCGATGCTCGACGGAATCGACCCACGGTTCGTCGGGACCGGAGCCCGCTCGATGCTGCGCCTCGCGGGCAGCTCGCACGAGGTCTGGCAGCCGATCCTCGAGCAGAACGAGACCGGCATCTCCGCCGCCGCGGAAGAGCTCTGGAGAACGATGCAGCGCATCGGACCCGAGGAGTTCGCGAAAGCGCAGCGCTTCTACCGCGCCGTCATCGGAGCGTCCTCCGGACGGCCGGAACGATGATGCGGAGCTCGTCCATCAGCTCGACGAATTGCTCCGGATAGAGCGACTGCGGTCCGTCACAGAGCGCCTTGTCGGGATCGATGTGCACCTCGATGAGGAGCCCGTCGGCGCCGGCGGCAACGCTGGCCCGCGCCATCGGCATGACCTTGTCGCGAAGCCCCGTGGCGTGCGACGGATCGACGATGATCGGCAGGTGCGAGAGCTTGTGCACGACCGGGATGGCCGAGATGTCGAGCGTATTGCGCGTGTAGGTCTCGAACGTCCGGATGCCGCGCTCGCAGAGGATCACCTGATAGTTGCCGCCGGCCATGATGTACTCCGCCGCGAGCAGCCACTCCTGCACCGTCGCGGAGAGGCCGCGCTTGAGCAGGACCGGTTTGCGGGTCTGCCCGACGGCGGAGAGGAGATTGAAGTTCTGCATGTTGCGGGCGCCGATCTGGAGGATGTCGACGCGCTGCGCGACGGCGTCGATCTGGCTGATCTCCATCACTTCCGACACGGTGGCCATCCCGAATTCGCGTCCCGCCGCCCGGAGAAGGTCGAGGCCTGCCACACCCATCCCCTGGAACGAATAGGGGGAGGTGCGGGGCTTGTAGGCGCCGCCGCGGAGCACTTTCGCTCCGGCGCGCGCTACCGCCCGCGCGGTCTCGAACAGCTGCGTCTCGTTCTCGATCGTGCAGGGGCCGGCCATGACCACCACCTCTTTCCCCCCGATTCCGCAGCCGTTCACCTGGACGACCGTGTTCTCAGGCCGGAACGTGCGGCTGGAGAGCTTGTACGGCTCGCTGACCCTCACGACCTCCTGCACTCCGTCGAGCAGCTCGAACTCCCGCGGATCGACCGTGGCCACGTCGCCGACCACGCCGAGGACGGTCTGGTCCGCGCCGGTGGAGCGATGGACGTCGAATCCGCGGCGCGTCAGCTCCGCCATCACGTGCTCGATCTTCTCTTCAGCCGCCGCTTTCTGCATCACGATGACCATTTCAGGCTTCCCTTTCCGCGGACGCTTCACGCTCGACACGGCGCGACTCGTCGATGATTCGTTCGAACAGACGCCGCACCGCCGCCGGGGCGAGCGGCCCTTCCGACCACCGCTCGGCGTTGGCGAGCACTTCCTTCTCCCGCTCCGGCGAATAGATCGGCAGCTGCATGACACCCTTGATCTGCCCGACCTCGACGGCGTAGCGGGCGCGCTGGTTCAGGAGCCGGACGAGGACCTCGTCGACATGGTCGATGGCATCGCGCAGGCGTGCCAGCTCGCGCGGCGCCCGCTCCTCGGGGATGGCGTACCGGGCATCGGTCATCGTTCCTCCGGCAAAAAAAACCTCTTCCCGTCACTGAGAAGAGGTTGCGATCTGCCGCTGGAGCGCCCCTTCCCGATGCCGGGGCGCAATGTTGCCCCGCGCTACGTCTCGTAGCCGTAATAGCCGCTCAACGAAAAGGCGCGGGACATGGAGCGGGAGAATAGCACGAAATAACTGTAAACCGGCGGACCGTTTCGCGGGCATGCGCACCACGTTCGCCGCCCTGGTTCTCGTCGTCGCTGCGACGGCGCAGGGAGGGGTCACGTTCCTGACCCCGCCGAACGGGGCGCAGGCGATCGGTCCCCAGGTACTGGAGGTGACCAGCGACGCCGCGAACGTCGATCGCGTCGAGTTCCGCGTCGACGGAGTCCTGGCCGGCATCGCGCGCACGGCTCCCTACCGGGTGGTCTTCGACTTCGGCACGGAGCTCGCGTCGCGCGACGTCTCGGCCACCGTTCTCTCCGACGGCTACCGCATCAGCGAGACGGCGATGATCACCACCGCGGCTCTCACGGCGGGTGAGACGATGAACGTCGACCTCGTCGAGGTGCCGCTGCGGGTGCGGTCGTCGCGGCGGCTGGCGATCTCCGACATCCGCGTTCGCGAGAACTCGGTGGAACAGTCGGTTCGGGAGATCCTCCCGCTCCGCGGTCCCGCGCATTTCGCATTCGTGGTCGATCGGTCGCTCAGCATGGCCGGCGGCCGTCTGGCGGGGGCGCTCGCGGCGGTCTCCGCGACGCAGAAGCTGTTGCGCGACGGCGATACGGCTTCGCTCGTCCTCTTCAACCATCACGTCAGCCCCGCCGAGCCGGTAAGGGACGTGGCAGATCGTGAGCTGACCCCCTCGGGCGGAACATCGCTTCGCGATGCGGTTGCGTCGGCAGTCGATGGTCGCGCCGGGCGAACCTACGTCATCGTCATCACCGATGGAGGCGATCGCAACAGCGTCCTCACCGAGGAGGCCGCCTTGCGTGCGATCAGCGGAACGAAAACGATCGTGTCCGCGGTCGTACTCGGCAGCGCCAGCCGGTTCCTGAAACGGGCAGCGGAGACGACGGGCGGCACTCTCCTTTCCGCCAGCGGCAGCACACTCCGCGGGCAGACCGAGAGGATCCTCGCCGACATCAACAGCCGCTACACGGTCGTGTACCAGAGCCTTGGGACGGCGGCGGGATGGCGGACGATCGCGGTGGAAGCGCGCCGGTCCGGGATCGACGTGGTCGCGGCTCGCAAAGGGTATTTCGCCCAATGAAACGGCTGATCGCTCTCGCGCTGATCCTTGGAGCGTCCTCACCGGCGCCGGCGCTCGCGCAATCGCAGCGGCTCGCCTCCGATTTCGAGATCGCCGAGATGCAGAAACAGATCGCGCGCTCTTCCGACTTCCTCTCCCAGCTCGCGGCACGGCTGAATCTCGGCGACCTCTATCTCAGCCGAAGCGACATTGCGACCGCGCGCGAGGAGTACGGGCGCGCGCTCGATCTGGCACACGGGGAGCGGATCAGGGCGCGCAAACAGTCCGACATGACCGGGTACGCGACAGCCACGGCGTACGCGGGACTGGCGGAGGCGAAGCTGCGGCGCGGACCGGAGGCCTTCGATCTGCTCGAAGAAGCGATCCGCTATACGAGCGACTCCGCGAAGACGTGGAACCTCTACGCGAGCGCCATGTCGGTCCTGGACCGCCCTCAGAAGGCGGTGAGCGCGGCCCGGAACGCCGTCGCGATCGCTGCCGCCGGAGCAGAGCTGCTCGACCTCGCCATCTACAGGCACGCTCTGGCAGGCGCGCTCCTGGCGGCGGGTGAGGAGACCGAAGCGAAAGAGCTTCTGCTCAGGGTCCTGGCCTCGCTGGACAGCCAGGCATTCGACGCCATACGAAGAGACGTGGCGCGCAACGAGTCGTTCGAGATCTACTCGACGGCCCAAGGTGAGGCGGCCGCATACCTGTCGCTGCGAAATCGCGCGCAGCTTCGTCTGGCTCATCTGCTCGAAACGGCAGGAGAACCGGCTGAGGCACTGACCGTTTATCGGCGCGTTCTCGATCAGCGCTCGGATGATCCGACGGCGCTGGCGGCGCTGGCGCGTCTCGCCACCGGCGACGAGCAGGGGCGCTGGTTCGCGGCTGCGTTCGACGCGAATCCCTTCTCGGCCGGGCTGATCCGCGCATATCTCGATTACCTCGAGAGTCAACCGCAGCGACAACGCGAGCAGGGAGACGGCGTCGGTTCAGCCATGCGCCGCGCCCTCGAACAGCGACACGACGGTCAGAATCGCGCCGCGCGAGCGTCGTTCGAGACTCTGCTGGCGCGCTATCCCGGCAACGCCACGCTGCAGAGAATGATCGATGAGCTCGAGGTCCATGCGGCGGTGCCGCGCTTTCTCGATGCGTCGTCGGGGACGACCATCGACCCCGGCGCCGCCGGACTTCGCCAGCTCGTGTCGGCGGTCGCTGCCGATCGCCTCGATCCCGGCCAGCGCACCGCGCTCGACGGCACCACGTTCCGCGGAACGGCTCGATTCGACGCCGCCGGCACCGATCGACCGGGACAGACCGTCCTGGCCTCCGGAACGATCGACGGCGTCCCCTTCCGCTTCGCGTTGCCGACCGCGTTCACCGGCTCCTTCGCCGCGAACACACCGCTCCGACTCACGTACCGCGTGCTGGGAGTCACGGAGATCGACGGCGCGGATGCAATCCTCGCTGAGCCGCTCGGCGTCGAGGTGACGCGATGAAAAAAATCATCATCGCCGCGATGCTCTTCTGCAGTGCGCCCGCCTTCGCGCAGATCGTCGCCACGACGGATCGCGGCATCGCCGTCGCGGATCATGGCGTGGTGACCCTGTACGACTCCACGCTGCAGCGCATCTGGTCCGTTCCGGCGCTGGAAAGGGTCTCGAGCATCGTCGTCGGGGAAGACCGCATCGCGCTGCTCGACTCCTGGGGTAACCAGGCCCGCGTCATCCGCCTGGCTGACGGCAGCGGCACGACCATGGCCACCGGTGAGACGCCGATCGGCGCCGTGTTTCATCGGCGTGACCTCATCGTGCTCGAGCGTGATTCGCGCACCGTGTCGCGCATCGATCGGAACGGCCGCAGGACGGCCCTCGCCGTATCGCCCGATCCCTCCTTCATTTCCGCGTCGGCCGATCGGATCTATGTCTACTCGCGCGCCGCAGGTCTCCTGCAGGAGCTCGACGCGCGGGACGGGCTTCGTCTCGCCCGGACCGCGTCCCTCCCGCCGTTCGCGTCCGATCTCGAGGTGAGTGGAAATGCCGCCTATCTTCTCTACCCCCGCGACGCCAGGCTCGCCGCGGTGAACCTCGAGACGTTCGATGCGGAGATGACCGCGGCAGGGGGTGCCCCGAGCGACCTCGCCGTCATCCGCGCCGGCTCAGCGCTCTCCCCGCCGCTGATCGGCATCGCGGATCCGGCGGCCAAACGGGTGTGGACGACGGAGGGGGCCCAGTCGGTCGGCGCCGCGTTCGGGCGCGGCTTCCTGCGGGGTCTGATCGGCCTCGGCCTGTTCCGGCCGCGCAGCTCGGAGTTTCCGACCGGCGTGGATCGCATTGCGTCCGCGGGCGGTGTCACGACCGTCTACGACTCGACATCCGGAACGCTCTATCGCCTGGACGGGCAGAAGAGCAGGTCAATCGGCGAAGGCGTTGCCCCGCAGGCATTTGCGATCAGCAGCGGCCGCGTGGTGGTGTGGCGGAACGACGCTCTCCACTGGGCCGACTGAACGGTACGGCGGTTGCACCGGAGAACCGCGGATGGACGACAAAAAAACCTGCGCCCGGTGCAGCCGGCTCATCGATCCGTACGCACGAATCTGCCCCTACTGCAGCTGGGACCAGTCGAGTGCCGCGCCGCCGCCGCAGCCGGAGGCGCCGGTCGCCGAGTCGGGCGGGTACGTTCCGCCGGCGGAGCGCAACTGGCGGCGTCACCTGATGATGATCGGAGGGGCGGTCCTGCTGCTCATCGCCTCGTTTTTCGTCGGAGCCGTCATCAACCGCGACGACGCGCCGGAAAATGCGCCGGAACCGCTTCTTGACCGGGCTGCCGAAGACAGAGGCATCCCGCGTACGCGCCGCGCCGACGTGCGGCTCGTGCCGTTCAACGATCCGGCCGCTGCCGATCTGCCGATCACCAGTGCACCGGTCGCGAATCCGGCCGAGGGGATTCCGACGGAGTATCAACGGCGCGACGCAACGGCCGTCTCGTCCGTCGAGTACGCTGCGCTCGCCCAGCGCGCGCAGGAAGAGCGCCGCGCCCATCAGGAGCTGGTCGATCCCCGTTCGATCACCGGCCCCGCGTACGCCCAGGCGCCGCGTCAGGTGCCGCAGCAGACGGCGCAGACGACACCCCCGCCCGCCGAGCGCGAGCCTTCACCGCCGCCGATGACATCGGCATCCTCCGACCGCGACGAAAGAACCACACCGCGACAAGCAGAACCGAGACGCGAGCCTGCTCGCGTCGTCGAACGGACCCGTCCCGTGCCGCAGTCTCAGCCGCTTCCCAGAATCGTCGTGGATGAGCCGGTCACGGCAAGGCTGGAACTGACGATCGGCGCGGACGGCCGCGTGAAGCAGGTCCGGATCAAGAACAGCCTGCCCGGACACACACCCGAGCTCATCGCCGCGGTGCAGCGGTGGCGATTCAAACCGGCGACGGAGAACGGTGTGCCCGTTTCGGCACCGTTCACGGTCGACATATCATTCAAGCCGTGAGCGAAAAAGCAGCGTGCAGCGCCTGCGGGCACCACATCGATCCTGCTGCGAGGCTGTGCCCCTATTGCGGCGCCGATCCTCGCAGCGGAGAAAAACCGGTCGACACACGCGCGGTGATCGAAGAGGTTTTCCGGCCCCGTGAGGTCTCGACCTCCGAGAGCGTCCTCGAGTACGCCCGTCAGCGACAGGGCCTGGTCATCGGAGTCGCGGTCATCGTCATCTTCCTTGGGCTCGCGCTGCTGCATCAGTTCGTGACGCGGCGGAACGCGGCCACCGTCTCCACCGCCCCTCCTGTTCCGCTCACCGAAGTGACGGACCTGAGCAACCAGGCCGCCGCCGCCGAAGCCGTTGCGCTGCCCGACATGAGCTTCCAGCACGACGGCGACCCGAAGAAGATGCGGACGTTCATCGTCGAGCCGGGCGCGGTGCCGCCACCCGAGACGCAGCCGCAGCCACAGCAGCAGCAACCGCGGGCTCCGCGACCGCAACCACCACCGCAAGCGCAGTAGATGTCGATCGCCGTCGTACTCTCCGTCATTCTCGCGATCGTTGTCGTCGCGCTTCTGGCCTACATGCTGGCCCAGAAGCCGGTGACGACGGTGCAGCAGCTCCTCCAGCAGGGCCGTTATGAGGAGGCGGCCGCGCTTCCGGCGAGCGACTCCGCCGCGCACCTTCATCGCGCCGAAGCTCTCAAGCTCCTGGGGCGGTTCGACGAAGCGATCTCCGAGTACCGGCGGTCCGAAGATCCGGCGGCGCGCGAAGGAATGGCCCTGACCATGGCCCACCAGCGTCGCGATCTGAACGAGGCCAGGCGCCTCATGGAGCAGACCGTTGCCGCCTCGCCGGCCATCCAGGAGTTTCAGGCGCTCGGCCTGGCGTACATCCTCCTGCACGCGGGAGAGCGCGACGCCGCGCTCCGGATGTACTCCGACAACGTGGAACTGCTGGAGACCCGGTTCCGTGACGACTACACCGATCCCGATCCGCTGCTGGCGGAGACGCTGTACCTCTTCGCCGAGCTGGCCGCGGCGGCGGGCGAATCCGAACGCGCCGCCATGCTGCGCAGGAAAGCGGCGTCGTGGGCCCCGGGCAGCGTCTGGGCCCGTCAGGTCAGCGCGAGCGTGTGAAATCTGCCGCGGATCGCCTGCATCCCCACGGACGCGGCGCAGGGATGCACGCGGTTCGTCAGCAGAACCATGATCCGGTCGGCGTCGGGATCGAACCATAACGACGTGCCGGTGAAGCCGGTGTGGCCCCATGCACGCGCCGAGAGCATCCTGGTGGCCACATGATCGGGTGCGCTCAGGAGCCAGCCGAGGCCGCGATTCTCGTTCAGTCCCGCAGTGTGGTTGCGGACCGCCTCGTCAACGAGATCGCGCGGCAGCAGCGTATCGTCGAGCCATCCTCGAGCGATCCGGAAGACGTCGCGCGCGGTGGCGAACAGGCCCGCGTTGCCGGCCGTGCCGCCGTAGTGGTGCGAGTTGCCGTCGTGCGTCTCGCCCCAGATCAATCCGGAGCGGAATCCGTTGAAGACGACCGACCGCGTGGCACACATGCCGTATTCGTAACGCTGCCCCCACTCGGTGGCCGCGATGCGCGGGCGCAGCGCTGCGGCCGGCCGGAAGAAGGCGTCGCTCAGTCCCAGCGGACGGAAGATCCGCTCCTCGGCACGCGCCACATAGTCCCCGTAGAGGCGGACGAGGGCGTGATAGAGCAGAATGAAATTCAGATCTGAATAGACGACTCTGGTCCCCGGCTCGTACTCCGGCCCCTGCTCGAGGATGGCCCGTACGTAATCGCCCGACGCGTACAGCGGCAGCCAGGCGGCGAGGCCGGAGGTGTGCGTCAGCAGCCGCCAGTAGGGGAACCCTTCGAACTGTTCTTCGAGCGTGATGCGCCCTTCCGCCACCGCCTGAAGGATGAGCGTGGTGGTGACGAGAGGTTTGGTGAGCGATGCGCAGTCGTAGATGGTCGAGAGACCGGCCCGCACGCGGAACGGCACCGCCACGGCATGCCCCATCGCGCCTTCCAGATCGAGGCCGCGGGAAGAGCCGGCCGCGTACACCGCACCGGGAAAACTTCCCACGTCGATCTCATGGCGCAGGAAATCCTGAATCTCACTCGTCACTGGTCACCCGTCGCTCGGTCGCACTAGGACATGTGCGGCCGGCATGTGTCAACGCGATTTCTTGTTCGACGGCATGCTACCCTCAGGTCGCCAGTCCACACCTGAACCGCACAAAACATGCTTCGTCTCGAAAAGCTCGAAATCTCAGGCTTCAAGTCCTTCTACGACCCCGCCCACCTCGCCTTCCCCGCGCCGCTGACGGCCGTAGTCGGCCCGAACGGCTGCGGGAAATCGAACATCTGCGACGCCATCATCTGGGTCCTCGGCGAGAACCGCGCCTCGCACATCCGTGGCGAGACGATGGAAGACGTCATCTTCCAGGGCTCGGCGCGGCGGCGGCCGCTCTCGATGGGCGAGGTCACCCTCACTCTCGGCGTCAGCAACGGTGACGGCAACCATCCGATGGCCGATGACGGCCGGATCGTCATCAACCGCCGCGTATTCCGCAGCGGTGAGTCGGAGTTCCGCCTCAACGGGAAGCGGGTCCGGATGAAGGACATCTCGGACATCCTGATGGACACCGGCCTGGGCATCCGCAACTACTCGGTGATGGAGCAGGGGAAGATCGACCTGATCCTCTCCAACAAGCCGCAGGACCGGCGGCGGCTGATCGAAGAAGCGGCAGGCATCACCCGGTACAAGAGCAGACGCCGCGCCGCGGAGCTGAAGCTCGAAGAGACGCAGCAGAATCTGCTGCGCATCGACGACACGCTGTCCGAGGTGACGCGGAACCTGAACTCGCTGAAGCGGCAGGCCGGGAAGGCGCGGCGACACAGGGAGCTGATCGATCAGCTCTCCACTGCCAAGCGGGCGCTCTACAAGGGACGCATCGTCGCGGCGGAAGCCGAGCTGCAGGCAGCGCAACACGCCGTCGCCGGCGCGCAGATGCGCGAAAGTGAGCTCGCGGCGCAGCTCGGAGCCGACGAGGCGGAGCTGGCCGAGACCAGGACGGCCCACGCCGGGAAGGCCTCGCGCGCGTCCGCGGTCCGCGAAGAGATGGGCGGGCTGAACGCGGAAGTGGAGCGCCTTCGCTCGTTCCTCCAGCAGTCGGAGATCAATCTGTCGGATCTGATCCAGCGAATCGAGTCCGGCCGGACGCAGATCGCATCGCTGGAAGAGGAAGCAGCCGGACAACAGGCGGTCTTCGACGAGAAGTCGCAGGCTCTGGAAGCGGCGCGCAGCGAACGGAACCGGCTGCGCGAAGTGGCCGACCAGTCCGAGCGCGAGCGGCAGGAGAAGTCGGACCAGGTCCGCCAGCACGAGAAGGCGCTCACCGATGCCCGGGAGTCGCTGATGCGGACCATCGCCCGCATCTCCGAAGCACGCAACCAGGTCCATCAGATCGAGATTGCGGTCGAGAAGTGCGAGTTCTACCTGACGAAGCTCAACGAAAGCGCACGCAAGGCGGCCCAGAGCCGGGACGGCGCCCTGACGCTGATGAAGGAGTGGGACGGGCGTGTGGCCGGCGCGGAGCGCGCTCTCGTCGATGCGCAGCACGCCTCGCGGGAGGCGTCGGCGCGGCGTGACGACCTGACCGCGCGCCGTGACGCCATGCGGGAATCGCTCGCCAGCGCGCGCGACCGCGTCTCCCAGACGACGTACCGGATCGATTCGATCCGCACGCTTCTCATATCGATCGAGTCGCAGGATGAGGATGTGCGGCGGGCCATCCTCGAGCTCATTCCGCAGGCGGTCGCCGCCGCCGAGTCGGTGCGTGCCGCGGAAGGATACGAAGCCGCTCTCGACACGCTCCTGCGCGATGTCTCGAAGGCGGTCGTCCTCGACAGCAGCGACACAGCCATCGACGCCGTGACACGACTCCGCGAGCGCGGTGCCGGTCGCGGAGCCTTCCTGACGCTGGACTACATTCCCGGCGGCGAGGGCACACGGCGCGGAGACGCAGCCTACTCGGTCGTCGGCGAGGGAGCGGTCGCCGACGCCGTTCGCGAAGCGATGCCGGAGGCCTACATCGTCGGCGATCTGCGGCAGGCGCTCGACCGCGCCAGGGAGCGTCCCAACGCGACGTTCGTCACGCTGGACGGCGACGTCGTACGGGGACCGCTCATCGTCGGCGGCAAGACCGAGGGGGCCACGCCGGGCGTCTTCTCGCTCAAACGGCAGCTCACCGATTTCGAGGCGGAGCAGGGACGTGAAGAAGTGCGGGCTACCGGCATTGCCGGGGAGCTCCGGCAGGTGGAAGAGGAGCTGCGCCACGCCGATGACCAGCGAATCCTTACCGAGGAGCGCGCGCGGCTGGCGGAAAACGAT
This sequence comes from Thermoanaerobaculia bacterium, assembly GCA_035525015.1. Lineage (GTDB taxonomy): Bacteria > Acidobacteriota > Thermoanaerobaculia > Gp7-AA8 > Gp7-AA8 > DATLEX01. The sequence continues at coordinate 8,479 of DATLFC010000155.1, read as the reverse complement.
CTCCGGGAGCGGCAGTCGCAGCGCGACCGTGCGGTCGCCGAGCTGCAGCGTTTCGAGCGCGACTACGCCGTGGCCTCCGAGGAACAGACGCTGTACGTCGAGGAGAAAGACCAGCTGCTGTCGCGGAAGAACTCCGCGATCGAGGAACTGCAGTCGCTCGAACATCTCGAGCGCAACACCCACGAGCAGATCCGCAGCCACGAGGAAGGCCTCGGCACCGTGCGGGTGGCGTTCGAGCAGGTGACGGAGGCCGCATCGAAGGCACGCGTCGACGTGGAGACCGCCGTCGGAGTCGTGAATGCGATTCAGCGGGAGCACGAGAATCTCTCCCGGATCGTCGTGTCGCTCGCCGCGCGCGCGAAGCAGCAGCAGCAGGATGTGGAAGCACTGCTCGGCAGGAAACAGGAGACCGAAGCGGCCGTGGAGACCTCGCGGGCACACCTCGATGTCTCGCTCGGAAAGGTGCACGGGCTGGCGGAGGTCCGGGTCGCGCTGGAAGCCGAAGTCGCCGATCTCGAGACCCGCGTACAGGAACTGGAGAAGAGGGCCGTGGCATCGCGCGATCAGTGGAACACGGCCAAGGACGCGCTGTTCGAGGCGGAGCGCCGGCTGGACCGCGCCCGGTCGGCGTTCGAGCTGCTCCGCGAGCAGGTCGCGCTCGACCTTCACGCCGGCATCGATGCGCTGGCCGAAGTCGAGCCGCCGGCCGGCGATGAGGCTCGCTTCGAGCTCGAGTCCGAAGTGAACAGGCTCACCGACCAGATCGAAAAGATCGGGCCGGTCAACGTCCTGGCCATCGAGGAGCACGAGGAGCTGGAAGGGCGCGAATCGTTTCTGCGGACGCAGCGGGACGATCTCGTGCAGTCGATCGAGTCGCTGCGGACGACGATCCGGAAGATCAATCTCACCTCGCGGGAGCTGTTCCGCGACGCCTTCAACGCGGTCAATGAATTTTTCGGCCAGATCTTCGCGTCGCTGTTCGGTGGAGGCGCGGCGCGCATGCAGCTTCTCGACGAGGAGGATGTTCTGGAGAGCGGCATCGAGCTCGTGGCGCAGCCCCCCGGCAAGAAGAATCAGTCCATCGCCCTGCTCTCGGGCGGGGAACGCGCGCTCACGGCGCTGGCGCTCCTGTTCGCGATCTTCCGCTACAAGCCGTCGCCGTTCTGCATCCTCGACGAGGTGGACGCGCCGCTCGACGAACTGAACAACGAGCGTTTCGTCCGTCTCGTCCGCGATTTCGCCCGCGACACGCAGTTCATCGTGATCACGCACTCGCGCCGCACGATGGAAGCGGCCGACGTGCTCTACGGCGTGACGATGGAAGAAGCAGGTTGCTCACGGCTGGTGTCGGTCTCCTTCGCCGATCTCGAGTCGTAGATCACGACCACTGCCAGCCAGGCTGCGATCAGGCCGAGGCAGGCCGAGGCAACGACGTCCGAAGCCCAGTGGCGGAAGGCCAGGATCCGGGCCACCCCTACCGCGCAGGCAAGCGCGATGGCGGTCAGCCGCAGCGCCAGACTCTTCGATGCGAAAAACAGCACCCCCGCCAGCGCGAACGCGCCGACAGTGTGGCCGCTCGGAAAGGAGTTCGCGGAGCCGCGCGCGTAATGAAAGGGCCCGAGCCACAGCTCGGGACGCGTCCGCCCGACGGTGAGCTTGAGGATGTGCGCCACGAGCCCCGAGCCGAGTGAGGCCACGACCATCGCCGCCGCGTACCCGATCCAGCGGTTCGTGCGGTAGGCGAGACCCGCCAGCGCGAAGAAGATGACGATCATCGGCGGATTCATTCCGCCGCCGAAACGATTGGTGTAACGCACCATCGTCCGCGTGGTGTCGGACTGGATCCGCTCGGCGAATGCGAGGAGCGGCGCATCGAGAAATACCCACGTCATCACGACGAGGACCAGGCCGGCCAGGACTCCTGTCACCCACCGCGGCCGCAGCCGACGCACTTCCCCCGGGTTCCAGCCGCCCGATGCGCGGATGCGCTCGCGCGCGCCGCGGAAGTCGCCGCTCTGCACGATCGCCAGCGCGAGCAATCCGGCGATGCACCAGAAGACGACGTCCCACGACGGAGCTTCCCGCCCGAGAAAGGACAGCTCGTCGACAGCCAGCTCCTGTCCGAACCAGAGGTGATTCGAGGAGACGACCGGCGAGGGCCACGAGATGGAGAGAGCCAGCAGCGTGACGAACGCCGCCGACGCGTAGCGGCGCCTATCGGCGATAGACATCGAACCACTTTCCGATCAACCGGAACTCGTCGACCTTCTGGAATGGGGTGAGATCGTCCGCGATCCTCTGTGTATCGCGGCGGCGCGTGACGACGACGGTCGCGTCATCCGGGAGACCGGCCACGTGACGGATGTGCGCCAGTTCGGGAGCCATGCCGCGGACCCACAGATGCGGCGCCACGTGAAGGACGACGCGCTCCGGCGGGACCTGCTGCCGGATGATGGCCTCGACCAGCGGTCGCGTCGAGGCCATCTCATTGCCGAGCGGCACGAGCACGACGGCAAGGTAAACGAAGGCCGCCAGCGGCGCGAACCCGACGGCGAGCGTCGACGGGACCAGAGCACGCGAGCGGATCGAGACGACGAGTCCGATCAGAGCCGCGAGCGCGAGAACGAGGAACAGCATCCGCACGTCGAGCCGCGCCGCCAGCTCCCGCTCCTCGCCGCGAACCTGCCGCGGCAGCAGGAAGAAGCCGGCCAGGCCGGCCCCGAGGAGAACGCCGAGAACGAACAGATTCACCCGCCATCCCCACTTCGTCCACCGGTCGGCGTCCCCTCGCACGAACCGGGCAATCACCACGGCGACCGGTGGGATCATGGCCATCATGTACACGTCGAGCTTGCTGCTCAGCAGGGAGTACGGAACGAGCACGGCCAGAATCCAGCTCGCGTAAAACTTCGTCTCCTCGTCCCGGCGCTTGTATACGGCAATCAGCGCTACGACGAGGAGAAAGAACCATGGGAAGAGGTCCGCCGGTGCGTGCGTCAGGTAGAACCACGGCGCCGCTTTGTGGACCCAGGCGCCGACGGCGCGGCCGGCGGTCTGTTTCACCAGCACGTCGCGCGTGTAGGTGTCGCCGCCGATCATCATCGCCGGCATGAACCAGAGCAGCGGAATGACCGCCATCAGCAGAATGGCGAGCCAGTACGACCCGCGCGGAAGGCGGCCCCGGCGGATTCGCTCGAACAGGAGCAGCGCCAGGATGATGACCGGCGCCATCGGCCCCTTGATCAGCGTGGCCACGCCGGTCGCAACTCCGGACCAGAGCAGCAGCCGCCCATCTCCTCCATCCAGAAACCGCTTCAGCAGCCAGGCGGCCAGGACGAGAAACGCCGTGAAGGCAACGTCCATCCGCGCCGTCTGCGCGGAACCCCAGACCATCAGAGACGTCCCAGTAAGGAACGCCGCGAGCCAGCCGTCGAGGCGACGCATCAGCCAGAGAAGGAAGAGAAATGCGGCCAGCGACGGCAGCACGAACGGCCAGAGCGAGTGGACGCCGAAGACGTACGTCAGCAGACCGATGGCCCAGAAGTGCAGCGGCGGTTTGTGCGTGAACGGCTCGCCGTGGAGGGTCGGCAGAAAGAATGCACCGTCCCTCATCTCGCGGACGACCTGCGAATACTTCGTCTCGTCGCCCACGTAGAGCTCACGCTGAAAGGGGGTGATGAAGACAGTCGCCGCGATGACGAACACGGCCGTGGCGAGGGTCCCTTTCCGCGTCATGAGCCCGGCATTGTAGTGGAGGCGTGCGGCTCTGTGACGCGACGCACTGAACCGTGGAATTGGCAAGCTCAACCCTTTGAAAATACAACGGTTAGGCTTGGTTGGAATCGACAGCACCGTCGCGTGAATCCCGGTGCTAAAATCGCAGACGAAGGTACTTCGAAGGAGGGAAATCGATGTCGAATCGTACCGCTGACATTCAACAGTTTCTCAGCCAGGAAGACCCGGAGTTCCAGCACTGGATTGACGAGCATCACCGCTGCGAGGAACGCCTTTCCGAGTTGACCAGTAAGAACGAAGTCACGGCTGATGAAGAGATCGAGGAAAAAACGTTGAAGAAGCGGAAACTCCGATTGAAAGACCAGATGGCGGAACGGATCCGAAGCTACGAATCGACGCACGCTACGGCGTGACACTCCAGAAGGCCCCGGGAAACCGGGGCCTTTTGCATGACATTGGCATAACATCCGGCGCATGTTCATCGCCGCGATCATCGCCTCCCTCGAGGAGCGCCGCGCATGATGCGCGCCGACGTCCAGCGCAGCCTCCGCCGGGGCGTGTTCGTCATTCCGACCTTCCTGACGGTGATGAACCTCTTCTTCGGCTTCCGCTGCATCGTGAACAGCATGCGGGCCATGCAGTTCATCACCGAGGGGCGCAGCGATCTGGCCATGCACCACTTCCAGATCGCCTGTGTGGCGCTCTTCATCGCCGCGATCTTCGACACGTTCGACGGGCTCATCGCCCGATCGCTCTCCGCCACCAGCGAGTTCGGGAAGGAGTACGACTCGCTCGCCGACGTGGTGACGTTCGGCGCCGCCCCCGCGGTGCTCCTCTACGCCTGGGGGCTCCACACGCTCGACCGCCTCGGCGGCGGCATCGCCTTCCTCTTCCTCGTGGCCGTGTCGCTGCGGCTGGCGCGATTCAACGTCATGACGGGGAAATCGGACTACCGCTACTTCGTCGGCCTCCCCAGCCCCGCCGGGGCCCTGACGATGGCAGCGATCATCAACTACGCTCCGGCACCGATCCGCGACAGCCGCTTCGCCATGATCATGCTCATCCTGACGACGTTCGTCGCCTTCGCCATGGTGTCGCCGATCCGCTGGCGCAGCCAGAAAGGCCTCAACCTGCAGAAAGAGCGCTCGCTGATGACCTTTCTGGTCCTGGCGCTGGTCATCGGCGTCTTCAGCCGCTGGCCTCGGGAGTTCCTCCTGGTCTTCGCCATCGGCTATCTCTCGTCCGGACCTTTGATGAAGCTCTGGTCGATCGCATTTCCGTCGAGGGGCACGCCCGACGAGACTCTCGAGCCGGTCGAGGTTCCGTGACGTGAGCCCGAAGCACGAATCCGGCTACAGAATCGGCATCGTCAATCCGCTCACGCTCGTCGGAGCCGAGGTCACGTCGACGCTGCGGGAGCGGTCATTCCCAAGCGCAAAGATCGCCCTCCTCGATTCCACGGGGAAAGGAACGGGTACGCTCACCGACGTCGGCGACGAGCCGGCCGTTGTGACTGCGGTTTCGGCGGAAGAGCTCGAGGATCTCGACGTCGTGTTCTTCTGCGGCCCCGCCGCCGGCAATCGCGAGTGGATTGACGTGGCGGAGGAGGCGGCGTTCGTCGCCATCGACCTCTCACAGCCGTCGACGATCGAGGATGGTCGTCTGGCCGTGGCCGGCGTGAACCTCGACTCTGTGACACCATCGGACCGCCTGATCGTTTCGCCGCACCCGATCGCCATCCCGCTGACCCTGATCCTGCATCAGATCGAATCGGTTGCTCCGGTCGCCGCCTGCACGGCGACCGTGATCCAACCCGCCTCGGAGTTCGAGCAGGCCGGGGTCGAGGAGCTCGCCAGGCAGACCGTCAGCGTCCTCAACGTGCAGAGCGTGCCGCACGAGGTCTTCGACAGGCAGGTTGCATTCAACCTTTATCCCGCGCCGGCGCGGCTCGAGGAGCTCATCGTCGAACAGGTGCGTGGCCTGGTCGATCCGCGCGTCGAGCTGGCGCTGCTCGTCACGCAGGGGACGATCTTTCACAGCCACACCTACTCGATGTTCGTCCGGGCTCGCGAGCCTGTCGAGGAAGGGGAGGTGGTCGAGGCGCTGCGGCGCAGCACGGCCATCGCTTTCGCCGAAGGGGATCAGCAGTTCGGCACCATCGATGCGGCGGGGCGGGACGAGGTCCTCATCGCCGAGGTGCGGGCCGATCGTTCGATCGAGGGCGGCTTCTGGGTCTGGGCCGTCTGCGATAATCTCCGCCGCGGTTCGGCGCTCAACGCCGTTCTGATCGCGGAGAAGGTGCTGTTCGGCACCGGCGCACCCAACTAGGAGATCCCCATGCAGGACTACTACGAACCGAAAGCGGGCGACCTCGCCCCGAACTTCCGGCTGCAGTCGACGCGCGGCAAGAACGTCACACTCGAGGAATTCCGCGGCAAGGACGTGATCCTCTATTTCTATCCGAAGGACGACACGCCGGGCTGCACGGCCGAAGCATGCTCGTTCCGCGACCACGAGAGCGATCTGACGAAGAACGGCGCCGTCGTCCTCGGCGTCTCGACCGATTCGATCGAGAGCCACGAGAAGTTCCGCGACAAACACCAGCTCAACTTTCCCCTCCTCTCCGACGCCACCGCCGACATCGCCAAGATGTACGGAGTGTGGAAAGAGAAGAATCTCTACGGCCGGCGCTCCTGGGGCGTTGCGCGCACGACGTTCTGGATCGGAGCCGACGGGCGCATCCGGAAGATCTACAAGAAGGTCGATACCGCGAAGCACGCCGAGGACATCCTGGCGGACATGAAGGCAGCGAGAGAAAAGAAGTGACGGTTAACGGTTAACGGTTAACAGTTGACCGCGCCAGCCTCCGGCATGCTTCCTCCAGCGCATCGAAATCCTTCGCGAAGCAGAAGCGCAACAGCCGGTCGCCGCGGCCGGACGCGTAGAATGAGGGGCCGGGAACCGATGCGATGCGGGCGTTCTCGATCAGCAGGGCGGCCGCTTCACCGCCGCTTCCGAGCTCCGGCGGAATCTCGGCCAGCATGTAATACGCACCCTGCGGCACGAACGGCGTGAAGCCGCCCTCCCGCAACGACTCGGCAAGCATGTCGCGCTTCTTCTCGTAGTCGGCGGCGAGGTTGCGATAGTACTCCTCGCCGATCTCCAGCGCGCGCGCCACACCCCACTGCAGCGGTGTCGGCGCACAGACATAGAGCAGGTCGTTGACGAGACCAATCGCCTGCGCGACGCGCGTATCGGCCGTCACGTAACCGATGCGCCATCCGGTGATGGAAAAGGTCTTCGAGAAACCGGAGATGGTGATGGTGACGTCGCGGCACGAGTCGATGGACGCCATGGAGACGTGCCGCCGCCCGTCAAAGACGATGTATTCATAGATCTCGTCGGTGAACGCCCAGGCGCCGAACTGACGGCAGAGCGCGCCGATGGTCTCCAGCTCCTCGGGCGTGAAGACCTTCCCGCACGGATTGGAGGGCGTGCAGATCACGATGCCTTTCGTCCGGCTCGAGAACGCGCGCCGCAACTGATCGAAATCGATCGACCAGTCGGGCGCTCGCAGCGGCACGAACTTCGTTTCGATGCCGAGGACCTTGAGCGTGTTGAGGTGGTAGCCGTAGTACGGCTCGAAGAGGATCACTTCGTCGCCCGGGTTCAGCGTGGCCATGGCCGCGGCGGCGAAGCCTCCCGTCGAGCCGACCGTGACGACGATCTCCTTCTGCGGATCAGCCGCATACCCGTTGAAGCGGACGAGCTTGCGGGCGATCCTTTCACGCAGCAGATCGATCCCCTCGAACTTGGAGTAGGTGGCCTTCGAGCTGGCGATCGCTTCCGTTGCTCCTTCCACCAGCTCCGGGATCGTCGGCAGATCGCAGATGCCCTGGCCCAGATTGATGCCTCCCACGCGCTCACATTCGCGCGACATCCGCCGGATGTCGGACTGCACGAGGCCCTGAAGACGGGAGCTGATCTGCGCCATGCGCGGATGATACGCGTGATCTCGATCCAGGACGACGTGTACCGCCGTGGAGACGCGCGCGGGTGCCGGCACAGCGGTCCGGCGGCGCGCCGTCGCTGCATTCTCAACGAGTTGCGCCACTACGCCGCCGTCGAGACCGGCGGCACCTCCCCTGCAGTGAGGGACCTCCGGATGCTTCGGCAACACGAAAGGAAATTGATCGTGAAACGCCCCATTCTGCTCCTCACACTGCTCCTGGCCGGGCTCGCCGCGCTGCCGGCGGCGGCGCAGGTGAACGACACCTACGTCATCCCCGCGGCGATCAACAGCCCCGGCGCATTCGGCACGCGCTGGATGACGCAGTTCAACGTCTTCAATCCCCAGCAGTATCCGCTCACCATCACGGTGGTCTATCTTCCCAGCGGCGGCGGGGACCTCCTCGAAGAAGCCTTCGACGTCCCTCCGAACGAGGCACGCTACTCCGACAACCTCCTCCTCGATCTGTTCGGCATCGCCGGCTCCGGCTCGCTGCTCGTGGCGACGTTCCAGGACGAGAACCCGACCGTTCCCGACGACGTCATCTCCCGAGCCTTTCTCGTCACCTCGAACACCTACAACAACGATCCCGGCGGAACGTACGGGCAGACCATCGCCGGCATCTGGACCGGCCTGCAGGATTACCAGACCGACGGCATCAGCGCCATCGCCCACGGCGTCCGCAATGTCAGGAACCTCGGATGGCGGACCAATGTGGGAGCCGTGAATCTCGGA
>DATLFC010000146.1:0-17934 GCA_035525015.1 Thermoanaerobaculia bacterium | reverse complement strand
GTCGCGAGGCGGCGATCGATTCCGCGCTCGGCGGCCATCCGTCGAACCAGGTGTAGCCGAAGGTCATCCCCGGGTACGCCTCGAACGGCTTCGGTGCGTTCGGAAAAACGAAACGGTAGCCCACCGGCCCGTCGAGCGCCGGCGCGATGTCGGCCAGGTCGTTCGCGTCCGCCCCCCGCCCGTGCATGACCATGACGAGCGGCATTTCCGCCGTGTCCGGCCGCCGGCTCGGCGTCCGCAGAGCGTAAGCAAGCGGGTCGGCAGCGGGCCGCAGGATCTGGAGCATGGTTTTGCGTAACCTCAGCTAAGTCGTGTGTATTCCGAATTTTACTGGGCGTAAGGGTGCGATGCTCGCCTGGTTGGCGTAGAATCGTCGACAATACCGAGGAGAGTCCCGTGCATATCAATGATTTGTTGAAGATCGCCGCCGAACGGCGCGCTTCCGACCTCCACATCAAGGTCGGTTCCCACCCCGTCATCCGGGTGGACGGGGAGTTGATCCCTCTGGTCGAGTTGAAGCGCCTGATGCAGGAAGACACGATCGCCATGGCCTTCTCGATCATGTCCTCCCGTCAGAAAGAGAAATTCAAAAATAACTACGAAATCGACATCGCCTACTCGGTTCCCGGCCTGGGGCGGTTCCGCTGCAACATCTTCCAGCAGCGCGGCACGGTGGGCATGGTCCTGCGCGTCATCCCGGTCAAAATTCTCTCGATCCGTGAGCTGATGCTCCCGGCCGTGCTGGAGAAGATCGCCGAGGAGCGCCGCGGGCTGATCCTCTGCACCGGAACGACCGGATCGGGTAAGTCGACGACGCTGGCGGCGATGGTCGACTACATCAACTCGCACCGGACCGAGCACATCATGACGGTCGAGGATCCGATCGAGTTCCTGCACCGCGACAAGAAGTCGATCGTCAACCAGCGCGAGGTCGAAGTCGACACGAAGTCGTTCTCGCAGGCGCTCCGCTCGGCGCTGCGCCAGGATCCCGACGTCATCCTCGTCGGCGAGATGCGCGACTACGAGACGATCGAAACGGCGCTGACGGCGGCCGAGACCGGCCACCTGGTCTTCTCGACGCTGCACACGATGGACGCGACGGAGACGGTCAACCGCATCATCTCCGTCTTCCCCCCGCACCAGCAGAAGCAGATCCGCCTGCAGCTTGCAGCGGTGCTGAAAGCGGTGGTCTCCCTCCGTCTTCTCCCGCGCGCCGACGGTCTCGGCCGCGTGCCGGCGGCGGAGATCCTGATCTCGACCGCCTACATCCGCGACTGTATCGAGAACAAGGAAAAGACGAAGCTGATCAAGGACGCCATCGGGCAGGGCACCTCGCAGTACGGCATGCAGACGTTCGATCAGTCGCTGTACTACCTCTACAAGAACTCGCTCATCACGCTGGAAGAGGCGCTGCGCCGGGCTTCGAACCCCGACGAGTTCCGCCTCAAGCTGCAGGGCATCCAGTCGACCTCGGACATGTCGCGCGAAGAGATGGAGTCGAAGCTGAGCGTGGCGAAGGAAGGCGGGAGCTCCGATCCCTTCTCCGACGACTCTCCGTTCGATTTTTCGAACAATGTTTAGGCCTCGGGCCTGAACATGACCGACCTCGAACGCTGCTACGTCGCGGCGATGCGCATCCTCCATTACCGCTTCAACAGCGAGGGGGAGTTGCGCCGCAAGCTCCGTGCGAAGAAGTTCGAGCAGGATGTGATCGAGCAGACCGTCGGACGTCTCCGGAGCGAGAAGTGGCTCGACGATGCCCGCTTCGCCGCCTCCTTCGTCCGGACGAAGCAGCAGAAGCGCCATGGGCCGCGGAAGATCGCGCGCGAGCTGGCGGCGGCGGGGGTCGATCGCGAGTCGGCGCAGCGCGCGCTCAGCGACAACGCCGATCCGGAACGGGTGCGGGAGGACCTGGTCGCCCTCTTCAGGAAACGGCGGCGGATGCTGATCCGCCGCCATGGCCAGGCCTACCTCACCACGGACGAGGGGAGAAGGAAACTGACGGCGTACCTGTTGAATCAGGGATACGATGCCGCGCTCGTCCAGAGCGTGCTCAAGGAGAACCCCGTTGTCGACGACCAGTGACATCCGCGAGAAGTTTCTCGCTTACTTCGAGTCCAAAAACCACCGGCGGGTGCCCAGCTCGTCGCTCGTTCCGGCGGGTGATCCGACGCTGCTCTTCACGAACGCCGGGATGAACCAGTTCAAGGACGTCTTTCTCGGGAGGGAGAAGCGCGATTACAGCCGCGCCACCACCTCGCAGAAGTGCGTCCGCGCGGGAGGGAAGCACAACGATCTGGAGAACGTCGGACGCACGGCGCGCCATCACACCTTCTTCGAGATGCTCGGCAACTTCTCGTTCGGCGACTACTTCAAGGAAGAGGCGATCCACTTCGCCTGGGAGCTCCTGACGAAGGTCTACGGCCTCGAGGTGGAGCGTCTCTGGTTCACCGTCTTCGAGGGTGACGAGAGCGTGCCGGCCGACGAAGAGGCGGTGCAACTCTGGATCAAGGCCGGCGCCCCGGCAGACCGCATTCTCCGATTCGGGAAGAAGGACAACTTCTGGTCGATGGGAGACACCGGCCCCTGCGGGCCGTGCTCGGAGATTCATTACTTCCGCGGCAGCGATCTCTCGAAGAACGTCCCCGAGCTGGTCAACGGTCCCGGCGACGACACCATGGAGATCTGGAACCTCGTCTTCATGCAGTACAACCGGGACGAGGATGGGGTGCTGCAGCCGCTGCCGGCCCCGTCGGTCGATACCGGTGCAGGTCTGGAGCGGCTCGCCAGCGTTCTGCAGAAGACCTCGACGAACTACGACATCGATCTCTTCGAGCCGGTGATGGAGACCATCCGGACGATCGGCGGTCACGACTACCGCGGCCGGATGGAGGACGAGCTCGACACGGCGGTGCGCGTGCTCTGCGATCACTCGCGGGCGGCGACGTTTCTGATCGGCGACGGCGTCATCCCGTCGAACGAAGGACGAGGCTACGTGCTGCGGCGCATCATCCGCCGGGCCATCCGCTTCGGCCGCAAGCTCCCGTCCCCCGTTCTGCTCACGCAGCTCGTCGACGGCGTCATCGCCGCGATGGGCGACGCCTATCCGGAGCTGCGGGGCCGGCGCGAAGCGGTGGTGAAGACGCTCGGATCGGAAGAGGAGCGCTTCTCGCGCACGCTCTCGACCGGGATGGAGCGCGTCGGCGCGGTGCTGGACGAGGCCCGGGCCCGCGGGGAGCGGACACTCGGCGGCGCCGAGGTGTTCCGGCTGTACGACACGTACGGGATCCCGATCGATCTGATCGGGGAGATGGCGGAAGAAGAAGGGGTCACGCTCGACCGCGAAGGATTCGAGACGATGATGGCCGGCGCGCGCGTGAAGGCGAAGGCTTCGTCGAAGTTTCAGTCGTCGACGGATGCCGCGACGTTCGCCCGCATCGCCGAAAAGGTGGGGCCGACGGAGTTCGTCGGCTACGAGCAGATGACGGACGTCGACGCGAGCGTCAAGGCGATCGTTCTCGATGGAGCGGAACGGGAGGAGCTGGCCGCCGGCGCGGAAGCGGAGGTGATGCTCTCGCCGACGCCGTTCTACGCCGAATCGGGGGGGCAGATCGCCGACACCGGGACGCTGGAGTGGAAGGGCGGCCGGGCCGCGGTCCTCGACACGCAGAAGCCGGTGGGGGAGCTGATCGTCTCGCGCGTCCGCGTCGACGAGGGCTTCCTCCGCCGGGATGCACCCGTCCGGGCTTCCGTGCCCGTGCCGATCCGCCTCGACACCACGGCCAATCACACAGCCACGCACCTTCTGCACAAGGCGCTGAAGGACGTGCTCGGTCCCACGGTGCAGCAGGCGGGCTCGCTCGTGGCGCCGGATCGCCTGCGGTTCGATTACACCTATCACCAGCCGCTGACCGACGAGCAGTTGCGACAGGTCGAGGAGCAGGTCAACGAGCAGATCAGGATGAACCACGAAGTGGTGAAGCGGGTCATGCCGCTCGAGGAAGCGAAGCGGAGCGGTGCCGTGGCGATGTTCGGCGAGAAGTACGGCGACAAGGTGCGCATCGTCTCCGCGGGCGACTACTCGCGGGAGTTCTGCGGCGGATGCCACGTGAACCGCACCGGCGACATCGGCGTGTTCAAGATCGTGTCCGACCGTTCGCTCGCCGCGGGCGTCCGGCGGATGGAGGCTCTGACGGGCCGCGGCGCGCTCGCCTACTTCCAGAACCTCGATGACTCCGCGCACGACCTGCAGCAGCAGCTCAATGCCCGGCTGGAGGATGTGCCGGCGTACGTCCGCTCACTGCAGGAGAAGCAGAAAGCGCTCGAGAAAGAGGTCAGGCAACTGAAGATGCGGCTGGCATCGGGCGGTGGCGCCGCGACGAACGGCGACACGCCGATCGACGTCGGCGGCGTAAAGCTGATGGCGCGCCGTGTCGACGACATCTCCGGCGGCGACCTCCGGAATCTCGCCGACGAGCTCCGTTCGAAGATCAAGAGCGGTGTCATCGTCCTGGGCAGTGTCACCGACAGCAAGGTCACGCTGCTCACGGCCGTGACGCGCGATCTCGTCGACCGCATCCCCGCGAACACCCTGATCCAGAAGCTCGCCCCCATCGTCGGCGGGAAGGGTGGTGGCAAGGCCGATCTGGCGCAGGCTGGCGGAAAGGATCCGGGCAGGCTCGACGAGGCGCTGGAGCGTGCCGCAGGCGCGTTGCAGGAGCTGCTGAGCGCCTGAGGCCCGAAGCGAGGGGGCCCTCTATACCGTTCGTTGAGTTGCGCTTAGCCGTCCGAGTCCGTAAGCTTGGCCGGTAAATCTCCGCCAAGGAGGGGAGATGTTGAACCACCATCAGCGTGCAGGCAGGATCGCGGCGCTGGCAATCGCCATCGCATGCATCTCTTTTGGAATGGCCGGCGATGCAGCGGCGCAGTGCGGTCCGATGGACGTTGTGTTCGTCATCGACAACACCGGTTCGATGGGCGGCGTCATCGATCAGATTCAAACCCAGGTCGGCGTCATCGCCGACACGGTCGAGCAGGCCTCGGGGAACGACTACCAGTTTGGCCTGATCGCCTTGCCCGAGAACGACGTCAGGGTGCTTCTGACTCTCTCTCCGGGCAACCGGAGCTCGCTCGACACCGCCGTCGACCAGATGAGCACGCTCGGAAGCTGCGGGTTGCCTGCTTCATGGGACGAGGGGCTGAACACCGCCATCCACGGCCTCGGTCCCCGGCAGGGGGCGGACGGCGAACAGACTGGCGATTTCCCAGCCAACTGGCGCGGCAGTGCGACCAAGATCATCATCATCATCACCGATACGCATCCGAGCGGTTTCGACTGCAACTTCCAGGCTGGGAGGCACGACGTCCTCGTGGCCCAGCTCGGTGGAGATGCGGCCGCGGCGGAGATCCTGGTGACGAGCGTGTACGTCCCGACCGGCAACACGCCGGAGGCGGAGATCATCGCCATCCTGCAGGGTCCGACCACGACCTCCGGCGGGTTCTTCCTCGCCACCGAGCCGGACGCCAGCGACACCGCCGACATCATCGTCGAGATCATCCAGAACTGCGGCGGCGGCGCGCGCGCCGGCGTCACGAACCTCTTCATCGAGCCGACCGAGCTGGTGCTCCTCAACGGTCAGACGGGCACGGTCCGCATCACGAATCGCGAGCCGAACGGCTTCGGCAACATGACGGTTTACAGCGTCGAGAACATCGACGGCAGTCCGCAGTCGTTCACCGCCTCGTTCCATCCGGTCACGGCCGAATTCGGGGGAACCGAGGAGCTGGATCTCAACATCACCGTCGGATCCGAGACGCTCCAGGGAACCCATCTGGTGGTGCTGAAGGCGACGCGCGAAGGCGCTCCCGATAATTACGCGATCCTGCACGTCCTGGTCGAGTGCCGGCCTCCGTTCTTCCTCGGCACACCGGGTCATCAGCCGCGGAGCCAGTCGGTGGCGCGCGGCGGACGGGCCACTCTCACCGCGGTTCCGGGAGGCGATGGTCCGTTGCGTTACCAGTGGTACCGCGGTCCGAGCGGGACGACAGCGTTCCCGATCGCCGGCGGCACCGGCGCGACGCTGACCACCGAGCCGATCAACACGCGCACGCCGTACTGGGTCCGCGTCTCGAACGCCTGCGGAGCGAAGGACAGCAAGACCGCATTCGTCACGCCGAACAACTGATATAACGTGTCATCCTGAGCGAAGCGAAGGATCCCCTGATTCGGGGGGTCCTTCGCCGTCTTCGCGGCTCAGGATGACACCGACTCCCAAAACTCACGCCTGGGGCACTCAGCCCGAGATGTTCGGGCCGCGGCATGAGCATCGTCTCGGCATGATCGTGCATGAAGTGCGGAAGCTGCCGAGCGGCTCGAGGCTGCTCGACGGCGCCGTCGGCCTTGGGCAGCTCGCCGGCCGGATGGCCGCGGACGGCTATCGCGTCTTCGGGATCGACGCTTCGTTCGAGGCCGCGGTGCACGTCCGGAGGACCTCCACCGTTCCCGCCGTGGTGGGCGATCTGACCCGCATGCCCTTTCGCGACGGGACCTTCGACGGCATGACCAGCGGCGAGACGCTCGAACATCTCGACGACGACGCCGCTGCCGCGCGCGAGATCGGACGGGTGCTGCGGAGCGGCGGGACCTGCATCGCCACGGTCCCGGCGCTGCGGGCGCTGTGGACCGATTCCGACGTCTACTACGAGCATCGCCGCCGCTACGCGCGGGCGGCGCTGTCCGAGCTGTTTCGCAACGCCGGGTTCGCGGTGCAGAAGGCGGCGTTCTGGGGTTTCCCGGTCGTGCTGCTTTACGACACCCTGTTCCTTCTGCCAATGAACCGGCGGCGGGCCGCGAGGTCGGTCGATGACGATCCGCGTCTGCAGTCCGTTGCGCGCGCCGGGCGATCGAGGGCGCTGGTCTCCTCGGTCCGGGCGGCCTTCGCGCTGGACAGGCTCTTCAGCTGGATCCCTTTCGGGCCCGGTCTCCTCCTTGTTGCGCGCAAGGAATAGATAGAATCCCACTCGAAGGAGGCAGAGATGTCCGATCTCGACAAACCGAGCCGCGCCGAAGACGAGTACTTCGCAAAGCAGGAGCTCGAACGGCGGAAGCAGTGGGCGCAGGAGCAGGCTGCCAGGATGGCCACCGAGGAGAAGGAGCGCCTCAAACAGCTTCACTACATGAAGTGCCCGAAATGCGGCATGGACCTGACCACGATCGAGTTTCAGGGCCTCAGCATCGACAAGTGCCCGAGCTGCAACGGCACCTGGTTCGACGCGGGAGAGGTCGAGCAGCTCATGCAGCCGCAGAATTCGGGGTTGTTCAGTCGGGTCCTGTCGATCTTCCGCTGATGGAGGTGACTCGGTTTTAGACTTGCAGGATGGAGACGACATGAACCGGAACGAGACCGATATCCGCAGGACCGGCGCGGTGCTGCCGCAACCGGAGACCGGCGCCGGGCAGCTTTCGCTTTTCTCCGAGGAAGCGCTGGGGGCGGTCCGATCGGAGGATGCCCGGTGGCGCCGTGAGGTGCACGATCCGGCCGTGGCGAAGAAGGCGCCCTGGAAGAAGGACTTCACGACGGTCAGCGGCCTGGAGATCAACCCGCTGGCGACGCCGCTCGACGTGACCGGCATCGATTTCCAGCGCGACCTCGCCTTCCCGGGTGAGTTCCCCTACACCCGCGGTCTGCATCCCACCGGATACCGCGGCAAGCTCTGGACGATGCGCCAGTTCGCCGGCTTCGGCACGCCGAGGCAGTCGAACGAGCGCTACCGGTACCTCCTGTCGCAGGGGCAGCACGGGCTGTCCATCGCGTTCCACCTGCCGACGCTGTACGGGTACGACTCCGATCATCCATTCAGCGCAGGCGAGGTGGGCAAATGCGGCGTGGCGGTCGACACGCTGGCGGACATGGAGACGATCTTCGATGGAATCAATCTCGAGGACGTGACCGTCTCCATGACGATCAACTCCACCGGCCCGATCGCGCTGGCGATGTATCTGGCCGTCGCGGAAAAGCACGGCGCCGACTGGAAGAAGATCTCCGGCACGCTGCAGAACGACATCCTCAAGGAGTACATCGCGCAGAAGGAGTACATCTTCCCGCCCCGTCCTTCGATGCGCCTGATCACCGACACGTTCCGGTTCTGCGCGGAGAACGTACCGAAATACAACCCCATCTCGATTTCCGGGTATCACATCCGTGAAGCCGGATCGACCGCATTGCAGGAGCTGGCTTTCACGCTCCGCGACGGCGTGGAGTACGTGGAGTACGGCATCCGGGCCGGTCTCGACGTCGATGAGTTCGCGCCCCGTCTCTCGTTCTTCTTCAACTCGCACAACGACCTGTTCGAGGAAGTGGCGAAGTTCCGCGCCGCGCGCAGGATCTGGGCGAAGGTCATGCGCGACCGCTTCGGGGCGAAGGACCCGCGCTCGCTGATGCTCCGGTTCCACACGCAGACCGCCGGCGCTTCGCTGACCGCGCAGCAGCCGTACAACAACATCGTCCGCGTCACGATCCAGGCCCTGGCCGCCGTCCTCGGCGGCACGAATTCGCTGCACACCAACTCGCTCGATGAGACGCTCGCCCTCCCAACCGAAAGGGCCGCGCGCATCGCGCTCCGGACCCAGCAGATCATCGCCCATGAATCGGGCGTCGCCAACACCATCGATCCGCTCGGCGGCTCCTTCTTCATCGAGGAGCTCACCAACCGGATGGAGCAGGGCTGCCTCGACTACTTCGAGAGGATCGATCAGTTCGGCGGTATGGTCGAAGCGATCGAGGCCGGATTCCCGCAGCGCGAGATCTGGGATGCCGCCTATCAGTACCAGCGGGCCGTCGACACGAAAGAGAAGCTCGTCGTCGGCCTCAACGCCTTCCGGATGGAGCAGGAAGATCCGTACGACATCCTCTACATCGACGAATCGGTCGTCGCCCAGCAGATGGAATCGCTCAACCGGGTCCGCGCCGAGCGCGATGCGCCCGCGGTCACCGATACTCTGCAGCGTCTCCGCAACGGCGCGGCCGACCCGTCGGCCAACACCATGCCGCTGATCATCGACTGCGTGAAGGCCTACGCCACGGTCGGCGAGATCTCCGACGCGCTCCGCGACGTCTTCGGGACATACCAGGAGCCCGCGGCGTTCTGATTCCCGTTTTCCTACACGCCGTAGGAAAAAGGGAAAGGGAAGGACTGACCCCGATTCCGTGCGTAGAATCGGGGCATGCGAATTCGAACTCTGCTGGTTGCGCTGTCGCTGTTGAGTCTTGCAAGTGTGGGGTTGGCTCAAACGCAGGAACGGTGGCTGATGGTCGCCGGGACCGCCGGCACGTTCCACACCGATGTCCGCCTGTTCAATCCCTCGTTCGAGAAGGACATCGTCATCAGGGCGCGCTTCGTTCCAGCGCCGACTCCGCCGAGCGACAACCGGGGCGCGCTGGGCGGACCAGGGGCGACGTTCACCGTCCCGAAGCGAACGATGCACGTGCTCAACGACGTGACCACGGCGCTGTTCGGAAACACGCCGACCGTCCTCGGCGCGATCCAGTTCACCTCCGACGATCCGTTTGAGGTGACCTCGCGCATCTACTCGCTGCAGGACGGGAAGACGGTCGGCCAGTTCGGTCCCGGTGTTCCGACATCCGCCGCGAAAACGAAGGGCGCCGTGCTGCAGATCCGTGCGAACGGGGTCCGCGGACAGGTGGGGACGTTCCGCACCAACATCGGCGTGGTGAACCCGAACGACTCGCAGACGTCGGTCGCGTGGCGGCTTTACGACCGGAACAACGCCGTGGCCGGTACCGGCACGACCATGATGCCGCCGTACGGCGTCACGCAGCCGCTGGCGGTCATCGACGCGCTCTACTTCCAGGGGTTGCCGGGCGGACTCGACCTGAGCGACGCGTGGGTGAGCTTCACGGCTACGAATCCGATTTTCGTCTACGCCTCCGTGCTCGACAACGGCACCGAAGATCAGACGTTCGTCCCGGCTGTCGACGACGTCGGCGTGGCGCCGCAGAGCCCGCCGCCGCAGCCGACCACCCACACCTTCGATGTGACGCTGGAGGACTGGAGCATCACCTTCTCGCCCGCGCCGACGAATGTGCAGGTGGGCGACACGGTGAGACTGCGGATCAGGAGAGAGAACGGAATCCACGGCTTCCAGGTGACCGCACCGAATTCCACGACCGTGGTCCCCGATACGCGTCCTACCAGTCTGACGGAGCGGACGTTCACCGCCACTGAGGAGGGGCTCTACACGTACTTCTGCACCGTGGACACGTGCGGCATCGGACACGCCAGCATGTACGGCACGTTCAACGTCGGGAGGGACGACGGTCCGGGCGGCCCCGGCTACTAAGGCACTCTGCTACACTTCGGCGACGGGAGTGTCGGGCAGGGGATGGACCTTCTTCAATTCACGAAGAGTCGCCGCGGCGGTGAGCTGGTCGGCATCGTCGTTCTGGCGGCGGGCGTCACGCTCGCGGCCGCGCTCCTGACCTACCATCCGAACGACTCTTCCGCCTTCTACGCCTCGACGAACACCCGCATCGCCAACGCCATCGGTTATTACGGCGCGACGGTGGCCTGGATCTTCGTCGGCTTCTTCGGTTTGTCCGGCCTCCTTTTTCCGGGGGCGCTGCTCGTCATCGGCTGGAACCGTTTCTGGGCGCGCGAGATCGAGTACGCCCACACGAAGCTGGTGGGGTTCATCTTTCTGGCGCTGGCGATTCCGGCGCTGCTCGACCTCGGGGTCGGTAAGGTCTGGATCCGGGGATCGCTGATTCCGGCGGGCGGCTATCTCGGACAGGAGATCAGCCGTGCGGCGACGATCAACCTCAACGCCAGCGGCGCGGCGATCGTCCTCGGCACGGCGGTGCTCGTCGGACTTCTCCTGTCGACGCGGATCAGTCTGGCGGCGCTCTTCCTCATTCTCCAGCAGCAGCTCGTCGCGGCGGGGCGCAGGATCTCGATGCACTGGGCGCGCTTCACCGAGCGCCGCCGCAAGGAGAAGATGAAGGAAACGGTGCTGCGGAAGCACCTGGAGAAGGAAGGGCCGGCGCTTCGCCTGGTGACCGACGCGGCCCTGGCCGGGCAGCCGTCAGGGGTGGCGGGCGGGCCGGTGGTCCGCGAGGTGAAAGGGCGCGGGCGCTTTCAGATCCGCAAAGTCACGAAGGCCGACCTGCGCAAGGCGGCGGAGACGCTGGCCGGGACGGACGATCCCTTTTCTCTCTACGCTGCGCCGTATGCCGCGGTCGATCTGGGGCCGGCGATCGTCTCCGTCCCGCGCAGGAAGCGGATCATCGAGGACGAGGAGTATTTCGAACAGGCCGTGCCGCCGGAGCCGCGGCGGCCGCCGATCCGGAGGCCGAAGGCGACCAGGATGGAGCGCCGCGAATTGCGGGGGAACGATCAGCTTCCGCCGGCCAACCTGCTCACGCCGGGTCCCAAGCAGGACCAGATCAACGACGACGTGCACAAGAAGTATCTGGAGATCGGGCGGCTGATCGAAGAACGCTGCCGCGAGTTCTCGGTCGAAGGCGAGATCACCGCCTATCACCCCGGCCCGGTCGTGACCACGTTCGAGTTCAAGCCGGGACAGGCGGTGAAATACGCGAAGGTCGTGAACCTGGGCGACGACCTCGCCCTGGCCTTGAAAGCGGAATCGATCCGCATCGAGCGCATCTCCGGCTCGTCGACGGTCGGCATCGAGGTGCCGAACCGGAGGCGCGAAGACATCCTGCTGCGCGACATCATCGACACCGACGCCTTCACGCAGTCGGGGACGCTGCTGACGCTGGCACTGGGGAAGGACATTCACGGCGAGGCGGTGGTGACCGACCTGGCCAGGATGCCGCACCTGCTGATCGCGGGCGCGACGGGAGCGGGGAAGTCGGTCGGCCTCAACTCCATGATCATCTCGCTGCTCTACAAAGCGCTCCCGAAGCAGCTCCGGATGCTGATGATCGATCCGAAGATGGTGGAGCTGAAGATCTACGAGGACGTGCCGCATCTGCTGCACCCGATCGTCACCGACCCGAAGCTCGCTTCGAACGCTCTGCTGTGGGCGGTCGCGGAGATGGAGAACCGCTACCGGACGCTGGCCGAGTGCGGCGTGCGCAACATCGACCAGTACAACGCGCTGCTGAAGGATCCGGAGGCGCACCGGCGGGCGCGCAAGCTCGATCCGGAAGACGATTCGCCCGTGCCGGAGCCGATGCAGTACATCGTGATCATCATCGACGAGTTCGCCGATCTGATGATGGTGGCCTCGAAGGACGTCGAAGACTCCGTGACGCGACTGGCGCAGAAAGCGCGCGCGGTCGGCATCCATCTGATCATCGCCACGCAGCGCCCGTCGGTCGACGTCATCACCGGCGTCATCAAGGCGAACTTCCCGTCCCGCATCTCCTATCAGGTGGCCTCGAAGGTCGACTCCCGCACCATCCTCGACACGCAGGGGGCCGAGAAGCTCCTCGGCCGCGGCGACATGCTCTTCCTCCCTCCCGGCACGGCGCGCATCCGCCGCATCCACGGCGCCTACGTCTCGGAGCAGGAGATCAACGAGGTCGTCGAATTCGTGAAGAAGAACCAGGAAGAGCCGAAGTTCCTCGAGGAGATCACCAGGGTTCCGGAGGAGAAGAGCGGTGTCGACGGGATCGAGTACCTCGAGGACCCGAAGTACGACGACGCGGTGCGCGTGGTGCTCTCGACCGGGCAGGCCTCGGCGTCGTATCTGCAGCGGCGTCTGAAGCTCGGCTACTCGCGGGCCGCCCGCCTGATCGAGATCATGGAAGCGAACGGGATCGTCGGTCCTTCGCAGGGATCGAAGCCGCGCGAGATCCTGATCCGCGCCGAAGACTATCCTCCTGCCAGTGGGCAGATCTGACACCCCGTCGATCGACGAACTGCGGGCAGCGGACTACGAGCTGCTCGACCAGCTGCGCTACGACGATCTCCTTTCGTTCGCGGCGAGGTATTTCTTCGAGCGGACCAGCTGGGTCACGCGCCTGCATCATGCCTTGTCGCTGGCAGCGCTCGCGGCCGTGATCGCCACCGCCGTGATGCGGGACATCTCTTTCCTCCGCGCGCTGCAGCAGTTCGCCCTCGGCTTCGTCTTCATGTTCGTCGTGGCGCTGCCGCTGCACGAGGCGCTGCACGCCCTCGCCTATCGCCTGACCGGCGCCCGCGAGATCCGCTGGAAGATTCTCTGGCGCTACCTGGCGGCGTACGTCGTGGCGGAGCGCTTTGTCGCGGGCCGGGCCACGTTCTTCTTCGTCGCGCTCGTTCCCTTCGTCGTCATCACGCCGCTGACGATCGCCTTTGCGATCGTCTGGCCCCGATGGTCGGTCTTCTGGCTGACCCTGCTGCTTTGGCACACCGCCGGGGTCAGCGGCGACTGGGCCCTGCTGAACTACTACTGGCTGCACCGCGACCGGGAGATCTACACGTACGACGAGGGAGGAAGCTCGTATTTCTACGCGCGCGGGGGGCGGCGGTGACTCTGGAAAGCACGCTCACGATGACACGACGCGCCGCACCTTTCGGATATCGTCGTCCAGCGGCCGATCTGTAAAGACCGGTTCGGCGATCTTCCTGACGCGTTCGTAGATCATCCGGGTGCCGGAGCCGAGCGATTCGGCGATCGTTGCGGCGCGGCCGCGCACGCGCTCCTCGAAAGTTCGTGCCTGCTCCTCGGCGTCGTTGACGCCGAGGAGGCGAGGGGCGGGCTGATTGGGATCGAAGCCGAAGGCGACGCGCCACTCGACGGCCTGCGCGGCGCAGAGCAGCTCGATGGCCAGCACCGCTTCGACGTTTGCGATCACGGAGCGCAGCTTGCGCGCGGCGTGCGTCGACATCGCGACGTGGTCCTCACTGTTCGCGCCCGTCGGAATCGAATCGACGGATGCCGGATGCGCGAGCACCTTGTTCTCCGACACCAGACTGGCCGCGGTGTACTGCGCGATCATCAGGCCGGAATTCACGCCGGGCCGCGTCGTCAGATGCTGGGGAAGTCCGCGATTGTGGTGGCCGTCGAGCAGCAGCGCCGTCCGCCGCTCGGAGATGTTCGCCAGCTCCGCGACCGCGATCGTCAGAAAGTCGGCGGCCAGCGCCAGCGGCTGCCCGTGAAAGTTTCCGGCGGAGTAAGCCAGACGCTGATCGCCCCGATACCAGTCGGGCCAGTTCTCACGGAACTGCAGGTCGAAGGCCTGGCCGTTCTCCGGGAAGAACAGCGGGTTGTCGGTGGCGGCGTTGATCTCCCGCTCGGCCACGCTGCGGACGAAGCGGATCGTGTCGCGTGTCGCGCCGTGCACCTGCGGCGCGCAGCGGACCGAGTAGGGATCCTGGACCGCGCCTGCCTTCTCGACCAGCTTGCTGCCGGGGAGCATCTCGCGTATCCGCCGGGCGCTCTCGATCTGCCCGGGATGGCCCCGCTCTTCGTGAATCTTCGGGTCGAGCGCGCGCGTGCAGCCGCAGATCGCTTCCATCGACAGCGCCGCGGCGGTGTCGGCCGTATCCGCCAGCCGCGCCGCGTCGTACACGGCGAGCGCCAGCATGGCCGCCGAGAAGTTCGCGCCATTCACCAGCGCCAGCCCTTCCTTGAACGTCGGCTTCATCTCCCCGGCATCGAAACCGAGGAGTGCCGGAAGTTCGGTGGCGGGACGGATCCTGCCGTCGGCGAGAAAGCGTCCCACTCCGAGAAGGACGACGAACAGATGAGACAGCGGACAGAGATCGCCGCTGGCGCCGACCGAGCCTTTCACCGGCACGAGCGGGATCACGTTTCGATTCAGCATCGCCTCGACGATGTCGACGAGTTTCCGCCGCACCCCCGAGTGGCCTTTGAGGAACGCGTTCAGCCGCGTCGCCAGGGCACCCCGAACGACCTCGGGCGTGAAATAGTTCGAGAGATCGTCCGGATCGCTGTTGTCGCCGACGCCGACCGAATGGCTCAGGAGGAGATTCCGCTGCAGCTGTTCCAGATCGTCGGGCGCGATCGGCTTGTCCTTGAACTCGCCGAATCCGGTCGTCACGCCGTACTCGGTCGGCGCGGCATTCCCTTTCTCCCACGCCCGCCGATAGTTCTCGACGATGCGGGCGATGAGCTCTTCGCTTCTGGCGACGCGCTGGTCGGTGGAGGGATCGCTGCGGACGGCGGCGCCGTAGCGGGCGATGGAGACGAGCTGCTCGACCGTCAGCGAGTCGCCGTCGAGCGTGATCGTCGCCGTCACGTCTCGACCTCCGCCAGGAGCTTCCGGACCGCGGCCACCAGGTCGTCGCGGCGCGCCGTGGTCTGCCCCGGCCGCGCGGCCAGCCACTCTTTCCGGTCGCCGACCGCTTTCGCTTTCTCCCGTCCCACGGTCATGTCCTTCAGCGTGACGATCCCCTCGTTCTTCTCGTTCGAGCCGTAGAGGATCGCGATCGGGATCTCGTACTGGTCGGCGTACTTGAGCTGCTTGCCGGGGCCCTTCGCCGTGCCGATGTAGAGCTCGGCCGGGATGCCGGCGCGGCGCAGCTCCCAGGTGATGGCCAGATAGTCCTCGGTGAGCGCGGAATCCATGTTGGCGACGAGGACGCGCGCGGTCGATTTCTGCTGGCCGGTCCTGCCGAGGTGCGTCAGCGCGGCCAGGAGCCGGTCGACGCCGATCGACGCTCCCACGGCGGGGATGGCCTCGCCAAGGAAACGCATCACCAGGTTGTCGTAGCGCCCCCCGCCGAAGACCGATCCGAACTGCGGGGCGTCGAGCAGGATGGCTTCGAACACCGGGCCGGTGTAGTAGGCGAGGCCGCGGGCGATGGAGAGATCGAGCGCAACGCGATCGTCGCCGTAGCCGAGGGAGTAGAGGTGGCTGGAGATGCGCTCGACGGCGTCGATCTGCTCGCGCGAGCCTTCGACGCTTCCGAACAGCTCACGGATTTGCGCGAGGACCTCGCGCCGGCTGTCGCTCTTGACGGTCAGGAAACGCTCGATCCGGTTCACCTGCTCGCCGCTGAGGCCGACGCCGCGAATCATGTCGCCCGACTCGTCCTTGTATCCCTCCATCAGCTCGAGGCGCACTTTCTCCGGGCCGACCTTGTCGAGCTTGTCGAGCACCCGGAAGACGTCGGCCCCCTGCTCGTCGCTGATCCCGGCGAAACGCAGGAGCAGATTCAGTACGGAACGGCTGGAGAAACGGACCCGATGCGGTCCGACCTGCAGCGCCTCGAGCGTGTCGCACATCCCGGCCAGGACCTCGGTGTCGGCGATCTCCGACTCGGTGCCGACCGAGTCGAGGTCGAACTGCGTGAACTCCCGGAAGCGTCCCTTGTCCGGCTTGTCCGCGCGCCATACCGGCGAGACCTGGTACCGGCGGAACGGCCGCGGCAGATCGCGATACGACGCGATCACGCGCGCCAGCGGTACGGTCAGATCGAAACGGAGCCCGAGCGCCTCCTCCTCCGGATTCGTGACGCGGAAGATCGACTGCTGCGTTTCCTGTCCCGCGCTCCCCGAAAGGACGTCGAGGTATTCGATGGCCGGCGTGCTCAACGGAACGAACCCGTAGAGCTCGTAGACACGGCGGATGGTATCGATCATCTGCTGGCGCGCCAGCATCTGGTCGGGCAGGAGATCGCGCAGGCCGCGGGAAAGGCGGGGCTCGACTGTCATTTTCGAATTGAGAATTGAGAATTGAGAATTGAGAATTTGCGCGAATTCTTCATTCTCAATTCGCAATTCTCAATTCGCGAGCGGAGCGAGCGCTGGTACCGGGGGCCGGTTTCGAACCGGCGACCCCCAGATCCACAATCTGGTGCTCTAACCAACTGAGCTACCCCGGCACCTTGAAGTCGCGAATGATACACGCGGCGGGCAGGAGTGGAAACCCGGTCGGCGGCGTCCGCATTTCGGAGGGAACCACGGACCTCACCGGGCCACGAGGAGAAACTCCCCGAACAGCCCGGCTGCGTCGGTCCAGTGGTGGGTCAGCTCGAAGCCGCTCCGGGCCGCCATCGATTCGACGGCCGCCCGATCGTACTTCCAGGAGTTTTCCGTGTGGATCGTCTCTCCCTCGTGGAAGTCGATGCCGATCGACAAGCCGTCGATCAGGACGCTCTGGTCGCGGAGGCTGACCAGGTGCATCTCGATCCGCCCCAGTTCCTCGTCGTAGAACGCGCGGTGCGCGAACCGGCGGAGGTCGAAATGCCCTCCCAGCTCGCGGTTGATGCGCAGCAGAACGTTCCGGTTGAACGCCGCCGTCACGCCGAGCGCATCGTCGTAGGCCGGCTCCAGCAGCGCCTTCGATTTCCGCAGGTCGGCGCCCAGCAGCAGCGGGTCGCCCGCCGACAGCACCATCCGGACGTCCTTCAGTGTCGCCACGGCCTCACGGGAGTCGAGGTTGCCGATCGTCGATCCGAGAAACAGCACCGCGGCCCGGCCGCGGTCCGCCACCATTTCGCGAAGGACCCTGGACGGCCGCCGGAAGTCGCAGAACGCGGCGCTGACGGTCAGGTTCGGGTACTCGGCGAGCAGATCCCGCCCGGTCTGCTGGAGGATCGTCACGTCGATGTCGATCGGGATGTACTCGAGCGGCTGCGCGGAGAGCTCGTCGAGCAGAAGGCGGGTCTTGCGCGCGGCGCCACTGCCGAGCTCGACGAGCCGGACGGGGCTGCCGAGCGCGCCGGCGATCTCGCGCCGGTGTGTGGTCAGGATCTCCGTCTCGGCCCGGGTCAGGTAGTACTCGGGGAGACTGCAGATCGCCAGGAAGAGCGCCGAGCCGAGGTCGTCGTAGAAGTACTGGGGCGGAATCGACTTCTTCACCCCGGAGAGGCCGGCCCGCACCGCCTCGGCGAAACGGGGACCGCGATCCGCATCCCGCCGGAGCGAGAAGCGGCTTCCCGTGACTGCTGCCGCCATCGGTGGGATTTAACCACGTAACCGCATCGTTCCAGCGG
>DATLFC010000145.1:0-2426 GCA_035525015.1 Thermoanaerobaculia bacterium | reverse complement strand
ACGGGCAGATCGTCAACGCCCGGATCGGCGACGTCATCGACGGAAAATTCGTACTGCGCAACATCGGCCTCGAATCGGTCGACATCGGTTTCGTCGGGTTCCCGCCCGACGAGCGGCAGCGTGTGCCGATCGGACAATGATGATGTCATTCCGAGCGGAGCGAGGAATCTGGGAGGAGGCGGCACGATCATCGCGCCCCCGCCCGGCCAGATTCCTCCCCTTCGCGTTGCTCAGGGTCGGAATGAGGGGAAAACTACCTTGACCTTGATGCGTCACACTCTCAGGACCGACATGATGAAACGACTGACAAGACCGGCAGCGGCGATCCTCATCACGGCACTGCTCTCTTCCTGCGCGAGCTACAACGCCTGGCAGAAGGCTCGCGATGCAGAAACGAACAAGGACTGGGACACCGCCGTCGTCTACTACGAGCGGGCTCTCCAGATCGATCCGACGAACGCGCGCTACAAGCTGGCCCTGCAGAGGGCCCGTCGCGAGTCGTCGCGCGGCCACTTCGACAAGGGGAAGAGCCTCCGCGCGGCGGCGGGGAATGCAAAGACGCTCGAGGAGCAGGTCCGCCTCATGCGCATGGCGGCCACCGAGCTGGAGCTGACCGTGAAGCTCGATCCCTCCAACCAGTTCGCGGCCGTCGAGCTCGGGAAGACGGTGCAGTTCCTCAGCGACGCCGCGCGCTCCGAGCTGGAGGCGAGGTCGATCGATGAAGTGAAGCGGCGCGCCGAGGCCAGCGGCATCACCAAGGCCCAGCCGCCGGTGCTCAACCCCGCCTCGGACGAGCCGATCTCCCTCTCCTTCCCGCGGGAGACGCCGGTCAAGGACATTTACCGCGCACTCGGAAACGCCTTCGGCATCAACATCCTCTTCGATCAGGCCGTGAAGGACGACCGCATCTCCATCGAGCTGCGCGACGTCACCGCACAGCAGGCGCTCGAGCGCGTCATGCAGGCTGCCAGTCACTTCTACAAGGTCCTCGACGAGAAGACGATCATCGTCGTCCCCGACAATCCGCAGGCCCGCCGCGACTACGAGGATCTCGTGATCCGGACGTTCTATCTCTCCAACGGCGACGCCGAGCAGGTGACCAACGTCGTCCGGACGATGATCGAGGCGCGGAACGTCTTCCCTTTGAAGGCTCTCAACGCCATCACGATCCGCGACACCGCCGACAAGGTGCGCATCGCCGAGAAGATCATCGAGGCCAATGACAAGGCCAAGGCCGAGGTCGTCGTGGCGGTCGAGCTGGTTCAGCTCGACGTCAACAAGCTCCGCGACATCGGCATGGCCATCAGCGGCTCGTCCAGCATGGCCGCCACGCCCTTCAGCGGGACGGACGGCGAAGGGGCCGCCACGCTGTTCACGGGGGGGACGCTGGCCGACATCGCCCGCGTCATCGGCAGCACCGACGCGCTCCGCAGCAACATGGCCTTCACCATTCCCACGGCTACGTATTCGCTGGTGAAGTCCCTTGGCAACAGCGAGCTCCTGGCCAATCCGGAGCTCCGCATCTCCGAGGGTGAGAAAGCCACGCTGCACATCGGCCAGCGGATTCCGGTGCCCGTCTCGACGTTCACCACGATCAACACCGGCGGCGCGAACCCTTACCAGCCCTCGGTGTCGTTCCAGTACCAGGACGTCGGCATCAAGGTCTCGATGGAGCCGCGTGTCCATCACAACCGGGAGGTCACGCTCAAGCTCACCGTGGAGGTGTCGAATCAGGGCGATCCGGTTCGCGTCGAAGGCTTCCTTCCGCAGCCGACGTTCTCCACACGCACGATCGAATCGACGATCCGCCTCAAGGACGGCGAGACGAATTTTCTGGCCGGCCTGATCCAGGACACCGTGATCAACAGCTCGACCAAGACGCCGTTCCTCGGCGACATCCCCTTCATCGGCCGTCTCTTCACGCAGACGCGTGAGGAAATGCGCCGGACCGATCTCGTCCTGACGATGACGCCCCACATCATCCGCATCCCCGACATCACCGAGGATGATCTCGCGCCGATGTGGGTGGGCACGACGAACAACCTGACGTTCCGCGGAGTCACTCCGCGCATCGAGTCGCAGTCGGGCGTCGATCCCTTCACGCAGACCCGCCCGCAGAATCCGTCGGCCCCCTTCCAGATCCAGAGCGGCCAGGTCGCCCCGGCCGCCGCCGCACCGCAGACCGCACCGGCACCGCAGCAGCCGGGCAGCTTCCTGCCGCCGCAGGGGAGCGCGCCGAGCGATCCGTTCCGCCGCAGCCCGCAGCCCGCCCCGCCGCCGGGCCGGCAGCCGCAGCCGCAATCGGACCTCGGCCCGTCGCAGCCGCGCGTCGCAACGACGGCCATGGCGAGCGATGCCGCGTTGCGCTACGCGCCGCGGATCGGGGCGCAGCCGGCTTCACTCGCCATCGGTCCCGGCGAGCAGAA
>DATLFC010000128.1:0-3374 GCA_035525015.1 Thermoanaerobaculia bacterium | reverse complement strand
CACGAGGGGAGAACGTTCATCGCCATGGAGCTGGTGGAGGGGCGAACGCTGCGCCAGCTCATCGCCGAGGGACCCCTTCCTCTCGATCAGGCCATGCGGTTGGCCATCCAGATCGCGGACGGGCTGTCGCGGGCGCACGCGGCCGGCATCGTTCACCGCGATCTCAAGCCCGAGAACATCATGGTCACGGACGACGGCCTGGTGAAGATTCTCGATTTCGGGCTGGCCCGGCCGGTGGCGTTCGGCGCGGAGGCGGGCTCGGCCACCTCGACGTATGCGCATGCCACAGCGGAGGGGGTGATGGTCGGAACGCCGCGGTACATGTCGCCGGAACAGCTCTCCGGCGGCCCGGTCGACGAGAGATCCGATCAGTTCGCGCTGGGTATGGTGCTGTACGAGATGGTCAGCGGCAAGCCGGCCTTCGACGGTCCCTCGCTCCCCTCGATCATCAGCGCCATCGTGCGCGACGCGCCGGCGCCGCTCCGGCAGTCGCGGCCTGATGCGCCGGCGGGACTGGTGAAGGTGATCGACCGCTGTCTTGCCAAATCCCCTGACGACCGCTACCCATCGACGGCGGATGTGTGCCGGGAGCTGCGCGAGCTCGAAAGGCGGCTGCTCCATGGCGGGGCCATGCCGCTGCGGCCGCGGACGATCGCCGCCGCGCTGGCGGTGATCGGCGTCCTCGCCGTCGCTGCCGCGGTGATGTGGTTTCGCGGTGCCGAGCAACGGTGGGCGCACAACGACGCTCCCGGTCAGATCGCGGCGCGCATCGAGTCGGGCAAGCTGTACGACGCCTATCGCCTGCTGCTGCGGGCCAGGAAGCACCGGCCCGACGATCCGGAGCTGGAGAAGATGTTCGGCCGGATCACGTTGCCGATCCAGGTCGTCACCGAACCTCCCGGCGCCAAAGTATCGGTGAAGGGCTATGCCACGCCGAATGCTCCGTGGGAGCGCCTCGGCGTGACGCCGTTGAAGCTGCGCGTGCCGTATGCGCTCATGCGCTGGCGCATCGAAAAGGAAGGGTTCGAGACGTTCGAAGGCGCACCGCTCAGCGGCGGATCGATTCGGACTCTGATGACAGGGCTGGCGCTCGATCCGGCCGGGACGGCACCGCCGGGCATGGTCCGCGTTCCGAGCAGCGTGTTTCGAGGGGGACCGCACCGGCTCGACCTGCCGGCAGGAATGATGGCGCTGCCGGTCGACACCTACTGGCTCGATCGCTTCGAGGTGACCAACCGCCAGTTCAAGGAGTTCGTCGACGCCGGCGGCTACAGCGACGAGGCGCTGCAACCGTTTCGCGACGCGACGGGACGGCCGGGCCCGGCCACCTGGAGTCTCGGAACGTTCCCCGACGGCGCCGCCGATCTGCCGGTGGGCGGCGTGAGCTGGCATGAGGCCGACGCCTACTGCCGCGCCGCCGGAAAGACCTTGCCGACGATCTATCACTGGTTCAGCGCCGTGGGGCAGGAACAGCTCTCCGACATCCTCCGGCTCAGCAACTTCGACGGCGAGGAGCCGGCGCCGGTTGGGAAGTATCAGGGCCTGGCGGGGTTCGGCGCCTATGACATGGCGGGCAACGTCCGGGAGTGGTGTTCGAATGCGACGGGGGCGGGCGAACGCTACATCCTGGGCGGGGCCTGGAACGATCCACCCTATATGTTCCGGCACATCGTGGCCCGTCCGCCGGCCGACCGGCTGCCCCAGAACGGATTCCGGTGCGCGATGTATCCGGGTCCTGTCAGCGAGGTGATGCTCGATCCGGTCGACCCGAGGCACGAGATCGCAAATCCGCCGCCGCCGGTCGCGGAGGAGATCTTCGAGGCCTACGCCGGCATGTACGCCTACCAGCGATCGGACCTGCAGGCGGAGGTCGAGCACGTCGACGACAGCTCCGCGCACTGGCGCAAGGAAGTGGTGTCGTTCAAGGCAGCGTACGGCGATGAGACGATGCGGGCCCTTTTGTTCGTGCCGCGCAACGCTTCGCCGCCGTATCAGGCGGTGGTCTGGTTTCCCGGCGACGACGTGTTCATCTTCCGCTCCAGCGAGACGCTCGCCTCGAGCTATCTCTTCGATTTCATCCCCCGCAGCGGGCGCGTGCTGGTCTATCCGATCTATCAGGGGATGTACGAGCGATGGGTGCCGTTCGGGTTTCAGCCGATCGAGTGGCGGGACCGGGTCATCGTATGGTCGAAGGACCTGGGACGGACGCTCGACTACCTGGAGACGCGGAGCGACATCGACAGCGACAAGATCGCGTACTACGGCTTCAGTTCCGGAGCGATCTACGGTCCGGTCTTCACCACCGTCGAACCGCGGATCAGGGCCAGCATCCTCCTCGGAGGAGGGGTGGTCCCACGGACCATGAGGCCGGAGATGGACCTGGCCCATTTCGCGCCGCGGTCGCGGGTGCCGACTCTGATGATCAACGGCCTCGACGACTTCATCATGCCGTACGACTCTTCGCAGAAGCCACTCTTCGACCTTCTGGCCGCGCCGCCCGAAGACAAGCGCCACGCCCGCCTGGAAGGCGGCCACATTCCCACCCGGCGGCAGGACATGATCCGCGAGATCCTCGACTGGCTGGACCGTTACCTCGGGCCGGTGCAGACTGGCGGGCCGGCGGTCGCCTCGAAGTAGCCGTCGAAGGAGTGTTCATGCCGTCCTCGTTCATCGACGAGCCGTTGCTGGCTCGTGCCCGATTCCGCCGAGGTTGTCCCGCCGGGGAGTATCCCTCAGGTCGGGAAACGTTGCGCGCTCGAGCAGCACTGTCACGGCCTCATAATCAGGGGGAGTGATTGGGTTATGGCGGAACCATAAGAGCGGTGAACCGGACGCCGCGCGGGACGCGCATCGAGGTGCGGCTCCGTTTGACAGAAAAGGCTTACTCACTCACGATCATTTCACTCCCGAACGCAGCTCCCGGATGTGTGCCGCTTTGATGATGGTGACGCCGGCGGCGATCGACGAATCGGTGTACGAAATTGCAGGCACACCGATCGCCGCGCGTACCTCGTCGAGATTCGATCGCAGCTCGGTGATGTGGAGAGCCTTCATGATGCCCCCTGCCGCGATCGTGTCGGTGAATATCGCGGAAGAGAGGCCCGCGGCGGCGCGCACCGCGTTGACCGCCGTTCGCAGCTCAGTGATGTGCACCGCGCGGACGATCGTGTCGTTTGTGAATACGGGATCGTCGGTAAAGAGGATGGTCGTTGCCAGGTCCTTGTTGCTCGGCGGCCCGATGTTCGCATCGTCGGCCGCGCGAACGTAGTAGACGTAGGTCGTGCCAGCCGTCAGAGATGTGTCGTTGTAGCTGTTCGTGATCGGGATGGCGATGGTGCCGAACGGCCCGTTGTTCGAACTGCGCAACACGTAGT
>DATLFC010000115.1:0-20854 GCA_035525015.1 Thermoanaerobaculia bacterium | reverse complement strand
GGCGCATGACAGTGCCGCCGTCATATAGCCCCGCCCCGCCGCAGGTTCCCTTTTCCACCCAGGCTCCGCCGGTGGTGACATGGTTCAAGGTGTACGCCGGCATCATGTGTCTGCTCTATCTTCTGGTGATCGCGGGCGGCGTGTTCTTCCTGCTAATCCCCGCGACCGAGGAGGAGGCCTGGATCATGGGTCTGGTCTTCTTCGCCATCGGGCTTCCCCTGCTGGCCGTCTTCGCGGCGTCGCTGTTCCTCCCTCCCAAACCGTGGGTGTGGATCTACGACATCGTTCTGATCTGTCTCGGGTTCACCAGCTGTCTGACGCTGCCGTTCTGCATCGCCCTCCTCATCTTCTGGCTCAAGCCGGAGACGAAGGTGTACTTCGGCAGAAGGCCTTGAACGACTGACCGTCCCTGCTACAATCCGCGACCTGTTCTTTCACAATTTCGTCTGATGCGGTGCAGCGGACGCGCTCTTCGCGTTCGCTCGAGGGAAGCCGGTGAGATACCGGCGCGGCCCCCGCCACTGTAACCGGAGACGACTCGATGCTGGTCGCGTAGACCCCCACTGCCGTGAGGCGGGAAGGGTGCATCGGGAAGGATGACCCGGAAGCCAGGAGACCGACCGCTTCGGACGCCACGTTCATCGATCTCTTCGGAGGGAAGGAGTCGTCATGAAGTCGTCGTCCGCTGCATCCATCATCCTCCTCACATTCGCATTGCCGCTCTTCGGTCAGTTCCGGGACGAGATCGTCGTCACCGCTTCCTCGGTGCCGGAAACGGTGGAGGAGACTCCGGCCGCGGTTTCGGTGGTCACTCGAGAAGAGATCGACCGCCGGGCGGCGACCGGTGTTGCCGATCTCCTTCGTGAAGTGCCTGGCGTCATGGTTGCGCGCACCGGATCGAGCGGCAAGGCCACGAGCCTTTTCCTGCGCGGCGGGAGCTCGAAGCAGGCCCTCGTGCTCTGGAACGGGATCGAGATGAACAACCCCTATTTCTCCGGCTACGACTTCGGGCAGATGTCGACCGCCGGCGTGGAGCGTGTGGAAGTCGTGCGCGGACCGTTCTCGGCGCTGTACGGATCGGACGCGGTCAGCGGAGTGGTGAACGTGCTGACCACGCCGCGGTCCAGCGGCGGGCGCATCGAAGTGGAAGGTGGCGAGCAGGGGTGGCTGAACGCACAGGCCGCCGGCGGCGTGACGGCCGGCGCCTGGAGCGCCCACGCGGCCGTGGAACGGCGGAGCGATGACGGGTTCGCGCCGAACGACGCGTTCGATTCGAGCTCGGTGCTCGGCGGCGCGACCGTGCAGATGACCGGCCGCGTCTCGCTCGGAGTGCTGGCGCGGCATTCGGCGTACGAGCTCGGCATCCCGATGACACCGAGCGCCGATCTGACCGAGTTCGTGGCCAGCCCGGAGCGGCGCCAGGAAGGCTCGGAGATGCAGTTCGCGCTGCCGCTTCGCTATGACCGCGGCACGAGATCGTTCGAGCTGAAACTGTCGGAGAGCCGGCGCACCGAGGAGTTCGCCGACGTCGCCGGTCCCTTCGGGCCGGAAGCGAGTGACACGACCTCGCGCATCCGGAGCGCGCGGGGGGCCGCCCGTTACGGAAGCCTCACCGTCGGCGGCGAGTACGAGATGAGCACGGTCGATCACGTCAGCAACTTCTCGCTGATCGACGAACGCGACCGAAGGAACCGCTCGGCGTTCGTCGAGCAGAGGATGTCATTCGACGGCGGCGTGGAGCTCGCGGCGGGGCTGCGCTACGACGACTTCGAGAGCTTCGGCAGCGAGCTGTCGCCGCGCGTCGCGGCAGCCTGGGTCCGCAGCGGCACGAAGCTCCGTGTTGCGTACGGCGAAGGGTTCCGCGCCCCCGCCATCGGCGAGCTCTACTCGCCGTTCTTCGGCAATGCCGGCCTCGATGCGGAGCGAAGCGGGACGGTCGAGATCGGGCTCGATCGCTTCTTCGCCGCCGGCCACGCGTCGGTGACCGTCTTCCGCAGTGATTACGACGAGCTGATCGTCTTCGGGGATGATTTCCGTTTCCAGAACATCGCCGCGGCCGACGCGCATGGCGTGGAGCTGGCCGCGGCGCGCAGGTTCGGCGGTCTTCGCATGGCCGGCTCGTACACGTGGCTTCGAACCGAAGACGCGGCGACCGGGGAGGCACTGATCCGCCGGCCCGAGCATTCGGGGTCGTTCTCCATCGGCTACGACCTGGCGCGGCTCTCCACGCAGCTCGTCGTGGCGCATACCGGTGAGCGGGCGGACGTGACCGACCTCATCCCGTTCGGTCGTGTGACGAGCCGGGCCTATACGGCGGCGGACATCGTCGTCTCGTACCGGGCCGCGGCCTGGCGTCCGTTCGTGAAGATCGAGAACGTGACCGGCGAGGAGTATCAGGAGGTTTTCGGCTACCCCTCGCCCGCCCGCCGCCTGCGACTGGGAGTCCGCTACACCTTCCCCTGACTACGATCGCCCGTTCTTCTCGCGCATCGGCCGGAGCATCGCCACCTCGACGATCCTCTCGATCAGATCGCCGTACGAGAAATCGGGGCGCGACTTGCGCGCGGCCATGGCGAACTCCGCCGACTTGTCGAGCCATGGATTCGGATTCACCTCGATCACGTACGGCTCGCCCTCCGGGGTGAGGCGCAGGTCGATGCGTGCGTAGTCGCGGATCTGCAGCGACTTCCATGCGTAGAGCACGATGTCGCGGATCTTCGCCATCAGCGGCTCGTCGGCGAGGAGGTCTTCCGGGACGAACTCCTTGGCCGCCTTCAGCTCCGGGTTCTTCCAGTCCTCCCATTTCAGCTCGCTGCCGGCGATGCGCGGCATTCCGTCGGGAAGTTTGGAGAGGTCCCACTCGATCGGCGTCAGCACGGTGGGCGGATTGCCGAGAAGACCGATGTAGATCTCGCGGCCGTCGATGTACTGCTCGACCAGAGCCGGGGAGTGGAACTCCTCGTGGATGGCGAAGACGCGCTCCATCATCTCCTGCACGCTGTAGACGACCGACTTCGCGTTGATACCGATCGAGGCGTCGGTGGCAATCGGCTTGACGATGACCGGGAAGGAGTTCAGTTTCGGATTCCCTTCGACGTGGCCAGGGGCGATGATCGCGAAGTCGGGCGAGCGGATCTGATGGAACTCGAACAGCTTCTTGGCCAGCGATTTGTCCCCGGCCAGGGTCAGGGCGATCGAGCCCGAGCCGGTGAAGCGCTTGTCGAGCAGCTCC
The DNA here is from genome assembly GCA_035525015.1 of Thermoanaerobaculia bacterium. GTDB lineage: Bacteria > Acidobacteriota > Thermoanaerobaculia > Gp7-AA8 > Gp7-AA8 > DATLEX01. The sequence goes on along the minus strand of DATLFC010000115.1, from coordinate 17,622 downwards.
AGCATCGAGGCGATGCGCCGCTCCTCCGCCCCGTCGCCGCCGAGCGATTCGCAGATGTTGATGATCAGCTCGGAGTTGTCGTCCTCGAGCTGGCGAACCAGTCTCTTGATGGGAGGGTTCGCGGCGAGACGTTTGATCGTGTAGCCGCGCTTGGTCAGGACGTCGTCGATCTGGTTGCAGACGAGCGTCGGGAACTTCTCACCACGCTCGAGCGCCTGGTCCCTGACCCGCTCCTCATCCGCGTCGTAAAGAATGGTGATCGTCGGTTTGACAGCCAGCTTCGTCGCCACCGGTCACTAGTGTAACCGGCGTCAGGCCGCTCGTCGCGACCACTCCTCGATCGTGCGGATCGCCGCGGCCACCTGTCGCTCGCGCTTCTCGCTCTTCTTTGCGCGGCCGACGACGTCTTCGATGAGACCCCAGGTGACGTTCGACGGCTGGTATCGATCGGGCGACGACTCGGCGACATGGCGGCCGAGCGCTCCGAGGGCGGTGTGATACGGCAGCGGCCGCGGCGATGCGCCGCCGGCGATCTCGTCGATGTAGCGCGCCACCAGGAGGCCGACCGCCGACGATTCGACGTAGCCCTCCACCCCCGTCACCTGCCCCGCGAAGAAGATCCGGTCGTCGCGCCTGGTCTGGAACGTCGGCTGGAGGTGCCGCGGCCCGTTGATGAACGTGTTGCGGTGCATCGATCCGAAGCGCGCGAACGTGCAGTTCTCGAGGCCGGGGATCATCTGGATCACCCGTTTCTGCTCCCCCGTTTTCATCTTCGTCTGGAAGCCGACCAGGTTGAAGTAGTCGTCGGAGAGGTCTTCCTTGCGCAGCTGTACGACGGCCCAGGGGCGCTCGCCGGTGAGGGGGTGCTCGAGTCCGACCGGTTTCATCGGCCCGAAACGGAGCGTGTCGATCCCGCGTGCGGCGATCTCCTCGACGGGCAGGCAGCCTTCGAAGTGCACCGCCCTCTCGAAATCATGGAGCGGGTAGATCTCCGCCGAAAGCAGCGCGGCCACGAATGCCTCGTACTGTTCGCGGCTCATTGCGGCGTTCAGGTAGTCCTTCCCCGATCCCTTGTCGTAGCGTGATTTCCAGTAGAGCTTCGACATGTCGAGGGACTCGGCGGCGACGATCGGGGCGATGGCGTCGTAGAAATAGAGCCCGTCGCGGCCGAGGAACTCGTTGATGGCCTCGAAGAGCGGATGCGACGTGAGCGGGCCGGTAGCCACGACGAGGAAATCGGCATCGCCGCGGTCGAGCGATGTGGCCTCTTCCCGGCGCAGCGCGATGTTCGGTTCGCTCTCCACGGCGGTCGTCACCGCGGCGGAAAAGCGCTCGCGGTCGACGGCGAACGCGTCGCCGGCCGGCACGCGCGCCTCTTCGCCGCAGCGCGTCACCAGCGAGCCGAGAAGCGTCATCTCGTGCTTGAGGAGCCCGACGGCATTCGTGATCGCGGACGACCGGAACGAGTTCGAGCAGACCAGCTCGGCGAGGTTGGAGGTCTGGTGCGCCGGCGTCATCTTCGCCGGGCGCATCTCGACCAGGTCGATGAGATGTCCGCGGCGCGCCAGCTGAAACGCGCATTCGCTGCCGGCCAGGCCGGCGCCGAGGATCCTGATCTTCGCCACGGCTAGTTCGACGGCTCGTTGACCGTGTACTGCGAGCCGGCATCCGTCCGGATCTCACCGAACTTCTGCTCGAACAGCGAGATGTTCTGCGCCAGCGCCTCCAGGAGCTGCTTGGCGTGAAGCGGCGTCATGATCACGCGGCTGTAGACCTTCACGTCGGTCCGCCCCGGAACGATGCGGCCGAGGTCGATGACGAACTCGCTTGGGGAGTGGATGATGTTCGCGAAGTTGATGTACTCACCCTGCGCGGTCGAGTCATCGAGCGTGATGCGGATGGTCGGTTGCTGCTGCTGTGGAGGTTGATCCATGTCTGCTCTCGAGGAGGGGAAAGCTGGTCGGGCAGGCGGGATTTGAACCCGCGACCACCTGAACCCCATTCAGGTACGCTACCAGGCTGCGCTACTGCCCGACGGACGTGCATGCTAGCACGTGGGGAATGGTAGTAACGAACGGAGCGGTAACGTATTCCGCCGTTAACGGTTAACCGTTAACCGTCGCACCCGCCCACACGATCACATAGCGGTTGACCTCGATGTTCTTCGGTGACGGCGAGATCACCAGCTCCCCGATCTCTTCGGCCTGCGAGGTCAATGCGTCGCGCCGCGTCTGCAGCTCGCGATCCCAGGCGCGCTGAATCTGGCCGATCGTCTCGAGGTAGTCGGTCTCGCGCATCGACTGCGGCGCATCGCTGACCGCGGCCGGGCGGCCGCTCGTGATGTTGTAGAGGGTCTGGCCCCAGGCGACGTTCACCCCCGGCTGCCCTTCCTGCCTTTCCGCCTCGTCGCGGTTCTCGAAAGCGCGATCCTCGCGCTCTGATTTTTCGCGGAGCTGATCCATGCGCCGGCGGAACGTCGCCTCCAGCCGCTCGGCATCGGCCTCGAGCCGCCGCTTTGCCTCTTCCATGCAGCGGGCCAGGAACGAGTCGCGCGACTCATTCGGCTCGGAGTAGAGGCCGAACTCGGGGTTGTGGAACAGACGCAGCCGCTCGGATTCCTCGAGGTGCTGGCGATAGCCTTCCTGGCCTCGCTCGGCGGCCTGCTGCACCCGCTCGGGCTCCGCGATCCGCTCGACGTTCCGTTCGGGATCGGGAACCGCGCGCATCTCCAGCGTGTCGGCGTCGACCGGCCGCGCCTCGTTCCAAAGGACGGTCGTGTCCACGGTGTCGATCGGGGCGAGATGTGCGCGGGTCACGACGTGATGCGTTCCGCTGCGCGGTTCGTCGAGCGTGACGATTCCCTCGGCGAGCACGAACGGCTTGTAGTCGCCCGAGCCGCCGGAAATGTAGAGCTGCTCGATCGCCGATCCCGCACGTCCGGCCTGCGGGCGCGGGCGCGACATCGCGATGGTCGACTGCGCTTCGCCGCCGCGCTGTACGGTCATGCCGTGCTGCACGGGCGCGGCATCGAGAACGCGGCCCGGCACGGTGCCGAGCGCGCGCACGACTGCCTCTCTCCGCTCGGGCGGCAGAAGGAAGACGACGCAGCCGCCGCCTCCCGCGCCGCACACCTTGCCGCCCCAGGCGCCGGCGCCCGTCGCCGCTTCGATCGCGCTGTCGATCTCCGGTGTCGAGATGCCGTCGATCAGCGCCTTCCGGTTCTCCCACTCGTCCGCGAGCGCGCGACCCGCCGCCGCGAAGTCTCCCGCCTCGAGCGCTTTCTCCATCGCCGTCGCGGTCGCGGCGATCCGCGAGAATCCGCGTTGCACTTTCTTCTTCCCCTCGATCTGGCGCTTGTACATGTCCCAGTTGTTCGTGCCGGAGAAATGCGCCATACCGGTGTAGTGCAGCAGCATGTGGCGGGAAAGCTCCGCGATGGGAAGCCCGATCTGCTGTCGCACCGGCGCACCCGGCACGAGGTGAATCGATCCGAGCCCGCCGTAGACCGGCGGGTAGTAGTCCTGGATCCCGGCGGGGACGCGGAGAAACCGCGTCTCGAGATCGCGCACGAGCGTGATCAGGGTCTCCCCCTCGACCGGCTGGCCGGCCAGCTCCGACAACGCGCGGACGAGCGTGATGGCCAGCGCCGACGACCCGCCGAGGCCCGAGCCGCGCGGCGCGTCGGTGCGCGTGGTGATGTGGATGCCCTTGAGGTGGAAGTGCTCGACGGCGCGGTAGATGAGCGCCGCCTTCGGATCGGCGGCGATCTCCTGCATGGAGTCGTAACGGCGGCGGTAATGCTCGTCCGTCAGGTGGATCTCGATGGCGTTGTCGCCCGTCTCCGACACTTCCGACTCGGCGTAGAACGAGATGGCCACGTTGACCGTGCGCGAGCCGGGATGAAAGAGATAGATCGGCCAGAGATCGAGAGTGCCGCCTGCCAGGTCGGCGCGCGCCGGTGCGCGGACGATGACCTTGTTCATTTGGAGCCCCGGAGTGCTAGAAGAGTGCCCGCCGCTTCTGACTGGCGTCGGCCACCGATTCCGACTCGGAAGTGAGCCGCGGAGTCAGCTCCGCCACATTGCGCCGGAACTTCGCCAGCGACGCGCCGCGAAGCGGGTCGGGGGTGATCGATTTCAGTTTCAGCGGATCGAGCCACTTGCCGTTGTCCCGCACACGGTAGTCGAGGTGCGGTCCGGTGGCCAGTCCCGTGCTCCCGACGTAGCCGATGACGTCCCCCTGCGTCACCTTCGTTCCCTTCCTGATCTCCCTGGCGAACTTCGAGAGGTGCAGGTACGCGGTCTCGATCCGCGACGTGTGTTTGATCCGGATGAAGTTGCCCTCGGCCTGCTTGTATCGCGCCTCCACGACCACCCCATCGGCGGTCGTCATGACGGGCGTACCGACCGGCGCGCCGTAGTCGACGCCGTGGTGGGGACGGAAGTACTTCAGAACGGGATGGAAGCGCCGTTTCGTGAATCCCGATGTGATGCGCGTGAAATGGAGCGGCGCGCGGAGGAACTGCTTCCGCACCGGCGTCGCCTCGGCCGTGTAGTAGCCGGCGCGGCCGTCGGCCCTCTCGTGCCGGAACGCCTCGTACGTGTTGCCGGCGTGGACGAAGCGTGCCGCCAGGACCGGGCCGTAACCGATTGCGTCGCTTCCCGCGTACTTTTTCTCCACCACGGCGGTGAAGGTGTCGCCCTTCTGCAGCGAGAAGAAATCGATGTCCCACTGGAAGATGTCGGCGAGCTGCTGCACCAGAGGTGGATCCTCACCCGCGGAACGGACCGCCTCGTAGAGCGAGCTGTCGATCGAAGCGGAGATGGTCGTCATGACCGAGCGCAGGTCGGCCTTTCGGTGGGTGACCTGGAAGCTCCCGTCCGGCTGGCGCAGCGCGTTGATGTCGCCCCATCCGCTCAGCCGCATCTGCACCGCGTCGATCTGGCCGTTGCGGGCGCGATGAAAACGGACGAGATGCCCCGGTTGAATCCGGCGCACGTCGATCAGCTGCGCGAAGTCGCGCGTCAGCAGGGCGCCGTCGCGCCTCGAGAGCCCGCCGGCGGTGAAGATGCGATCGAGCGTGTCGTTCGGCTCGAAGGTGAGCAGGAACGAGTGCTCGGGAAGGTCGGCGGGGGCGATGACGCGCAGCTCTTCGTAGCGGAGGTCGGGAGCGATCAGCGCGGCGTCGGTCGTGGAAGAGGCCAGGGGCTCGGTCCGGATGGCGCTGAACAGCAACGGAATCGCCAGCGGGAGTGCGGCCGCCATGAATACGCGCCTGCGGCGGACCAACCCACGTTTCCTTCGCTTTTTCACCATGACGAACGGGGAACCGGCTTCAGCCGGATGGTAACACCGCGATCAGTCGCTCTGTGGCTCGAAGGTCAGGACCTGCGTCTGCGATTTCGGCATCCGCTCCGCGAACTCGGCGCGCGTGTAGCCGGCCGGAATCGCGAAAAGCGCTTCCTCCACGCCCTTCGTCTCGCGGATGGAGGTGATGGTGATCTCGCGTGTCAGTGTCGTCGAGGTGGGGATCGACAACTTCGACTTGCCGGGGCGCTGCTTGTCCATCAGCGCGTTCATGGCGGTGATCCTGACGGATTGCTTGAGGGGAAAGCCGCTGATCTTCGTCGTCTCGGCCGCGATGAGCTCGTCGATCTGCTGGTTGCCGGTCTCGAGAGTCGCGCTGGCCAGCGCGCTCGTGACGTCGCCGAACCGCGACGTCGTCCACTTGTCGATTTCGGCGCGGAAGTGCTGCCTCAGCGGCCGTCCGCTGAAGATCACCGTCACGTCGAACGTGAGCGAGAGCTTGTAGTGGTCGGTGGGGATGCCGGCGATCATCTGCTGGTCGTCGAGGCGCGCCACCGAGCTCTCGAGGTTCTCCACCTTGATGTTGTTCATGCCGATCGCGCTGGCGATCGTCATCGTGTTCACCTCGGTGTAAGTCTTCTGACCGGGATCGACGAAGCGGAGTTTCCGCGCTCCATCGGTCGAGATGACGTATGTCCCCGGCGGGTAGGCGTTGCCGGAGAGGAAGTCGACCCGCGACCGCGGTCCGTCGATGACGGCCTTGGCGCTCATGTTCATCGGCGGCATGCCGTCGGCGTCGGACCGGCTCGTCTGGATGAACTCGTATTGAACTGCTGCGAAGGCCGCATGCGCCATGAGGATCAGCGCCACACCCATCCATAGTCTTCTCATATGCAAACCTCAGCGTTTCTTATTGAGTATACAACGACTTGCGGGAAAACGTTGGTCGTTTGCCGTTGGTCGTTGGTCGTCCCCCCACCCCCACGGCACGACCAACGACCAACGACCAACAACCAACGACCCACGCAACGGCCCACCGACCAGCGGATTCTCCGAAATTTTCACCACCCCGCATCCCGTTGGGCCCCCCATGGCTACATCCCGAACCCTCCTGGCGGCGCTTTGCGCGGCCGCCGTTGCCCTCCCCCTCTCCGCAGCCCGAAAACCGGCCGCCATCACGCTCGAGACCGTGGTGAAGAAGGTTCAGGAACAGCAGAAGAACACGAGGACGCTCCAGGCCTCGTTCCTTCAGGAGAAGGAGATGGCGCTTCTGGCCGCTCCCGAGGTTTCCACCGGCACGTTCGCCTTCTCGAAGCCGAACCATGTTCTCTGGACGTACGACTCGCCGAAACGGGTGCAGATGCTGATCAGCGACGGGATGATGACCACGTACTACCCCGACCTGAAGAAGGCCGAGACCATCGACATCAGCAGGTTCGAGGACCGGATCTTCAAATACATGGGGGCGTCGGGTGCGATCGACGAGCTCGAGCGCTATTTCGATTTCACGTTCACCGACACCGCCTCCAGCCCGACCTGGATTCTCGATCTGACGCCGAAGAACCGCGCAGTCGAGAAGCGCGTCAGGCGCATCAAGATCTGGATCGACCGGACCACCTACCTCACCACGAAGTTCGAGTACGTCGAAGCCGACGGCGACGTCACCCGCTATACCTTCGAAAACGTGAGGCTGAACCAGCCCATCGAGCAGGCCCGCTTCACCATCGCGCTGCCGCCGTCCGTCAAGGTCGAGCAGATGAAGATTCAGTAATGTCATCCCGAGCGGAGCGAGGGATCCGGGCGGGTGGCGGCTCGCGGATCGACCCTTGCCCCGCCGCCCGTCCGGATTCCTCGCTACGCTCGGAATGACATTACGCTCGGAATGACATTCTTTCGTCTTCTTCACACCGACGGCGCGGCGCGCCGGGGTGAGATCCGCACCGCGCACGGCACGATCCAGACGCCGGTTTTCATGCCGGTCGGCACCGCGGGGTCGGTCAAGAGCCTCACCACGGAACAGCTCGCGCGGCTCGGTCCCGAGATCATCCTCAACAACACCTATCACCTGATGCTCCGCCCCGGCGTCGAGCTGATCGAGCAGCTCGGCGGCGTCCATCGCTTCATGGGATGGAACGGCGCGGTGCTCTCCGATTCGGGGGGCTACCAGGTCTTCTCGCTCGCCGCGATCCGCAAGATCCGGGAAGAGGGCGTCGAGTTCCGGAGTCACATCGACGGTTCGCTCCACTTTCTCTCGCCGGAGCGCTCGATCGAGATCCAGAGCCGCCTGGGCGTCGACATCGCCATGGCCTTCGACGAATGCCCTCCCTACGGCGGCTCACGCTCGGAGGTCGAAGCGTCGATGGAGTTGACCCACCGCTGGGCCCGCCGCAGTCTCCAGGGTCGCGACTCCTTCGGGGCGCGGGGGTCCTCACCGGCGCTCTTCGGCATCATCCAGGGCGGGATTCATAAAGACCTCCGCAAACGGAGCGCCGAAGAGATCGGCTCGATGCCCTTCGACGGCGCCGCCATCGGTGGCCTCTCCGTCGGCGAGCCGAAAGAGGAGATGCTCGAGGTCATGCAGTTCACCGCCCCCCTGATGCCGGCCGCCAGACCCCGCTACCTGATGGGCGTCGGCACGCCCGAGGATCTGGTGGAGGGGGTGGCAGCCGGGATCGACATGTTCGACTGCGTCATGCCGACGCGGAATGCCCGGAACGGTACGCTCTTCACCAGCGAGGGGAAGATCGCCATCAAGAACGCCCGGTTCGCCGCGGACGAGGGGCCGCTCGACCCGAACTGCTCCTGCACGGCCTGCCGGACGGTGTCGCGGGCGTACCTGCGGCACCTGTACGTCAGCGGGGAAATAGCCGCGTCCGTCTACAACACCATCCACAACCTCACGTTCTACCTTGACTTGATGCGGTCCATCCGGCAGGCTGTTGCGTCCAATTCGTTCAGGTCCTTCCGCGAGGCGTACCTGACGCGGGCCGCAAGCGGCGTTGACGTTTGAGCCAGCGGCGGCCTGCAAGAGAGAGATCCGATGCATGTCATAGCACTCCTGCAGCAGGGCGGGAACGCCACCAGCGCGCTCATCGCCAACCTCCTGCCGATCCTGGCAATCGGCCTGGTGTTCTACTTCATCGTGATCGCCCCCGCGAACAGGCAGCGGCGGAAGACCCAGGAGATGCTGGCCGCCCTGAAGAAGGGGGACCGGGTGCTGACCACGAGCGGGATTTACGGGACGATCCAGGGCGTTGAGGACCGAGTTGTGTATTTGAAGGTTGCCGAGAATGTAAAGCTCAAGGTCGCGCGTTCTGCCGTGGCCGAGATTCTGACGGCAGAAGCCGAGTAAGGGGAAAACCTTGAATCGAAATATCGCGTGGAAGGTGGCGTTGATCGTCGGCGTTCTGGCTGTGTTCATCTTCGCCATCATCCCCACCAGCAGGAATCCCGAGCCGATCCGGCGCGGGCTCGACCTCAAAGGCGGCACGCACCTGGTGATGCAGGTGAACATCCATGAGGCCGTCAAGCTCGAGGTCGATCAGGCCATCGAGACGGTCAGGTCGCAGGCGGCGCGGAACAACGTGCCGACGCCGGCGATCCGGCGGATCAACGACGCGTCGTTCGCCATAGCGCCCCCGCAGGGCATCGGAGTCGCCGATTACGAGCGCATCGCCAACGACTACCTCGGGCAATTCGAGCAGTCCCGCGGCGCCGACGAGTCGCTCGTCCTCCGGATGAGCAATGCCTCCGTCGCCCAGCTCCGCCGCGACACGGTCGCGCAGGCTGTCGAGACGATTGACAACCGCGTCAACGCCCTCGGCGTCACCGAGCCGGTCATCGCTCCGCAGGGTGAGGAGCGCATCGTCATCCAGCTCCCCGGCGTCGATGATCCGGCGCGCGTGAAGGACATCATCCGCACCACCGCGCAGCTGCAATTCCGGATCGTGGAAGGGAGCGCGTCCGAGACGGCCGAGGCGGTCTCGGCATCGCTGCCGGCGAACGTGCGAAACGAGGTCGACATCCTCCAGGGGACGCGAGAGGACGAGCTCGGCCGCGCCGCCGGCGTGCAGTACTACGCCGTCCGCAAGAGCGTTCCGGTCAGCGGACGCGATCTCAAGAACGCCCGTGTCCAGAAGGGGCGTCTCGGCGAGCCGGTCATCGGCTTCTCCCTGACGCCGGAAGGGACGCCGAAATTCGCCGACCTGACGGGGAACAATGTCCGGCGCCAGCTGGCGATCGTGCTCGACAACCGCATCGTCTCCGCGCCGGTCATCAACAGCCGGATCGAAGGCGAGGGCGTGATCGAAGGAAGCTTCACTCAGCAGCAGGCCGCCGATCTGGCGCTGGTGCTGCGCAGCGGCTCCCTCCCGGCGTCGCTGACGACGCTCGAGGAGCGGACGGTCGGTCCCTCGCTCGGCCGCGACTCGATCCGTCAGGGCGTCAGGGCCACGATCATCGGATTCGCCGCGCTCGTGGTGGTGATCATCGCCTACTACAAGGGAGCGGGGATCAACGCCGTTCTGGCGCTGCTCCTCAATCTGGTGATCCTTCTGGGGATGCTGGCCTTCTTCAAGGCCACGCTGACGCTGCCCGGCATCGCCGGCATCATCCTGACGCTCGGCATGGCCGTCGACACGAACGTGCTGGTGTTCGAGCGTATCCGCGAGGAGCTGCGGGAGGGGAAAACCGTGCGCGCGGCAATCGAAAACGGCTTCACCCGGGCCTTCGGAACGATCATCGACACGCACCTGACGACGGTCATCGCGGCGCTCTTCCTGTTCCAGTTCGGAACGGGCCCGATCAAGGGCTTCGCCGTGACGCTGCTCATCGGCCTTGCAGCTTCCGTGTTCACGGCCTTCTTCGTGTCGCGGATGATCTTCGACATCACATACAAGCCGGCCGACCGCCCGCAGGCGATAAGCATCTGAGGGCGAGGAGACCACCATGCAGATTTTCGTAAACACCAATTTCGACTTCGTCCGGTGGCGGATTCACGCCGTCATCCTCTCGCTGCTGATCATCGGCTTCGGCGCTTTCCTCTTCTTCACGAAGGGACCGAACCTCGGCATCGACTTCAGCGGCGGCGCCAACATCGTTCTGCGCTTCACGGCCGCTCCGCCGATCGGCGAGCTGCGGTCGGAGCTGCCGGCCGCCGTCATCCAGCAGTACGGACCGGCTGATGAGAGCTCGGTGCTCATCCGTCTTCCGCAGCAGCAGCAGGAAGGCGACTATGCCGGCGAGATCGTCAGTAATCTCCACGCCCGGCTGAATCCGGAAGGGGGAGAGAAGCTCGATCTCAACTATCACGGCACCGACCGTCTCGCCTCAGTCCTGCAGCAGGCCGATCCCGACAATCGCGGCACGAACCCCGCCGCGGTGCAGCATTACGAGGCGCTGGCCAGGCGGATCATCGACCACCGCTCGGAGCTCGGCGTCTTCACCTCCATGCAGCAGATCACGGGCGTGCCGGGCGTTTCCGCCGCTGCCGCGCAGGTGTTGAACGAGCAGGCCTACGTCGGCCGCTTCAATCTGCTGAGCCAGGAGACGGTCGGACCGCAGGTTGGCGCGGAGCTGCAGGCCAAGGCCATGTGGGCGATCATCCTGGCTTCGCTGGCGATGGCCATCTACATCGCCATCCGCTTCGAGGGCGGCCTCGTCTTCGGTACGTCGGCCCTCGTCTGCATCATTCACGACGTCCTGATCGCCCTGACGTTCATGCTTCTCATGAACCTCGAGTTCTCGCTGAACGTCGTCGCGGCGCTGCTCACCCTCATCGGTTACTCGATCAACGACACGGTCGTCATGTACGACCGCGTGCGTGAGAACAAGCGCCGCCTCAAGCAGTCGATGACCCTCGGGCAGCACGTCAACAGGGCCATCAACGACACGCTCTCCCGCACCGTGCTGACCAGCGCGACCGTGCTGGTCGTCCTCGTCTCGCTGCTCCTGTTCGGCGGCGAGGTGATCCGCAGTTTCGCCTGGATCCTCACCATCGGCGTCATCTCCGGGACCTACTCCACGCTCTACATCGTTCCCGCCGTCGTCGTGGCGTGGGACAACCGGCGCAACCGCAACCGCCCCGCCCCCCCCGCTACCGTTCAAGCGAGCGGATCACGGGAGGACGTGACGACGCGGAAGAGGAAAGCAAGCTAAGAGCAGCAGTGTCATCCTGAGCCGGGAAGACGGCGAAGGATCTCCCGGCCTGAGGGGGATCCTTCGCGCTCTGCGGCGCTCAGGATGACATCGACGAGCCCTGTTGTAGACTCCGCGCCGAATGGCTGACAACCGCGACGACGCGCTCGAGTACCACTCCAGCGGCAGGCCGGGAAAGATCGAGGTCGTCCCGACGAAACCGACGGCGACGCAGCGCGACCTCTCGCTCGCCTACACGCCCGGCGTCGCGAAGCCGTGCCTGGAGATCGCGCGCGATCCGGCAGCGGTCTACAAGTACACGGCTCGCGGCAACCTGGTAGCGGTCATCACGAACGGCACGGCCGTGCTCGGGCTCGGCAACATCGGCGCCTCCGCCGGCAAGCCGGTGATGGAAGGGAAGGGCGTTCTCTTCAAGCGCTTCGCCGACATCGACGTCTTCGACATCGAGATCGACACCACAGATACCGAGGAGCTCATCCGCTGCGTGAGGCTGCTGGAGCCGACCTTCGGCGGGATCAACCTCGAGGACATCGCCGCCCCCGCCTGCTTCGAGATCGAGGAGCGGCTGAAGAAGGAGATGAAGATCCCCGTCTTCCATGACGATCAGCATGGGACGGCGATCATCTCCGCCGCCGCGCTGATGAACGCGCTGGAGGTGGCCGGCAAGAAGGTCGGCAAGGTGAAGTTGGTCATCGCCGGCGCCGGCGCCGCGGCGATGGCCTGTCTGCGGCTCTACATCAAGCTCGGGCTGAACCCGAAGAACGTCATCCTCACCGACCGGCATGGCGTGATCTACAAAGGGCGCACCGAGGACATGACTCCATACAAGGAAGAGTTCGCGGCGGAGACGAAGAAGAGGACGCTGGCCGAGGCGCTCGAGGGCGCCGACGTATTCATCGGCCTTTCGGCGGGAGGGATCGTCACGCCGGAGATGGTGAAGAAGATGGCCGGCGACCCGATCATCTTTGCCATGGCCAATCCCGATCCGGAGATCGGCTACGACGAGGCGGTGGCAGCGCGCTCCGATCTGATCATGGGCACCGGCCGCTCCGATTTCCCGAATCAGGTCAACAACGTCCTCGGCTTTCCGTTCATCTTCCGCGGCGCGCTCGACTGCCGGGCCACGCAGATCAACGACGAGATGAAGCTCGCGGCGTCGAAGGCACTGGCGGATCTGGCGAAGGAGGACGTTCCCGACTCCGTGCTGCGGGCCTATTCGCAGGAGCGGCTCGCGTTCGGCCGCGAGTACCTCATTCCGAAGCCGTTCGACTACCGGGTGCTGCTGAGCGTGCCGGTGGCGGTAGCCCGCGCCGCGGCCGAGACGGGGGTGGCGCAGGAGCCGATCGAAGATTACGACGCCTACCGGCGCAAACTCGAGCAGATGCTGGGCCGTTCACGCGGCCTCATGTACGACATCTACGCCCGCGCGCGGGAAAACCCCAAGCGCATCGTTTTTCCCGAGGGCGATCAGGAGAAGATCATCCGCGCCGCGAAGATTCTCATCGAGGAGGGCCTGGCGCATCCCATTCTCCTGGTCCGCCGCGAGGTGATCGCGCCGCTGCTCCGCAAGTACAACATCGACGACGCGAAGATCACCATCATCGACATCACCGACTCATCGAAGGGCGAGGAGTATGCAGAGCGCTTTACGGAGATGCGCCGCCGCCGCGGCATCACGCTCCCCGACGCGCGCCGCATCCTGAACAGCCGGAACTACTACGCCATGATGATGGTGAACGGCGGCGACGCCGACGGGGTCATCGCCGGGCTGCGCGCCTACTATCCGGCCACGATCCGCCCGGCGCTGCAGGTCCTCCGCACCCGCCCGAACGTGAAGTTCGTTTCCGGCGCGTACCTGCTGATGTTCAAGGGACGGATGATCGTTCTCGCCGACACGACGGTGAACATCAATCCGACCGCGGAGCAGATGGCGGAGATCGCCGTGCTCACCGCCGAGACGGCGCGGCGTTTCAACCTCGAGCCCCGCGTGGCCATGATCTCGTTCTCGAACTTCGGCTCGACGCAGCATCCCGACGCGGAGAAGGTGCGCGACGCGGTGCAGATCCTGAAGAAGAACCACCCGGAGCTGATCGTCGAAGGGGAGATGCAGGCCGATACCGCCGTCGAGCCATCGATCGCGCAGCAGGATTACCCCTGGAGCTCGATCCAGGGCGACGCCAACGTCCTCGTCTTCGCCAACCTCGACGCGGCGAACGCCGCCTACAAGCTCCTGTGGCGGCTGGCCAGCGCGGAAGTGATCGGGCCGATCCTGCAGGGGATGTCGAAACCGGTCCACGTCCTGCAGCGCGGCGTCGACGTCAACGACATCGTCAACATGGCCGCCATCGCCGTCATCGACGCGCAGGACCTGGCGCGCTAAGCGGCGCCGCCCTCCGTTCCCACGCAGCTCTGCACCAGCGCCGAGAGCGCCCCGATGTCGAACGGCTTCGGCAGGAACGCGCAGACTCCCTGGTCGACCGCGCTGGCGATCTCCGGGTCGCGATTGGCGCTGATGAGGATCACCGGGATGGTCTGCAGCTCGGGATGCGCCTGCCGCTCCCGCAGCACATCCCACCCCGACACGACCGGCATCATCAGGTCGAGGACCACGACGTCGGGACGCTCGCTCCGCATCAGATCGAGCCCTTCCTTCCCGTTCTGCGCCTCGAAAAACTCGTAAGGACCGCGGCGGAGTGCCGCCACGATCATCCGCCGGATGCTGGCATCGTCATCCACCACCAGGACCCGGAACGGACGTTTCCCCTCTACACCAGACTCGGAGCCGCCCACGGCCGAGAACGGGATGCACATCGGGTACCCGACTGGAATTCTGACCGTCCCCGCAACGTCCTCCCACGTCGTGAAGGTCGCCGTGGCCATGTCGGGCGGGGTCGATTCCTCGACCGCCGCCCACCTCCTCAAGTCGCAGGGGCACGAGGTCGTCGGGCTCTCGATGCAGATGTACGACAACCTCGCCGCCGCCGATTCGACCTACGGAGGCTGCTGCACGATCGATGATCTGGCAGACGCCCGTCGTGTGGCCTGGAAGCTCGAGATTCCACACTTCACGCTCAATCTCGAGTCGAATTTTCACGAGAAGGTGATCACCCCCTTCGTCCAGGGATATCTGAGCGGCGTCACACCGAGCCCCTGCGTCCTCTGCAACACGCACGTCAAGTTCGACCTCTTTCATCAGAAGGCGCTGGCCATCGGCGCGGAGAAAATCGCCACCGGCCACTACGCCCGGATTACCGCCGATCGCGCCGGGGCGTTCGAGCTGCGGAAGGCCCGCGACCTGGCGAAGGATCAAACCTACTTCCTTTTCGAGCTCTCGCAGGAGCAGCTCCGCGAAGCGCTGTTTCCTCTCGGCGAGCTGACTAAGCCGGAGGTGCGGCAGATCGCCGAGGAGGCTGGGCTCAACGTGGCGCGGAAGAAGGAGTCGTACGAGATCTGCTTCGTCCCGCAGAAGGACGGCTACGGCGCGATCGTGGAGCGCGAGTCCGGCATCGAGCCGGGGAGTGCGGCAGGAGAGATCGTCGACATGGAGGGGAACGTGGTCGGGAAGCACGACGGCTACTACCACTTCACGATCGGACAGCGTCGCGGACTGCAGGTCGGCGGTGCGGCGGAGCGGACGTACGTGGTCGACGTGAACCCGTTCACGCGGCGCGTCACGATCGGTCCGTCGTCGGCGCTGGAACGGAGCGAGCTCGTCGCCGAGCGTGTGCACTGGATCAGCGGGCAGGTACCGGAGGGCCCGGTGGAAGTGCAGGCGCGCGTCCGCTCGCGGATGGCCGATGCGGCGGCGACCGTGACGCCTCTCGGTGACGGCCGCGCCCGCGTCTCCTTCGTGCACAAGCTGCGCGGCGTCGCCCCCGGCCAGGCCGTCGTCTTCTACCAGGACGACCTCTGCCTCGGCGGCGGCTGGATCGCGCGCTAACATGCCGGCGCGATGCCGCACGACGTTGCACTCATCACCACGATCGCGCTCGGTCTCGGCCTTGCGCTGATCGTCGGTTTCGTCGCGGCGCGACTGAGGATGCCGCCGCTCATCGGCTACCTCGTGGCAGGCATCATCGTCGGGCCTCACACGCCGGGCGTGGTCGCCGATGTCGAGATGGCGGCGCAGCTCGCCGAGATCGGCGTCATGCTGCTGATGTTCGGCGTCGGTCTCCACTTCTCGATCGAGGACCTCGGATCGGTGCGGAAGATCGCCCTGCCGGGAGCGATCGTGCAGATCGCCGTCGCCACGACGATGGGAACGCTGGTCGCCCTGTACTGGGGCTGGAGCCTGGGCGGGGCGCTGGTGTTCGGCCTGGCTCTCTCCGTCGCCAGCACGGTGGTTCTGCTGCGGGCTCTGGAGACCCGCGGCGTCCTCGATTCGGTGAATGGGCGGATCGCCATCGGCTGGCTCATCGTCGAAGACCTGGTCATGGTCCTGGTGCTCGTTCTTCTTCCTCCGCTGGCGGGAGTGTTCGGGGGAAGAAGCGATGTGGTGACGGCGCAGGAGAGCCTTCTGGTGACCGCCGCGCTGACGTTCGCGAAGGTCGGCGCGTTCGTCGTCCTGATGCTGGTGATCGGGCGCCGCCTTTTCCCGCGCGTTCTCTGGCTGGTGGCCAGGACCGGATCGCGGGAGTTGTTCACACTCTGCGTCATTGCCGCGGCGGTCGGTGTGGCGTACGGTGCCGCGGCGCTTTTCGGCGTGTCGTTCGCGCTGGGTGCTTTCTTTGCCGGGATGATGATGCGCGAGTCGGCGTTGAGCCACCGCGCTGCCGAAGAGTCGCTCCCGTTGCGCGATGCCTTCTCGGTGCTCTTCTTCGTCTCCGTCGGAATGTTGTTCGAGCCGATGATCGTCATTCACAGGCCGTTTGAGGTGCTGACGGTGGCGATGATCATCATCTTCGGCAAGACCTTCGCGGCCATCGCGCTGGTACTGGCGTTCCGCTATCCGCTGAACACGGCGCTGACGGTCGGGGCGAGCCTGGCGCAGATCGGAGAGTTCTCCTTCATCCTGGCCGGGCTCGGCGTGGCCTACGGGCTGCTTCCCGTCGAAGGACAAAGCCTCATTCTCGCCGGCGCCCTGATTTCCATCGCTCTCAATCCGCTCGTTTTCGCGGCGATGGAGCCGGCCCGGCAGTGGATGCTGGCCCGCTCGGAGCTGGCGCGGAGGTTTGCCAGGAGTCCCGATCCGCTCGCCGAACTGCCGATGAGCACCGATCAGAGGCTTCTGTCCGGTCATGTGGTTCTCGTCGGATTCGGCCGCGTGGGAAGGCGCATCGCCGCAACGCTCACCGAACGAAGAATCCCTTACGTCGTCGCCGAGCAGAATCGCGAGATCGTCGAGCGCCTGCGGTTGCAGAACATCCCGGCGGTGACGGGTGACGCGGCCGACCCGGCGGTGCTCATCCAGGCGCATATCGCTCGAGCCCGGATGCTGGTCGTGGCCACTTCCGACACGGTCGGGGTGCGCCGGATGGTCGAGGTGTCGCGCATGCTCAATCCTCCGGTCTCGATCGTTCTGCGCACGTACAGCGAGGACGAAGCCGATTTGCTGCGGAAGGAGAATCTCGGGATGGTCTTCATGGGCGAGAGCGAGCTGGCACACGCCATGGTCGAGTACATCCTGGGAAAAATGCCGGCATCGTGACCTGCGCCCACGTTGTGCGCCAACGGCAACTCCGCGTCCCTGACGCGACCCTGCCTGATGTGATGGAGCGGGCGCGTCACGAGGGTGGGACGAAACGTTTCGCGGAACGGATCAGCTTGATCGCCAGCAGCAGCAGCGGCGCGCCGTGCATGATCAGGTCGAACCAGTCCAGCGGGCGGCGCAGCGTGCCGTCGAAAAGCATCCGCAGCTTCTCGAGCAGGTGAGGGGCGCCGAACGGAATGAGTGCGAAGATCACCGCGAGCGGCACCAGGAGGGCGTACGGGATGCGGTCGAGCCAGGCCACTCGGTATGATTACTCGACCGTGACGCTCTTGGCCAGGTTGCGCGGCTGGTCGACGTCGCATCCGCGGCGGAGCGCGATGTAGTACGCCAGCAGCTGCTGCGGGATCACCGCGAGGATCGGCTGCAGCGGCTCGATCGTCCAGGGGATCTCGATCACGTCGTCGGCGAGCTTCTTCATTTCTTCGTCGCCCTCGTCGCAGATCACGATC
>DATLFC010000101.1:0-2844 GCA_035525015.1 Thermoanaerobaculia bacterium | reverse complement strand
TAGTCCTTGCGGGCTGCCGGAGTCCAGGTCACTTCCGACAGCGCGACCAGACGGGGAAAGGCCATGTATTCGACGTGGCCCGGAGAGGGAATGTACTCGGTCCAGATGTTCCCCTGCGCGCCGAGAACGTGCCGCGCTTCCACGGCGGTGAGGTCGGCGGGGACCGGCTCGAATGAATAGACATTCTCCAGCGGAAGGAATCCGCCGATGTTCAGCGGCTCGCCCGGCTCCTTCGCCTGCGCGTAGTCGAGATAGACGTGTGAGGTCGGAGCCATGACGACGTCGTGTCCCGCCTTCGCCGCCGTGATCCCTCCGTCGACGCCGCGCCACGACATCACCGTCGCGCCGGGCGCGAGCCCTCCCTCGAGGATCTCGTCCCAGCCGATGAGCCGCCGCCCCTTCGAGGCCAGAAAGCTGTCCATGCGCCGGATGAACCAGCTCTGCATCTCGTGCTCGTCCTTCAGGCCGAGCTCTTTGATCCGCGCCTGCACCTCGGCGCTCGCCTTCCACTGATCCTTCACCGCCTCGTCGCCGCCGATGTGGATGAACTCGCTCGGGAAAAGCTCCAGCACCTCGGTCAGGACATCCTGCAGGAACAGGATGGTCTTCTCGCTCGGATTGAAGATGTTCGGGTTC
This sequence comes from Thermoanaerobaculia bacterium, assembly GCA_035525015.1. Classification (GTDB taxonomy): domain Bacteria; phylum Acidobacteriota; class Thermoanaerobaculia; order Gp7-AA8; family Gp7-AA8; genus DATLEX01. The sequence goes on along the minus strand of DATLFC010000101.1, from coordinate 2,208 downwards.
ACACCCCAGCGGGTCCACACCTCGAGCGGCTTCCCGGTGACGCCGAGCTCCGGATAGGCGGCGATGGCCGCCTGCGCATGCCCGGGCATCTCGATCTCCGGCACGACGGTGATGTGGCGCTGCCGCGCGTACTCGACGACCTCGCGGATCTCGTCCTGCGTGTAGAAACCGCCATGCCGCTTCTTGTCGAAGCCGCGCCCATACCGTTCATGGCCGATGCGCGTCTCTTTCCGCCACCCGCCGACCTCGGTCAGCCTCGGATACTTCCGGATCTCGATGCGCCATCCCTGATCTTCGGTCAGATGCCAGTGAAAGGTGTTCAGCTTGTGCAGCGCCAGCAGATCGAGGAAGCGGAGCACGAACTCCTTCGGCTCGAAATGCCGCGCCACGTCGAGCATCGCGCCGCGCCAGCGGAAGCGCGGCTGGTCCTCGATGCGGACGGCGGGAACGGTCCAGGCCACCCCGTTCTGCCGGCTGGCCGCGAAGACTGCGGGAGGGAGGAGCTGCCGCAGCGTCTGCGCACCATAGAAGAGCCCCGCTTCGCGCCGTGCGCGGATCGCGACGCCGCGCGGCGTGACGTCGAGGAGATAGCCCTCATCACCGAGGCGGGCCAGCGAGGGGTCGATGGCGAGGTAAATCGCGTTGGATCCGGGCTGCGATGGCTCGACCGGCAGCGCATACCCGGTCGCCGGCCGGAGCCACGACGCGAGCTGCCCGGCCGTCGTCCGCGCCGCCGGATCGGCGACGATGCGCGTCTCGGGGCCGAGCGTGAACGATCCCTCGCTCGGCTCGACGCTCACCGGGCGTGGCAGCACGGCGATCTCCGCCACGGCTTGTGCCCGAACGGCCGCCGGTACGGCGACCAGCATCAGAACGGCCAGCAGTCGCCTCATCACTGGACGAGCACCTTGAATCCGCCGTAGTTCATCCGTTTGACGTCGAACGGCATCGACTTCGTATCCATCTGCAGTCGCGGATCCTTCATCGCTTTCGCATTCACCCGGTCGCGATGCGCCTTCGATTTGTAGGCGATCCACGAAAAGACGACCGTCTCCCCCGGCTTCACCTTCAGGGTCTTCCGGAACGAGGCCACCCCCTTGATGGCCAGATCGTCGCCGATGCACTCGACGTAATCGAGGGCACCGTGCTCCCGCCACACCTTCCCCGCCTTGCGGGCGATGCGCCGATACGCATCGATCTTCTTCTTCGGAACGGTCAGCAGAAACCCGTCGACGTACATAAATCCTCCTCAGCGGCAGCATCATAATCCGGCATCGCGTACCATTCCTTTTCTCGGGGGATTCCGGCCATTGAGCAATGACGTCGAACTGATCGTGCTCGACTGGGACGGCGGCGAGTCGCTGACGAACTGCCTCCATTCGATCGACGTGCAGTCGCAGAAGCCGGCGCGGGTGATCATCGTCGACAACGGCTCGGTCGTCCCGGTCTACCAGCGTCTTCCGCAGAACCTCCTCAGCGTCCCCTACACCATCATCCGCAACGACACGAACCTCGGCTTCACCGGCGGGATCAACCGGGCCATGCCCGAGGTCAAGGCGCCGTTCGTCGGATGGATCAACAACGATGCCGTGCTGTCGGAGAAGTGGATCGAGAAGCTGGTGCCGGCCGTGTCCGGCGAAGGAAAGATCGCCGGCGCGCAGAGTGTGAACCTTCGCGACAAGAACACAGTCGACGGCGCCGGGATCGGCATCGTGAACGGGACGTTTCAGCAGATCGGTCACGGCCAGCCGCTGGCCAGGCTCCGGCAGATGTCGCAGCCGTGGGGCATCTCTGCCACCGCCGCGCTCTTCCGGACGCACGCGCTGCAGGAGGCGGCGATCAAAGGGGCCATCCTCAGACCCGATTTCTTCGTCTACTACGAAGACGTCGAGCTGTGCGCCCGCCTCCGGGCCCGCGGCTGGAAGTTCAAGCTCGTCCCGGAACCGCTGGCCATGCACCGCGGCTCCTCGAGCGCAGGCCGCCTGGCCCGGACCGGCTTCCGGCTCCGCATCCGCAACCGCTACCTCGTCGCGCGCGCCCACAAAGGCGCCGGCCGGATTTCCGCGCTGCTCAACGAGGACATGGGCAACGCCAGCAGAGACATCGCCGGCGGCCACTTCGCGTACGTGTTTCTGCGGCTGCGGGCGATCTTCGAAGGCCTGACACACCGCCACCGCTGACACTCGTCTGGAATCGAGCGATCGGTGC
>DATLFC010000090.1:0-3086 GCA_035525015.1 Thermoanaerobaculia bacterium | reverse complement strand
GCAGACTCTCGACGCGCTCCCGATGTACGAGGAGATGATCGTGAGCGGCGCCTGGTGGGACACGGTCGACGTCGTCGCCATCCATCGCGTCGGCGCCTGTCTGCTGCGCGATGAGCCTGCGAAGATGAAGAAGACGCTGCGACGATGGAGCAAGGGTGACGACCTCTGGAAACGGCGGACGTCGATCATCGCTCAGAACACCTTCAAGAAGGAGACGGACCTCGATCTCCTGTACGACTGCATCGCCCCTTCCCTCGCCTCGAAGGAGTTCTTCCTGCGCAAAGCGATCGGCTGGGCCCTCCGCCAGTACGCCTGGACCAACCCGAGGGAAGTGCAGCGCTACGTCCGCGAGCACGCCGCCGAGCTCTCGCCGCTGAGCAAGCGCGAAGCACTGAAAAACATCTAGCTGTCTCTCCTCTATCGACGGGAGTGGTTCGATACGGCCCACCTGGCGATTTCAGGATTCGTGCTGCGGGCGATGGCGCAGTCGGTGGATGGGCCACGCGCGCCAATCCCTGGAGCGACGAGCACTATTCGAGTGCGGCGCAGGCCTTCTGGAGAGGTGCGGAATGGTCCTACCGGCTGGCGGGGATGTTCGCCATCGCCTTCGGCTGCTGGTGGCTCACGCGCTCCGAGGATCCCTCGTCGCCACGCTCCGCAGGTGAGTCGTCCCTCGATGGAGGTCGTCCAGCACGTCGTTGATCGCCGCCGCTTCGAGCGGTACGGTCCGCGTGATGACCCGAGCGAGGTCGATGTCGCCGCGGCGCGTCAGGTCCATCAGCTCGACCAGTTCTTCACGGGTGTGATCGGAGCAGCCGACGATCCGCCGCTCCCTCGCCAGCACGTCGGCATACGGATCGATGACCAGCTCGCGGGAGTTGATCGCCACCAGCATCAGGCGTCCGCCCGGGGCCAGGCTTCGCAGCGCGTCGACGCACGCGGCGGCGCTGCCGGTGAAATCGATGGCCACGTCGACGCCGCGGCCTCCCGTCGCCCCGAGCAGGGCGTCGCGAATCCCGCCGCGGCTCGCCGCGACCGGCGCCGCGCCGAACGACTCCGCGAGCTCGAGCTTCTCGCGGATGATGTCCACGGCGTAGATCTCGCGGGCGCCGAAAACTCCGGCAAGCTGCACCGCCGACGCCCCGAGACCTCCGAACCCGAGGATGGCAACGGAGTCCTCATTGCCGACGTCGGCCAGGCGGAGCGCGTGAAAGGCCGTGGCCGTGGAGCACATCATCACCGCCGCCTCCGGGAAGGCGATCTCGTCAGGGATCGCAATGGCATTCGCAGCCGGCACCACGATCGCCTCGGCGAACCCGCCGTCGCGATCCTTCCCCAGCATCTCGGCCTCCCCGCAGAACTGTTCGCCATACCGGCGGCAGTCATTGCATCTTCCGCAGGAGACGAGATAGTGCAGCGCCACCCGGTCGCCGCGATGGACGGCCTCGACGTTCGCTCCTGCCTCCGCGACGATCCCGGCGATCTCATGACCCAGGGTGACCGGAAGTCTGGCCCGCCCGAAGTCGGCGCGGTAATGCGCGTCGCTGTGACAGATGCCGGCGGCGCGGATGTCGACGACGATCTCGTCCGGTCCCGGCCTGGGGCCGGGGACCTTCGAGTCGACGAGTGGTTTCCCATGGTGAAACAATCGGACGGCGTGCACGGCGGAGAATCGTACGCGGCATTCACCGTGCAGCGCGAGATTGCATGAAGACGAAACAGATGATCTCCGCCTCGCAGAGCGGGTCCTTCCCCCTTAGCGGCGACCTCTCGCTGCACCGGCTCGGATTCGGGGCCATGCGGATCACCGGCGACGGCGTCTGGGGCCCGCCGAAGGACCGGAAGGAAGCGCTGGCCGTCCTGCGCCGGGCCGTGGAGCTCGACGTCAACTTCATCGACACCGCCGAGTCGTACGGCCCGCAGGTGAGCGAGGAGCTGATCGGCGAAGCGCTGCATCCCTATTCGAGGGGTCTGGTGATTGCCACGAAGGGAGGCTTCGATCGAAGCGGTCCGGGGAAATGGGAAGTGAACTGCCGGCCGGAGCGGCTTCGGGAGGAGCTCGACGGGAGCCTGAAGCGGCTGCGCCTGGAGCGGATCGATCTGTGGCAGCTCCACCGCATCGACCCGAAGGTGCCGGAGGATGAGCAGTTCGGCGCCATCGCGGAGTTTCAGCGGGAGGGAAAGATCCGCCACGCCGGGCTCTCCGAGGTGAAGGTCGAGGAGATCGAGCGGGCGCGGAAGGTCTTTCCGGTCGTCTCCGTGCAGAACCGCTACAACTTCGCCGATCGGGAGTGGGAAGAGGTCGTCGATTACTGCGAGCGGGAGTCGATCGGGTTCATCCCCTGGTATCCGCTGAAGGTCGGGAAGCTCGACGACGGGAAGCTCACCAGGGCAGCGAAGAAGATCGGCGCCACGCCGTCGCAGGTGGCGCTGGCCTGGCTCCTCCGCCGGAGCCGGGTGATGCTGCCGATCCCGGGAACGTCGCAGGTGAAGCACCTGGAGGAGAATGTGGCCGCCGCAGGAGTCGAGCTTTCGGATGACGATTACGCCGCGCTCAGTTGAGGAGCTGATGGCCGCCGCCATTGCGGAGGCGGAGGCCGGGCTGTCGGTGGGAGGGATCCCCATCGGGTCGGTCCTCGTGCACGAGGGGCGGATCGTGGGCCGGGGGCACAACCGGCGAGTGCAGAAGGAGAGCGCGATCCTGCACGGCGAGATGGATGCGCTGGAGAACGCCGGCCGGCTTCCGGCATCGGCATATCGCGAATCGGTGATCTACACGACGCTGTCGCCGTGCTCGATGTGCGCGGGGGCGATTCTCCTGTACGGGATTCCGCGCGTGGTCGTCGGCGAGAACCGCAACTTCATGGGAGAAGAAGAGCTGCTCCGCTCGCGTGGTGTCGTGGTGGACGTGCTCCAGGACCAGCGCTGCATCGAACTGATGCGCGCGTTCATCGAGCAGCACCCGCAGCTCTGGAACGAAGACATCGGAGAGTAGAAGTCATTCCGAGCGTGAGCGAGGAATCCGGGTGGCGGGGTGGCACGATCATCTTGCCACCGCCCGCCCGGATTCCTCGCTCACGCTCGGA
>DATLFC010000078.1:0-5007 GCA_035525015.1 Thermoanaerobaculia bacterium | reverse complement strand
CTCGACCTCTGCGACTACGGCCCGAACATGGTCGTGCAGCCGGAGGGGACGGTCTACTCCCACCTCGACCGGAAGAGGGCGCGCGCGGTCTACGACGGCGCGACGGGCGACGGCCCGGAGCGCCCCGACCTGGAGCTCGATGAACGCGAGCTGGACCGCGTGTAATTCAATTTCCAGTCGGAAACGATCCCTCCATCACGCCGCTTCAAGTCCTTCGGGTAGGCGTAGTCGTTGACATCTTGAAGTCGATTAAATCAAAAGATAGTTAGCGTCAAGCGCGGGCGGGGTGCGGCGGCGAGCCGCCGCACTCCGGGTGGTTGACACGGGGCGGGCGGGGGGACAGAATGGGCGGGCTTAGCTGAGACTGAGTCTCAGTAACAACATCGCCTGGAGGCTTCCACCGACATGCTCCGTCTCCTCCCCTTCCTTCTCCTCGCCGCTCTCCCACTCGGGGCGCAGGACCCACCCCCTCCCGTCGAGGAGCAGAAGGACCAACCGGAGCAGATCGCCGCGGCGGCCACCCCCCCACCCGTCGTCTTCGATCGCCTCACTGTCACCGGCGGCCCGGAGCGGGTCCGCGAGATACCCGGATCGGCCACCTACCTCTCCGAGGCCGTCCTCGAACAGCAGAAGTTCACCGATATTCACCGGGTCCTCCGCCAGGTGCCCGGCATCAACATCCAGGAGGAGGATGGCTACGGCCTTCGCCCCAACATCGGGATGCGCGGCACCGGGGTGGAGCGAAGCCAGAAGATCACGCTCCTCGAAGACGGCGTCCTCATCGCCCCCGCGCCGTACGCCGCTCCCGCCGCCTACTACTTCCCCACCGTCGGCCGGATGGAAGGAATCGAAGTCCGCAAAGGCTCGACCTCGGTGAGGCAGGGGCCGTACACAACCGGCGGCGCGCTCAACCTCCTCTCCACGTCCATTCCTTCCGACTTCGGCGGGCGGGTGCAGCTCTCCTACGGCGATGACGCGACGGTACGCGGCCGGCTGGTGATCGGTGACTCGACGCCCCGCTTCGGCTGGATGTTCGAGACGTTCCAGCATTCGACCCACGGGTTCAAGCGGCTCGACGGCGGCGGCGATACGGGATTCGAGCTGAACGACTACCTCGGCAAGCTCCGCTGGAACAGCGGGGCCGGCGCGCGGTTCTCGCAGGCGCTGGAGCTGAAGCTCGGCCGCACTGAACAGAAGGGCGACGAGACGTACCTCGGTCTGACGGAGTCCGACTTCCGCGCGACGCCGTTCCGCCGCTATGCGGCTTCGCAGATGGATGTCATCGACACCGAACACGAGCAGATCCAGTTGACGCACTTCCTCGCACCCGATGCCGGCTGGGACATCACCACCACCGCCTATCGCAACGACTTCTTCCGCAACTGGCACAAGCTCGATACGGTCGCGGGCCTCTCGATCGCGGGTGTGCTCGACTCGCCGGCGCAGCACGCGGGAACGCTTGCGATCCTCCGCGGCCAGGCGGACGACGCGGGAACGCTGCGCGTGCGAAACAACCGCCGCGATTACTACGCGCAGGGCGTGCAGTCGGTGGTGGCGACGCGCTTCGCCACCGGGGCCGTCTCGCACGATCTCGAATTCGGCGTCCGCTACCACGAGGACGGCGAGGACCGGTTCCAGGAAGACGACCGGTACGGCATGAGCGCCGGCCGCATGTTCCTCGTAACCCGTGGGACTCCCGGCAGCAACGCCAATCGTCTGACGGTGGCGGAGGCGACGGCGTTCTTCATCCAGGACGAGATCCGCGCCGGACGCTGGAGGATCACGCCGGGCCTGCGGTTCGAGTCGATCGACTTTCAGGTCCGCAACTTCGGCAACGCCGATCCGGAGCGAGCCGGCGCAAACCTTCGCATCGCGAGCAACAGCGTCGACGCTCTGATTCCCGGCCTCGGCGTCGCCTACAGAGTCTCGCCGGCAGTGAACGTCTTTGCCGGTATCCACAAGGGATTCGCCCCGCCGGGAGCAGGGGCGGATGCCGAGAGCGACCCGGAAGAAAGCATCAACTACGAAGCAGGGTTCCGCCTGCTCAGCGGTGTTCTCAACACCGAAGTGGTCGGCTTTTTCAGCGATTACAGCAATCTGCTCGGCCGCGACACGCTGTCGGGCGGCGGGACTGGAAGCGGCGATCTGTTCAACGGCGGCGAAGTGGACGTGCGCGGCCTGGAGCTGGCCCTCGATCGGGAACTGCGGCGGGGCTCGGCGACGATGCCGTTCCGGCTCGCCTACACCTGGACGGAGGCAAGGTTCCGGAGCAGCTTCGAGACGTCGTTCGCCGACTGGGAGCCGGAGGTTTCCGCGAGCGACGAGGTTCCCTACGTCCCGAAGCATCAGCTCGCGCTGACGGCCGGTCTCGTCCGCGGCCGCTGGAACGCGAATGCGCAGGTGGCTTGGAACGGGGCGATGCGAACGGTGCCGGGACGCGGAGCGATCGAGGCGGGAAGCGGGACGGACAGCTACTTCACGACCGATCTGACCCTCGGCTACGACGTCCTGTCGACGCTGGAGGTCTTCGCGCAGGCGCGGAACCTCACCGATGAGACGTACGTGGCGGCGCGACGCCCGGCCGGGCTCCGACCCGGAATGCCTCGTACCCTGATGACGGGAGTCACCTGGAAGTTCTAGGATCGCGATCCTTCATGCATCGTTTTTCTCCCGTACTGCTCGTCGCTCTTTTCGTTTTCGGTTGCGGTGAGCGTGAAGCGGAAGTCGTTACGCAGACGAGGGGGACCGCGACCACGACGTCTCCGGCGTCGGACCAGAAAGTGGTGCTCTACTCCGGACGGAGTGAGAAGCTGATCGCCCCGTTGCTCCGGCAGTTCACGGACGAGACAGGCATCGCGGTCGAAACACGGTACGGCGAGACGGCGGAGATGGCGGCGACCCTGCTGGAGGAGGGGAGCCGGACGCCGGCCGGCGTGTTCCTCTCGCAGGACGCGGCCGCGCTGGGAGCCGTCGCCAGAGCGGGTCTCACGCGCGCGCTTCCGGAAGAGGTGACCTCGCGCGTGCCGGCGCGTTTCGTCGGCCCGCAATGGACGTGGGTCGGTGTTTCGGGGCGCGCGCGCACGGTGGTTTACAACCCGCGGAAGATCCGCACCAGCCAGTTGCCGCAATCGCTCGGCGACGTGGCCAGCCGCCGCTATCGCGACCGGTGGGGCGTCGCGCCGCTGAATGCCTCGTTTCAGGCGCACATGGCGGTCTACCAGGCACTGAAGGGAGCCGAGGCACTCGACAATCTGCTGGCTGCGATGGTCGATGCGCGGCCGCGCCGCTATCCGCGGAACAGCGCGATCGTCGATGCCGTCGCCGCCGGCGAGATCGATTTCGGACTGGTGAATCATTACTACGTCTGGGAAGCGAAGAGGGAGCGGCCCGATCTTCCGGTAGAGAACTACTTCATGCCCGCGGGCGACGCATCGAGCTTCGTCAATGTCGCGGGCGTGACGCTGCTCGATCAGGATCCCGATGCTCTCGCGCTGGTGAAATTCCTGCTCAGCGATGGGGCGCAGCACTACTTTGCGACGCAGACGTTCGAGTATCCGCTCGTCGAGAGCGTCAAGCCGCCGGTGGATCTGCAGGCGCTGGCCGACCTCCGCACGCCAGAGATCGACTTCGGGCGGGTCGCGGAAGTTCTGCCGGAGACGCTGGCGAAGATCCATGCGAGCGGACTGAGCAGGAATTGAGCGAGATCCCGCTGACGCCGCCGATCGCGACGGCGGTCCGCACGCCGCGGCGCAACCGCGTCTCGCCGTTCACGAAGGCCAGCGCGATCGCCGCGGCGATCTTCGTCTCGATCCCTCTCATTTATCTCTTCGTCCGCGCCGCGGAAGCGGGAAGGGACGCATGGCGCCTCCATCTGCTGACGTGGCGGACCGTGGAGCTGCTCGGCTCGACGCTGGCGATCGCGGGGGGAGTTTTCATCCTTTCGACCGCCATTGCGCTCCCCTACTCCTGGCTGGTGACGCGGAGCGATCTTCCGTTGCGGCGCTTCTGGGCGGTGATGGGGGCGCTGCCGCTGGCGTTCCCGTCCTACATCGCGGCGTTCACGATCGTGTCGATTCTGGGACCTCGCGGCGTGCTGGCGACGGCGGCCGGCACGCCGTTCCCGGAGATCGCCTATGGATACTCCGGGGCGCTTCTGGCGCTCGGCCTGTTCTCGTATCCCTATCTTTATCTGCTGCTGGTCGCGGCGATGAAGGGCCTCGATCCGCTGCTCGAGGAAGCGGCGCGATCGCTCGGCCGCGGGCCGCTCCAGGTTTTCACGCGCGTCGTACTCCCGCAGCTGCGCGCACCCCTTGCCGCCGGGTCGCTGATGATCGTGCTCTACACGATGTCGGACTTCGGCGCGGTGTCGATCGTCCGCTACGACACGTTCACGACCGCGATCTATGACGCCTACCGCGGTCTGTTCGACCGCACCGTCGCGGCGCTTCTGGCGACGGTTCTGGCAGTGCTGACGACGCTCGTGCTCGTGCTCGAATGGACGATCGCGCGAACAGCCGTAGCGTCACGGACGCGTCCGGCACGGCCGGCCGCTACCCACCACCTTGGTTCGTGGAAACCCGCGGCGGTGACATTTGTAGCCCTCATCGCCGCGATCACGGTGGTCGTCCCGCTGGCGGCCATCGCGATCTGGTCGATCCGCGCGCTGGAGACAACGAAGATCCAACCTGCCTTGAGGGAGGGCTTGAACTCACTGATGGTTTCGGTCGCCGCGGCAGTCGTATGCGTCATCGTGTCGCTGCCGATCGCGCTCTGGGCCGTGCGGGGGCGGGAGCGTCTGGCCATCGCCGTGGAGCGACTGACCTTCGCCGGCTACGCGCTTCCGGGAATCGTCGTGGCGCTGGCGCTCGTGGTGGCCGCCACGCGTCTGGCTCCTCCGCTCTACCAGACTGCCACGCTGCTCGTCTCCGCCTATGTGATCCGCTTTCTGCCGGAGGCGACGGCAGCGACGCGCTCGGCTCTGGTCAACCTTTCGCCCCTGTTCGAAGA
>DATLFC010000065.1:0-11499 GCA_035525015.1 Thermoanaerobaculia bacterium | reverse complement strand
TGCCGCGTTTGCTGTAGGAGGCGACGACTTCCCCATCCTTGGCGCGGATGACCCGCGTGGAAACGGCGGCGCGATCGGTACGGAAGGTCATCGCCGCGACGGAGTAGAAGTCGTCGACTTCCCCGTTGACGACGTAGGCGTAGCCGTTGCGGCGGGCGAAGTCGGCCGCTGCCTGGTCGGTCAGCGCATCCTTTGCCCCGACCGGGCGTTTGGCGAGACGGCTCGTGTATTTCCCACCTTCGGAGAAGGCTTCCTGAAACGCTTCTCCCGCCGTCTGACCGGAGCCGTTGCAATCCTCATCCTGTCCGGTGATGTCTGGAGCTGATGGCGTCGGCGGTGACGCGCGGCGCCACGCTCTCGTTCGCGGCGCCGGCCGTTCTCTTCCGGCCGGCCGTGACGAACCTCTTCATCGCAGTCGACGTCTTCGACGCCGCGGCGGATGGAGAGCGATTCCTGGTGAACGCGCGGGTCGGGGATCAGGTGGTGAATCGGCTGAACATCGTCATGAGCTGGCGGGGCGAGCTCGAGGGGAGATGACTCGGGAGCTCGGCAGTCGAACAGCTCACGAAAGGAGGGGGCGTTCAATTGTTTTCAACAGAATCTTGAATTGAGAATTGAGAATGAAGAATTGAGAATTGATGTGGCGCGCTTCGCGCGCGTCCTTCATTCTCAATTCTCAATTCCGATGCTCAGGCCGGCTTCCCCCAGAAGTAGCCCTGGCCGTACTCGATGCCGATCACGCAGCGCTTGTCGAGCTTGATCATATCCGGCTGCAGCATCACCAGGCTCTCCAGGCAACTGCTTCCGTGCGATTCGTTGATCGTTTTGAAGTCGTCGAGGTCGAGAACGATCACCGCCGCACCGGAGAGGCCGGCCTCGGCATGGTGGACCTCGCGGGTGACCGCCTGCTGCAGACCGCGGCGGTTGAGCAGCTCGGTCAAGGGATCGATCAGCGAGAGCCGCTCCAGATCGCGGTTCATCGTCTCCAGCTGTTTGGTCATATGGGCGAGATCGCGGACGCTCTGGTGACGTTCGATCGCGTAGCGGATCGAGCGCAGCAGCGACTCCGAATCGAACGATCCCTTGAGCAGGTAATCCTCGGCGCCGCGGCGGAGCGCGGCGGCGGCGAGCGTGGCATCGCCCGATCCGGTGAGCACGATGACCGGGACCTCGTGGATGGCACTCTGCAGACCGCCGAGTGCGTCGAGATTCCTGGCATCGGGCAGTCCCAGATCGAGGATGACCAGATCGGGACGGCTGTCGGCCACCGCGGCGCAGGCCGCGGCGGCCGTGGTCACGTGATCGATCGAGAAGTGGGGAGAGCTGGATGTCGAAAGGAGCTCGCGCAGCACCGCGGCGGAACGGGCGTCATCTTCTACCAGAAGAACGCGGACCCCGGTGGAGAGAGGCGTGGTGCTCACGCAAATACGGATAAAGCCGGGGCGTCCGGGGCAGAGTGACGAGTGTCACGAAACTTGTGCAATCCTGCCGGGGCGCTGCCGTCAGCTCCACTCGCAGACGTACTCACAGATCTCCGCGCCGCGAGCGCGGCACTGCGTCTCGGTGATGCGCGCGTTCTTCCCGCCGCAGATCTCGATGGCTTTGCGGTGCCACCCGGCCACCGTCAGGCAATCGTTCCGGGAGACGATGTTCGCCTCGAAGGTGCGGATCACGCCCTTCGTGTCGCTGACCCGCTCGTAGGTGCGGCGGCCGGTGTCGTAATACATCTGATAGATCTGCGGCGTACGGCGAAGCAGGCCGTGCGGGTCGCCCGGGACCACGAGCGCGCGGTGAGGCCCGGCCAGGTTCTGCTCGGCCGACTTTTCGCCCATCAGCAGGAACACCTTTTCGCCCATCCCCATCTCGTCGGCCACGGCCTGATCGATCCGGACATTCAGCTCGAACGGATACCAGCTCCCCGTCAGCAGCTGCGACACCGTCTTCCGATCCTCCGGCGACAGCCTCCCCACCACCCGCTGCACCCCCTCCTCCCCCCGCTGCTCGCGGACGAACGCCAGCCGCGCCAGAAGCGGCCCCCCCTTCACCTTCATCTCTTTCATAACAAGTTGGTAAAGTTGGTGTCAGGTCTGTAAAAACAACTTCTCACCATTTTCACCCATCTAATTCTGGTGAGAAGTTGTTTTTACAGACCTGACACCAACTTCTGGAAGCGGGGGTGGGAGCGGAGGGGGTCGAGGCGACGGTCGACGTGGATCCAGACCAGGCCGGAGTAGCGGTGGCGCTTCGCTGCACCGAGGTGGTCGAAGGCGCGGTCGAAGTCACCGAGGGCGACGTACACCGCGGCGACGTCGTAATGAGGGAACGCACCATTGTTCGAGGCCTGCCGCGCTTCGACGAGATGTCGCTCGGCTCCCTCGCGATCTCCGCCGGCGGCGACCGCGTAGGCGAGCCAGGCAAGCTGCTGTGGGCCGGGGTTACGGCGGAGAAGCTCCTGCAGCGACCTCTTCGCTTCGTCGATCCTCCCCAGGCCGAGATAGGCGACCGCGAGATTGCCGTGCGCGGCGGCGAAGGTGTTGTCGAGCGCCAGAGTCTCCTCGAGGATCTCGATACCGCGCTCGTAGTCGCGCGCCAGCACGTACTGGCGGCCGAGCACGGTCCGCACCATGAGAGATGCGGGGTCGGCCTCGACCGCGCGTTTCATTTGTTCGATCGCCTCCTCCGTTCTGCCCGTGGCGATGAGGAGGTTCGAGAGCAGCTGCCGGTAATTTCCGTTCGACGGGCCGAGCTCGATGGCGCGGCGAAGCGACGCCTCCCCCTCGCTCCAGTTCCAATCGTAATAGAAGCTGATGAAGCCGAGCGCGGCGTGCCCCTCGGCCAGATCGGGGTCGAGCAGGATGGCCTGACGGGCCGCGGAGCGGGAGCGCGCAAACGAGATGGCCGGCTCCGAGACGAAGTGCAGGCTCTGCAGGTTGAGCGCGCCGGCCAGCGCCGCCCAGGCCGGCGCATACGAGTCATCGAGGGAGACGGCGCGCTCCAGCTCGGCGACCGCCAGCTCCACGTCGTTCCCGGTGCGGCGGCTCGAGTAGTAACGGCCCTTCAGGAATGCTTCGTGTGCGGCGGGGAGCGGCACCCGTGAGGGAGGGACGATCGCCGCGGCGGAGGTGGTCTTCTGCGGCATCGAGCGGAGCGTCGCCTCGGCGACCATGTCCTGCAACCGGAACAGGTCGGCGGCGCTCTCTTCGACTTTCACGGTCCAGCGGGAACGATTCGTCCGGACGTCGATCAGCTCCAGCGTGACGCGATAGGTGTCCGCGTCGCGCTGGATCGTTCCCGCCACGACTCCATCGACGTTCAGCTCCCGGCCGACCGTCAGCGGATCGGCGTCGGTGCCGAGGTACCGGCGCATCGTGGCGATGGGACGGACGGAAAGCTGCGGCGAGTGCGACAGCCGCTGGACCACGGCATCGCTGACGCCGAGGCCGACCAGCACGATGACCGTGGCCAGCGGCAGTAAGAGTCCCCGAGTGCGCAGCGGAGCGTGGTCGACGACGACGGCGGCGGTCTTCACGAGCGGCTTCACGATCGCCGCCGTGAACCAGTAGCCTCGTTTCGGAACGGTGTGGATCCAGCCCTCGCCGTTCGCCTCCGGCGCGAATACCTTGCGGAGGAGGGAGATCTGCTGGGTGAGGTTGTTCTCCTCGACCACCACATCCGGCCAGACGGCGGCGATCAACTCCTCTTTCGTGACCAGCTGCCCGGGCGACTCAATCAGGCGGAGCAGGGTATCGACGGCCTTGGGCGGAAGGGAAACGAGCTCACCACCGCGGCGCAGGAGCTTCTCGCCGCGATGGATCTCGAACGAACCGAAGCGGACAGTCGACGGATCCAAGCTGAGCCACACTGAAGAATGAGGGAGAGATTATAGCCGTGAGAGCCGTCATTGCCCTTTCCCCACCGGGAGAAAGTTCTGCAACACCCACAACTCCGACTTCGGTTCGCCCGCAGTGAAGCCGTCACCTTCCGCGCCGCTCATCGATTCTCCCGCGGTAGGAAGTTCTCGAGCACCCATAGCTCACCGACGTTTTCACCGGCGGTGAAGGCGAGCTGGCGGCCGTCGGGGTGAACGGAGATCCCGGTCAGACGGGGCATGGTCAGTCCGAGCCGCTCGGCCTTTCCTCCTTCGACCGACACGCGCCACAACTCGATGTTTCCGCTTCCCGGTGGAACCCGCCGGCCAAAGAGAACGTACCTGCCGTCGGGGGTAAAGGCCAGACCGGTGTTGCCAGCGATGTTGCCGTTCGCCGCTTCAACCGGCTCTCGGAGAATCTCCCGCGGTTTGCCGCCGGTCACCGGGACGATCTGAATCAGGTCTTCTTTCTCGTAATCCGGCTCGAGCTCACGAAATGCGATGTGCGCTCCATCGCGCGACACCGCGAGGGCGTTGATGTTCGTCGCCAGCTCGGTTGCATGGACGATTCGCCGCTCGGCGGTGGCGCGGTCGTAGGCGACGATGGTCGCCCGGTTGTCGTTTCTTCCCGGGTAGTAGAGGACGTTCCCGTCCGCTGACCAGGCCGGAGTCGTCGGTCCGGGATGAGGGGCAACGACAGCCGCCTGGCCGCTCTTCGCCTCAACAAGATAGAGGGCACGTTGATCCGCAGAATCGACGCCGTTCACGGCGAAGAATTTCTCGTCCGGAGACCACGACAGCGCGAAGAACCCTCCCACAGGTCGCGCGGGTGAATCGACCACCTGTTCGCTGCCGGTCTGCAGATCCCGGATCACGTACATCGGCTGGTTGGGCCTTTTCCGGTCGCCGCTGCCGCGGTACGAGACGAAAGCCACCTTCGTCCCGTCGCCGGACCAGACCGGATGCCGGTCCATTCCAACAGTGTCTCCGAGCCGGCGGGGCGACCCGGCCGGCTTTCCACCGGAGTCGAGATCGACGATGAATGCATCCCGAAACCCTTTGACGACGTTGTAGTAGAAGGCTCCATCGTTGGTCACCCCGAGGGACGTGACCTCGCCGATGTCCGGCCGGAGAAGCTCTGGGTCGCCCGCAGGTTTGCCGTCACGCAAGCGAATCGACCACATCCCCGGAGTTCCAGTACGCCTGCTGATGAACAGAATGCGATCACCGGCCGGCGAGAAGCCGGCCGATCTGTCGTTGGAGGAATGGTGCGCGACGGGAATCGGATCACCACCCGCGGCAGGGATGAGAAACAGCTCCCACTGCCGCGCCTCCGTTCCGGCAGTCATGTCGTAGAGGATCCAGCGGCCATCGGGCGAAAAGGCAACCGGGTGAGCATGACGGTCGAATCGCCTCAGGACCTCCAGCTTCTGATCCGCAATCCCGAGAATGCCCAGCTCATGCTGTCCACCTTTTCTTTCGATGACCACCAGCACGCGCCGGCCGTCGGGGGAGAACGCTCCCGGCTCGACATAAGTAATGGAGGGGTCGCTCAAGAGAACCTTCGTGGATGAGCCGTCGGTTGCCCCCAACCGCAGATCGACCGTGTCGTCTCCGAGGTACCAGGTGTATGCCAGCCAGCGGTTGTCGGGCGAAAAACGTGATTGTCCGCCGAAAGGATGCTTCAGTTTCCACGGGCCAACATCGGTCAATCTTCGGGTGGTGTTCTTCACCAGGTCGCGGATGGCCATATCTCCAGTGGCCCAATCTACGAACGAGACGTATCGGCCATCGCGCGAGATCTCGCCCTCATTGTCGGGAAATGGTGTCCAAAGAAGCCGTGACACGGGTCCTCGCGCTTCACGCGGCTGGCTCGCCGCCGGTTGCGCGAGCAGAGCGAGCCGCTCACGCGCGGCCGTCACCGCTTCACTCTGGTCGGTAAATTCTCTGAGGATCCGAGCGTAGGCGTTCTTCGCCTCGCTTTTCCCGAGCTTCTCATAAGCCGCGCCGAGCTGCAGGAGAGCGCGGACGGCCAGGCCGCGGTCGGATCCGGCCTGCTCCACCACCGTCTGGTAGAGGCGGATGGCCTTCTGCAGGTCTCCCTGGGCCCGCTCGGCAACGAGAGCCTGCTGATACAGGTCGTCCGCTTTGCTGGCGTACGCGGACGGCATGGTCAGGATGACCACGGCGATCATCGATGCGGAAAACAGCAGTGCCTTTTGTCTCATCGCGTGCTCCTTTGCTCTCCTGCGAACTTACTGTCGGAGGAGACGGGAGTTGTCCTGCATTCGGAAAATCTTTGTCATGTAATGGTGGAGAGGATCACGACACCCACTTGTATCCGACACCGTGCACGGTGATCAGATGCCGCGGATCGGCCGCGTCCCGCTCGAGCTTCGATCGAAGAGAGGCGACGTGATTGTCGATGGTCCGCGTGGTTGGGAACCGCTCGTACCCCCAGACCTCGTCGAGGAGCGTCTCACGCGATACCACCTCGCCGCTGCGTGAGGCGAGAAGGCGAAGCATGCCGAACTCCTTGCGGGTCAGGCGAAGCTCCTTCCCCTTCCGCCGTGCTTCGTAGCGCCGGAAGTCGATCTCCACTTCATCGAAGGAGAGCGTCTCGGGGAGAGATCGGGCGCTGTTGATACGGCGAAGCAGCGCCCGAACGCGCGCCATCAGCTCGCGGACGGAGAACGGCTTGGTGACGTAATCGTCCGCACCCATGTCCAGTCCGAGCACGCGATCGCCTTCTTCGCCGCGGGCGGTGAGCATGAGAATGGGGACGGTCAGCCCCTCTTCCCGCACCTTCCGGCAGATCTCGTATCCGCTCAGCCGGGGAAGCATCAGATCGAGAATGACCAGGTCGGGTTGCTCACTCCGGATTGTGGCGAGGGCGGATTCGCCATCCACGGCGGTCAGAACGTTGTATTGCTCGAAGCGGAGATTGTCTGCGAGCCCGCGCAGGATGGCCGGATCATCCTCGACGATCAGAACGCGCGCGGTCATGACGTCTCCAGAGGGAAAAACATTGAGAAGGTGCTGCCGCGACCCGGCTCGCTCTGCACCGTGACGCGTCCGTCGTGCGCCTTGGCGATGTGCGCGACGAGCGCGAGCCCGAGGCCGGCGCCGCTGACGCCGTCGCTGTTGCGAGCGCGGTAGAACTTCTCGAAGATCTTCTCCTGCTCGTTGAGCGGAATTCCGAGGCCGCTGTCGATGACGCGCAGGATGGCCTGCCCGGCCGATTGTTCGAGGCGCAACCCGATCTCTCTGCTCGTGCCGGAGTACTTCATGGCGTTCGCCAGCAGATTCAAGACTGCCTGCTCCACCGCGTCGGCGTCGATGCGAACCGGCGAGAGATCCTGGGCGATTTCCAGTTCGAGACGGAAGCCCATCTGCTGCAGCGGGTACTGAACGGCCCGAACCGCGGCGCGGACGACCTCCGCGAGATCGCCCCATTCCAGCTTGTAGTGGCGGTCGCCGCGTTCGATCTTCGAAAACTCCAGTACGTTTTCGAGGAGCCGGCTGAGCCGCTCGCTCTCGTTGACGATGATCTCGAGATACTCGTCGCGCTGTTGCGGCTCGGTGGCCCGCCCCATCCGGAGCGACTCGGCGAACATCCGGATCGCCGAGAGCGGCGTTTTCAGCTCGTGCGACACGCTCGACACGAATTGCGAGCGTAGGTCCGCCAGGCGCACCTCGCGCCGGACATCGCGGAGCAGCAGCCAGGCGGCAATCAGGCTCGTTGCCAACACTGCGGCAAGCGCGGCGATTAGAAAGTGACGCCGCGCGACCGCCTCCTCATCCGCTGACGTGCGCAGTTGTGGCAGAACTGCCCGGAGGCCGGGGAAGGCCGAGCCCAGCGACTCACCACCGCCGTCCCTCCCGGCCACCAGATCGAATCCCTGGAGGGTGGCATCTTCCGCCACCATCGTTCGCACCAGCTTCTCGACGGAAACGGCGATGACCGCGTTGCGACCCGAAACCTGTGTGGCTCCGACGAGCCAGAGCGGCTCACCGTATGGAATCCATGCTCTCGGCTCATCCTCTCTCGGCAGCACTCGGCCGATGTCGCGTTGGAGGCGAGCTGCCTGCTCGGTGCGGCGAATCCGTTCGTCGATTCTCTCGCGGAGGGTGCTCGTCCCTTCGACCAGGTCCGCGACCAGATGAAGCGCCGCGGGCGAAAGCTCGATCGAGTCGGCGAAGGTCTCCAGAACCGACTGCAGCGACTCCGACGGCCCTTCGAGTGCAGCGAGGCGCTCGACCGCATAGAGGGCGATGGGAATCTGCTGATTATCCGTGACGCCGGGCCCCAGGCCGGCGATGGCCCGGTATTCACGGAGAGCATCGGGCTCGCGACCGCTGGCGTGAAGCGCGCGAGCCAGCAGAAGGCGCGCGTACGCCTTCTCGCCGGGAGCCGTGGCCGCGGCCATGGCGGAGCGGTAATGAGCGATGGCTCGCGCGGGCGCTCGCTCGGCCAGCTCCTCCCGTTCTCCCGCGGCGATCGCTGCCCGGACCGCCTCAGACGCCGGCCAGAGAAATGCTGACGAGCCGGCCTCCCAAGGCAACTGCAGCGAGTCGCCGTCGCGATGCGCGATGAGCTCCAGAGCAGGAACCGCCGCAACACCGGCGCTGACCTGCAGCCGGATGCGCTCGAGCCGCGCCGCCAGACGATTGCCGAGATCCAGCACCAGCGCTTCGCGGTGCTGGCGCTCTCGTGTGGCGGCCAGCTCTCGCTCCTGTTGGATGAGCCGGCCGGCGAGGGCGAGAAGCAGCAGGCAGGGCAAGCCCGCCACCAGCAGCGCCAGAGCGAAACGGCGATGATGAGTCCCCCTGGAGACCTTCATGGGAGTGATTCATTGTAGGCACTCGCATTCGACTGCATGTCAGGAAATTGTCTGCTTCTCCATCGTCCTCGTCCGCGTCGTGGGAGGTAAGATCTTCCAATCACGAGCGAAAGAAAACCGGTACATGACGAGAGTCAGTCCGCCGCCTGGAACCGGGAGTGGAGTCTGTACCGCCGCGCCGTCGAGCGCGACGCGGCGGGCCGCCATCTGCTTCGCCGCCGCTCCTCAGCGATGTCCCGCATCGCCTGCGTCGCGGCGGCTCGCATCTGTCAGCCCGGCGCCTGCAACGCCACTACCGATTTCTCCGTTACAGGCCACTAGGCACCGCGGCCGCCCGGATGTCACGAAAGTGTCTTCCGGCTCAATGGTCCGGCGCCCGGCGGTCGAGGCGGAGCATCTGCTGCTCGAGTGCGAACCAGAACGGGAGGCTCCCGGAGAGAACGCGATGGCGATGACGGCGCGCAGCATCGAGTACGGCCACGGCCTGACTGAATGTGACGGCGGGCGCTCTCGCCAACACCGGCAGGCTGACCGTCGGCAACGCAAACCTCGGTTCGAACTGCCACGGATGCGAATTCGTGCGCGGCGTTCATTTCCGACGAGGACCTCGGCAGCGCGACGGCCGCCGACAACTGCGAAGGTGTGACGGTGACGCGCGACGGCGTCCCGGCGAACAATCTGTTCCCGGTCGGCACGACGACGATCACCTACACGGCGACCGACGCGGCGGGGAACTCGACCACGGCGACGCAGACGGTGATCGTCACCGATACGACGCCGCCGGCACTCGTTTGTCCGGTGAACATCACAACCAGCGCGGACGCCGGAAGTTGCTCGGCTGTCGTCAGCGTCACGGCGCCGGAGGTCTCCGACAATTGCGCCGGCGCCACCGTCGCCGGTACTCGCAGCGATGGCCAGCCGCTCACCGCGCCATATCCGCTCGGCACGACCACGATTCAGTGGGTCGCCACCGATGCCGCCGGCAACACCGCCGCATGCGAGCAGACGGTCACCGTTCTCGACACGCAGGCGCCGGCCATCACGAATGCCAGCGCCACGCCGTCGCTGCTGCCGGCCGACGGCAACATGCATGACGTGGTCGTCGCCTATACGACGGCTGACAACTGTGGTGTCGCCGGATCGGTTCTCACGGTGACGAGCAGCGAGGCTGATACGGGCGATCCCGACATCGAGATCGTCAACGCGAACCTCGTCCGGCTCCGCGGCGAGCTCGCCGCCGGCTCGGCTGAGCGCCGCTACACCATAACGATCACCACCACCGATCTTCACGGCAACGCGTCGGCGGCTGACGTCATCGTCACCGTTAATCGATGCGCGAGACTTCGTCAGGCCGAACAGCAGCTTCTCGCTCTGATCGCGGCGAATCCGCGCGCCGCGGACAAGCTCGAAGACGCGCTCGACAAGGTGCGGAAGGCGATCGAGAAATGCTCGAAGAATCCGCCTGACCGGCAGGGTGCCGTTGGCGAGCTCGAAGGGGCGGCGGGTGACATCGAAGCGGCGATCAAGGGCCGTCTGGTCACAGGCGCTGCAGCAGCCCCGGTTCTCCAGGAGCTGGCGTCCATCGCCCGTTCGTTCGCCGTCGAAGCGATCGAAGAAGCGATCGCGCGCCGCGGCAATCGGGGCCAGATCACAGCCGCGCAGGCGCTGCTGAAGGTCGGCGACGGATTCCTCGCGCAGAGCCGGTTCAAGGACGCCATCGCGAAGTTCAAGGATGCGCTCAGCAGGGCGGAGGGGGCTTAGCCCTCTCCGTCACCGGTATGCTTCGCGAGAATCGGGAAGCGAACTGGGGGATCAGCGATTTGTGATTCCGGTCGGAAGGCGCATAGGATTCCCCTTGGAGCGGTGAGGATCGAACCAGTTCTTCACCATCATGCCGGCGGGCGGCGACACCCGCGCCCCAGGAGATTCCTAGCCCAGCGCGGCGAGCACCCTCTGCGGTGTCATCGGCAGTCGGTACAACCGCACGCCGGTCAGGTCGAACACGGCGTTGGCGATCACGGCCCCCATCGGGACGATGGCCGGCTCGCCGCCACCTTGCGGCGATAAGTCGTCGTTTTTGACCAGCACCGTCTCGATCCGCGGAACGTGCGAGAAGCGCGGGATCTCGTACGTGCCGAAGTTCTCGTCGAGGATCTCGCCTCCTTTGAAACGGAGCTCCTCGGTCAGCACGTAGCCGAGGCCCATGTTGATGCAGCCTTCCATCTGCATCTTCGCCCCCTCGGGATTGATCACCTGTCCCATGTCCTGCGCGGCGACCACGCGCTTGACCCGGATCGCGCCCGTCTTCCGGTCGACGTCGACCTCCGCCGCCAGCGCGCAGTACGTCCCGGCGTCGATGCCGACGGCGATGCCGCGCCCCTGGCCTGACGGCCCGGCTGCAGCCTTCCACCCGAGGGCGTCGGCGGCCGCCTTCACGACGCGACGCGCGCGCTCGTCGGTGAGGTTCCGCAGGCGGAACTCCACCGGATCGATCTTCGCCGCCGCGGCCATGATGTCGATCTGCGACTCCCGGGCGAAGACGTTCGTCCCCGCGCCGGGTGCGCGCCACGGTCCGGTGCCGAACGGATGCAGGCGCGCTTCGGCGCTTCCGCGCCCCATGTGCGAGCGCACTTTGCCGGACGGCACATCGTAGAGAACCTCGCCCGACCGCGTTCCCGCCGCCCAGACGTCGTACTCCCACTGCGTGATCTTCCCGCTCTCGTCGACCGACGAGGCGATCTTCACCACCGCCGCCGGGCCGAACGTGTCGTAAAAGAACTCCTCGGC
>DATLFC010000064.1:0-2805 GCA_035525015.1 Thermoanaerobaculia bacterium | reverse complement strand
GCGGGGCTATACCTCATGAGCTTCGCGCAGCCACCGGTCGTCTCCTCTGTGTCACCCGACAGCGGGAACACCGGCGGCGGGGCGTCGGTGACGATCACCGGGAGCGCGTTCCAGACGGGGGCCACCGTCACATTCGGCGGCACCGCCGCAACGTCGGTATCCGTGGTCGACGCGAACACCATCACGGCGACGACGCCGGCGCATGCATCGGGCGCCGTCGACGTCGTGGTGGCGAATCCCGATTTTCAGAGCGGAACGCTGGCGAACGGCTTCACCTATGTGAACACGCCGAACATCCCGGAGAACGTCCTGGCGACGGCGCAGACCACCGAGACGTCGATTCTGGTGACATGGAGCGAATCGACGGGAGCGACGTCGTATCAGGTGTGGCGACGTGCACCGGGAGTAGTTTTCACGCAGATTGACACGCCGACTACGAACTCGTACACCGACACCGTGACGTCGCATACGTCGTATCTCTACCGCATTCGTGCCGTGAACTTGTCCGGCGCCTCCGCCGACAGTGCTCCCGATCTGGCCACGGCGATGCTTTTCACGAATGATCCGCTCACCGCGGGCACGGTGGTCAGGGCAACGCATGTCTCCGAGGGGCGGATGGCCATCGATCATGTCCGGGCCCTGGCGGGACTCGGCCCCGGCTCCTACACCGAGACGGTGAGCGCGGGCGTCATTATCAAGGCGTCGCACGTCACGCAAATGAGGACGGCGCTGGATGAGGCCCTGGCGGGGCTGGGACTGAGTACGGCTGCGTACACCGATGGGACACTTACCGGCGTCATCGTTAAGGCTGTCCATCACCAGGAGATTCGGAATCGGGTGAAGTGAGGGCGGTAACGGGGAGAAGGGCTACAGCGCCGCCGGGGGGTAAAATGCCCCTCCTGATGCCTGACCCGAACCCGCAGCAGCACTCGGAGCTCGCGTCTTTCGGGGAGGATCTGCGCCGCGAGCGGGAGATCCGCGGCATTTCCCTCAAGGAGATCGCCGACGCCACCAAGATCTCGCGCCGTTTCCTCGAAGCCATCGAGCGCAACGACCACAAGACCCTCCCGGCCCCCGTCTTCACCCGCGGCTTCGTCCGCGAGTACGCCCGCTACCTCGGCCTCAACTCCGAGGAGATGGTCCACCGCTACAACTACGCGGCCCTCGGCGACGATCGGATCGAGCAGAGCGACCACCTCGAGCGCCTCGTCCATCCCGAGACCGCGCTCGAGCCGCCGAAGAAAACCGGCATCCCCGCCTTCAACATCGACAAGAACATCGTCTGGACCGTGCTCACCGTGGCGGCATTGGCGGGCGTCATTTACTGGGCGGTGACGACGAAGCAGATGCGGGGGCCGGCTCCGCCGGTGGTGGCGGTGGCGCCGGGCACGATCGGGCTGCCGGAGCCGCGTGAAGAAGGGGGATCCCTCGCGCTCTCCGGCGCTCGGGATGACACGCGCGGCGCTCGGGATGACACGCGCGGCGCTCGGAATGACACGCGCACGCCGGACGATGGTAGGCTGCACCTCAGCATCAACGTGACCGACAACTCGTGGGTGACGCTGGAGGTCGACGGCCAGACGGCGCTCAACGACGAGCTGGTGGCCGGGTCGACGCACACGTTCGCCGCCGACCGGCAGTTCCGCTTCCGGACGGTCGGCAACGCCGCCGGCCTGGCGCTGACACTCAACGGCAGGAAGATGCCGCCGCTCGGCCAGGAGGGGGAAGTCGTCCGCAACCGCATCTTCGACCGGCAGTTCCTCGACAGACAACCATGAGCAGCACGACTCCCACAGAGCTCAACGCCGCGACGATCATCAGCAATCTCGAGGCAGACGCCTATCCGCGCCAGACCCTCGAGACCATCGCCCGCGGGTTTCTCCCGCTGCCGCAGGAAGATCTGATCGCCGTGCTGGCCTACCTCTCGCGGTCGTCCGACGAGGAGATCGCGGAGCTGGCGCAGGGCTCCCTCGGCGACATCCCGACGCGCATCGTCCACGCCTTCGCCTCGAACGAGAACGCCCGGCCGGACCACCTCGCGCTCCTGGTGCTGGCCAGCCGTGACCGGACGATCCTCGAAGCGCTGATCCGGAATCGCGCCGTGGCCGACGAAGTCGTCGCGGAGCTGGCCGGACGTGCCGACGGGCCGGTGCAGGAAGTGATCGTCATCAACCACGCGCGCCTCATCCGGTCGCGGTTCATCCTCGACGCGCTCCTGGCGAATCCGCACCTGACCGCCGACGCCCGGCGCCGGGCCCTCGAAGTCCGCGAGGAATTCTTCGAAAAGAAGGCCCGGCTGCTGCTGCTGGCCGAGGAGAACGCGCCGCCCGAGGTGGCGGAGAAGGAAGCGGAGCTGTTCGACCAGATCCAGCTCGACGCCATCCGCGACCTCCTCGATCAGGCGGAAGCCGAGCGGATCGCCGACGCGAAGACCGGCGCCCCCGATCTGACCGAGCACGAGGCCGCCGACGACACCAAGCGCTCGGTCTGGTCGCGGCTCTCGACGATGACGGTCGCGGAGAAGGTGCAGCTCGCGTTCAAGGGAAACCGCACCGTGCGGACGATCCTGGTCCGGGAGCGGAACAGGCTGATCTCGAACGCCACCATGCGCAATCCGCGCATGACGGAGAGTGAGGTGGAGGCCATCGCCGGGATGCGCAACGTGGAGGACGAGGTGCTGCGCCTGATCGGTTTGCGCCGCGACTGGACGTCGAAATACAACATCATTCTGGCACTTGCGCGCAACCCCAAGGCGCCGCTGGGGGTTGTCCTGCCGCTGATCAATCGGCTAAATTTACGTGACCT
>DATLFC010000055.1:0-14450 GCA_035525015.1 Thermoanaerobaculia bacterium | reverse complement strand
CGGTCGTATCGGTCATCATCACCGTGTCGGTCTCGGCTGTATCGACGTTGACGTTTTCCTCGCGCTGGCAGCCGACGAGCGTGGCTACGCAGAGCAGAGCGATGAGCGTCAGAACGAGAGACTTCTTCATTGCAATCTCCTTCATTTCAAAATTGTGATCGAGTGGATCGCTGAATGTGTCCGGGTGCCCAACTCACCTCATTTCTCATGGGATTGGAAACCATTGCCTCGCATGGCGAGGAGGAGAAGTGTCTCCAGGGAACGGGCGCCGTGCGCCGCGCGGACGGTACTATTAGGAAGCCGCCGGATGATGTCAAGCACCCTCGCCAGAGACCCGCTGTCACCCGACCCCATCGCCTTCACGGCGGTGTCGTTCGACGGGACCCTCATCCACTACGACGTGTATGACGTCCCGTCGCCCGGCCTGGTGGTGATCATCCCCGGTTTCTGGCGCGAACGGCGCCATCCGGCGATGGTCCGCCTCGCCGCGCTCCTGAACCGCGCCGGCTACCGGGCCGCCGTCGTCGACGTGCGGGGGCACGGCGCGAGCGGCGGCACCTACGGGTTCAACCTGCACGAGCACCACGACGTCGCCGCCGTGGTCCGCCAGATCATGACCAGCTCGACGATCGAGGCCGTCACGCTCCTCGGCCTCTCCTACGGGGGGGCCATCGCGATCTCGACCGCGGCGCGACACGATCTGCCGATCGTTTCACTGCTGCTGATCTCGGCCGTCGCCGACTTCGCGATGATCACGCCGCGTCTGAACCTCTTCACGCTCCATCGCCACATCGCCCTCGGGCAGGCTCTCCGAAAGCCGCGGTTCGACTGGAGGACCCGGCGCACGGCGAAGCTGCGCGCGGCCGACGACGTGCAGAACGTGCACGTCCCGCTCTGCCTCATTCACGTGAAGGACGACTGGCTCATCCGCCACACCCATTCCGAGGCGATCTTCGAGAGGGCTCACGAGCCGAAGGAACTGCACATCCTCGACATCAGCGGGAACTACCACGCCGACAGGATTTTCAGCGTGGCGCAGACGGTCGTGGAGCCGCTGGTGCTGGATTTCCTGAGGCGGCACACGCCGAGGGGTGGTTAACCGTCAACCGCGAGCCGTCACCGTACGCCGGTGAACGGTTCACGGTTAACGGCTAACGCTTCCTGTTGGTCTGCACGACCTCGGCAACCTGCAGTTGTGGATGCAGAAACTCTTCGGGTGGCGGAGGCGGCATATCAGGCTTCCGCTTCTCTTCCTCTCCCTCCTGCGTCCATTCTTCTCCGTCGAAGACCCACATCGTTTTCCCCTTTCCTGCCTGGGAGACTTCAAGCGGCCTGCCACGTTTTGCGTCGCAACAGGCGATCCTCAACTACTGGATACGAAGGGGTTGCGGGAAGTGTTGCGCATCCTTGCGGATGAGAACGCTTCAGCGGTGTCTTGATTTGGGACCGCTTTGTCCAGGGTGGGGGGCGTTCGAAGCCTCGCGAAGGTGTGCGGCGAGCTGACGGTAGGCCTTGCCACGATGCGAGAGCGCATCCTTCTCGTCGTCGCTCATCTCCGCGAACGTCTTTGCCGAGCCGGCCGGCTGAAACCAGGCATCCCACCCGAAATGCTGATCGCCGCGGGGCTGCACCAGGACTTCGCCCGTCGTCTCGCCCGTGAAGACGTGCCCTTCGGATCCATCCCAGTAGGCGACGCAGCATTGCGCTCTCGCGGCACGATTGTTCAGGGCATAGGCAACCGCCGCGAGCCCCCTGCCGCCGGCGGCTTCGAGCAGCCAACGGACGTAGGGTCCGGGGAAATTGCCGAGCTCGTCGAACCCGAGGCCGACATCCTCGACGATGAGCCGGCCGTAGTTGCGAGTCCTTGCCGTCTCGAGTTTGTGCCGGGTCACCTCTTCGACCGATCGCGCCTGAATCTCCGGCAGGACGAGCGAAACGCGCAGCAGCGGAATCCCGAGGATCCGTTCGGCTTCGATGCCTTTGTTGGGATTGGTGGAGACGAGGATCAGAGGCTCGTCAGTACCGCGGCTCGTCACGCGCGCGGATTGTAAGCGATCACCGCGACCATTCGGCGCGGAATGCGCGAATCGAACGCGTCAGTCTGGTCTTCAGCCGGTCGGGTGCGGATAGACGCTCGACGCGCGTTCGGAAGAATTCACGCAGACGCCTGTGGAGCTTCGTGCGCGATTCGCAATCGGGGCACAGACGCAGATGGCTGTCGAAATCGGTCTGCTTGTGCTTGCCGAGCGAGCCGTCGAGGAAGAAGTAGACAACGCGCTTCACGTCGCGACACAGCATGGGGTCCCTTCCTGCCTGGTGAAGTGACGACACTCGGCATGCTGCAACTACGAAGGGTGAGCCAAGATTCCAGGCTCCCTGGGCCGCCGGTTTACTCGATCTCGAAGCGCTCTTCTTCCTCTTCTTCGACCTCGAACTCGTCGAACTCTTCCTCCTCGGGCGCTCCGGCGAAAAGAGCTTCTTCCTCGTTGTCCTCGGGTTCGGTCGTTTCCGGCTCGTCGTCGGCCGACTCCTTCTTCTTCCGTCCCTTCGTCTCGTCCTTGCGCGATCGCATCTTGGCGGGCTCGGCGCCACCGCGGATGTACCCGTACTTGCGCGCGTACTCGAGCAGCGTCCGCTCGAGCATTTTTCTTCCGCGGTAGAGGCGCGACATCACGGTACCGACGGGGCAGTCGAGGATCTCGGCGATCTCCTTGTAGGAGAAGCCTTCGATGTCAGCAAGGAGAACGACCATCTTGTAGTCGTGCGGGAGCGAGTCGAGGGCGCGCTTGACGTCCTCGTCCATCATGTCCTGGAAGATGTCCGTCTCCGGATCCTTGATGAGATCCGGCGCGTTCTTCTGAATCACCCGCTCGTACGACTCCTCGATCTCCGAGAAGTCGATCTTGTGCGGCGTCAGCTTCTTCTTCCGGTAGTTGTTGATGAACGTGTTCTTCATGATCTTGAAGAGCCACGCCTTGAAGTTCGTACCTTCCTCGAACTTGTCGTAGTACTTGTACGCCTTCAGATACGTCTCCTGCACGAGATCCTCCGCGTCCTCGGAGTTCCTCGTCATGCGATAAGCCGTGTTGTAGAGGGAATCGACGTAAGGCATCGCTGCCTTCTCGAAGTCCCACCCCTGCTCGTGCTCGTTGGCGACCGCGGTCTTCATGCTTTCTCCGTGCTGGGCATTCGTGGAAAACTTCACACTCCGTGCCGCATGCATCCTTAGATGCAGCGGCAAATAAAATAGTTCCTGCCGGCGGCTAACTTCGCCCGAAAGCTCGAAAAACAAGGCACTTCAGGCCGGCCCTCTCCTCGATCCGACGGGACGCCGTCACTTCGTCCGCGTCACCGGCATCGGACACGGGCGTCCTCGATCGATTCGGGGTTCAATGCTTGTCTACGGTGAAATCTACGGTTTACTGGAGGGAACTGCTGGAACCGGCCGTAAACAAACGGTGAACGGTCGGAAATTCCCGAAACGCGATTATGGCACGCCTGCCGGCTGAAGATCAATCCCTGTAAATGGCGAGCAGCTGCTCGTAGGCCCGCGTGATCTCGATGAAGCGCGCCGCGGCCTCCTCCTGCGCCGCCGCCGAGCGGTCCCCTACCTTGTCGGGATGGTGCCGCGCAGCGAGCCGCCGGTAGGCGGAGATGATCTTCTGCCGGTCGGGGCTCCCCTCGATCTCCAGAACACGCAGCCATTCCTCGCGCCGGGCCGGATCCCGCACAAAAAGAGGCGTCGCACCACCTGCACGGTCGGCGTCACGCGGCCGCGCGTTCTTGGCATGATCGACATACTCGAACCGATACTCCTCGCGCATCCGGGCCAGCGCATCGGTATGGAAACCGAGGCCGAAACTGAGATCGAGAAGCGCGCTGTATTGGAGCAGCGGCACCGGGCGGCCCCTCTGCGCGACGAGCCGTACCGCCGTCTCGAGCAGCATTGTGCGCTGCTCCACCGACGCGGCCCGCGCGTAAGACTCCGCCCAGCTCGCCACGTCGATCCCCCGCGTGACCTTCCCCCCCAGACCGGCCTGACGCCGCACGTCACGCAGCGCCTGGTCCGGCGAAGCGCCCCCGGCCACGAGAACGTGATGGAGGAGCGATGACGCCACTTCATCGCGGCTCGCCGCACGGGCCTCGGACCTCTCGCGCTCGCTCCGCGAGAGCGTGTACGCGACGAGCGCGAAGATCGCAAGCGCCCCGCCCGCCGCGATCATCACGAGAACGGCGATGATCTCCACGGTCAGGCTCTCAGCTCTCGGCAGCGGAGAGCCTTTCCTCGAGCTCGTCCTCTCTCAGCACCTGAACCGACCCGGTCACATCGATCTCTTCGTCGACGCTGACCCAGCTGAGACAGCCGGCGTACTTCTCCTGAAACTTCACTTCCACCGGCCTCTCCAGTTGCCAGACGCGGACGCCGATGACGTGCAGGGCCTGATCGGGGCGGAAGCGGTACCGAGTCTCGAGCGTCTCACGGGGAATCGTAACCAGCGTCTCCATCCGCCCCAGCTGCTCGACGTCCGACACTCTCCACGTCCTCACCGCCTCGGCCCAGTGCGTCACCGTGACGGAGGGGCGCGCCTCGGTTTCGCCCTGATGGAAATAGGTCGGGTAGAGATAGAACGCCTTCGCCTCCAGGCCGAACTCCGGATCGGCGAGACCTCCCTTGCGGACCAGCACGACCTGCTCTCCGCGGCCCAGCGCCTCGATCACGCTGGACCACTCCTTGAGCGCGGTGTGATTCGGAAGTTTGCGCATGTCAGGCCTCGTAGCGGACCGAGTTCACCGGCCCTTCCCAGATCGTCACCGCGGTGACGACGGCGTTCTCCTCCGCCACCGCCGCCGAGAGCTCGCGATGGAACCAGGCGGCGATGTTCTCCGCGGTCGGATTGATCTCGTCGAACGGCGGCACGTCGTTGATACACGCGTAGTCGAGGCGCTTTGCCAGCTCTTCGAGCTTGCGCTTCGCGCTGACGAAATCGACGGCGATGTCGTCTGCGTCGACGCCGCCACCCTTCCCGGCGAGGTCGGCCTCGACTTTGTACGAATGGCCGTGCAGCGGCTCGGTGATTCCCCGGTACTCGCGCAGGTAGTGCGCCGATTCGAAGCGCGCTTCGACGCGAACCGTGAAATGGCCCTGGGCGCGCTTGCCGAACACGTGCTCGATCGTATCCTCGCTGGCGCCCAGCGTGCGGAGCTCCTCCGGCGTGGACTGGGAGCGAAGGAGATTCTCCGCCCGTCGGTCGTCCCAGCAGTCGGCGGCGCTCGACCCTGCGGCCAGATCGAGCAGCGTTCTCAGCGTCTTGCGGCGCTCGTCATCGGCGATTTCGGCCACGGATCGCGAGTGTACAATGCGCCGATTCTCGATGCCGCTGCCGAAAAGCATCCTCTGTACGAAGTGCCGGAAAACTTACCCCGAGGGATGGCGGCGCTGTCCCTATTGCGGCCATGACACAGCGGCCGGGAAGCGAGAGGCGCAGGGCCGCCGCTTCATGGAGAAGAAGGTCCAGGACTTCGAGCGGCGCCAGGGGGGACAGCGGAAGGAAGAGCGAAAAGGGGGACCGGGCCAACGTCCCGGGCGGGGTCCACGGCCTCAGCGCTCGCAGCCGTCGCGGCAGCAACAGCAACCACAGCAGCGCCGCGAGGCGGCGGGCGACGCCGGGCAGCCGTCGAAGTCGCGGCGCCGCAGACGGCGCGGACGCGGCGGCGCGGGACGCCCGCAGGAGGCGCAGCAGCAGGCAGCACCGCAGCAGCAGCCGAGGCCGCCGGCCGCGGAGAACACCGGCGGGGGGGAGTCAGGCAAGCGCCGCCGCTTCCGGCGCCGGCGACGGGGCGGGCGTGGGGGCAGTGGTGGCGAAGGTCCGCCGAAGCCGGAGTAGGTTGTTCGTTGTTCGTTGTTCGTTGTTCGCGGGCGGGAGGGACGAACAACGAACAACGAACAACGAACAACGAACAACGAATCAAGTCTCCGCCACAGCCGCGCCGTCCGCCACCGGGCGCGGCGCCGGACGGTTCATGGCCAGGTAGCGCGCCGAGCACTCGGAGAATCCTTCGCAGCGGATGCAGTACCCGTCGTTATTCTCCGGCTTGTAGTCGGCAGGGGGGCAGACGTTGACGCCCTGGACGGTGTCTCGCTCGAACTGCTTGGTCAGCCGGTCGATGTCGGGCTCGGACCGCGTGGCGATCGCCTTCTTGACGGCGACGAAGCGCGCCGCATTGCGGATGGCGATCGAGTCGATGCCCCGCTCGCTTTCCTCTTCCTGGCTCCTCGGCGCCGGGACGGGGGCGATCGCGCGCGCGCGCAGCAGCACGAAGTAGAGATACGAAGCGATCGACCCGGCCAGCGCCGCCGTATTCGCTGCGCCGCCGGCGAACACGCCTGCCACGAGCAGCACCGCCGCAACCCAGGCGATCCACTGGATCCGTACCGGGATCATGGCGAAGATGTAGAAGGTCTGCTGCGGGAACATCGCCGCGTAGACGAACAGCAGAGAGAAGTTCACGAAATACGATCCCAGCAGCGCGATGCCGAGCAGCGACGCCGCCGCCGCCGTCGTGATCGTGGAGATCGCGAAGAGCGTCAGAAACCGGCGCGTGCCCCACGTCTCCTCGACCGCCGAGCCCATGATGTAGAGCAGCAGCAGCGTGAAGAAGAGGACGATCGCTCTCGGAAAACTGAACCACCCCTGTCCCGATTGCGTGAACTGATAGGTCACCACCCGCCAGACCTCGCCGCTCAGGACGGCCTCGGCATCGAACGCGAAGAGAGCCGCGTACCGTTCCGCGTCCTGATACTCCAGAAAGAAGAGAGCGATGGTCAGGAAGAGGAGTATGAAAACGGAGTGGAGATTCTCGCCTTTCATGGGAACACCGACAATGTGAACCCACAATCGGCGCGCTGTCGAGGATATTTCGAAGCTCAGCGCGGAAGGAAGTTGTCGAGCCCCTCGAAGCGGACGGTCTGTCCTTCGGCGATCCCCTTCTGCCGCGCCACGCCGCCGGCGAACTCGAGCACGTACCGGGCCGTCACGCCCGGATCGTAGCTCGGGCAGGGCTCGGCCTGACAGGGTGGAACGTCGTGCTTGATATGGACGATACGCCGCTCCTCGTCGATCCAGATCATGTCCAGCGGTATCAGAGTGTTCTTCATCCAGAACGACTGCACGCTCATCGAAGGGAAGACGAAGAGCATGCCCGTGTTCTCGCGCAGACGATCGCGGTACATCAACCCCTGCGCGCGCGTGGCATTGTCGATGGCCAGCTCGACGTGAACGGAATACCCGTCGGGAAAGACGACGCGCGGCATGCGGACCTCCGATGGCGATGTCGCGGCCGGAGGGGGAGCCGGCCGGGAGCAGGCCAGCGCGACCAGGAGGACCGCGAGAGTCCTCATTCCTCCACCTCGACCGGTTCCTCCTGTTTCGCGTCGCGCGGGATGAGGTCGTACTTCTTCGCGTAGTAGCGGAACGACCGGAACGACATCCGCAGCAGCTCGGCGGCCTGCGTCTGCACGCCGCCTGTCCTCTCCAGCGCCTTCAGCATGAAGATCTTGCCGATCGCCTCGAGATGGTCCTGCAGCGAGATCCCGTCATCCGGCAGCTCGAAGCTCGCGTCGGGAACGCGGCCGCCGATGAGGACGTGCTCCGGCAACGACTTCGTGGTGAGGTTCTCCGAGGTCTCCAGGGCGATCATCCGCTCGATCACGTTCTCGAGCTCGCGGACGTTCCCCGGCCACGGGTACTTCTCGATGGCCCGCATGGCATCGGAAGAGATGCGCTTCGGCGGCAGCCCGATGTTCCCGCAGTACCTGGCGATGAAATGCTCGACCAGGATGGGGATGTCCTCGCGGCGCTGGCGCAGCGGTGGAAGCTCGATGGGGATGACGTTGATGCGGTAGAACAGATCCTCGCGGAACGTCCCCTTCTGGATCGAGTCGCTCAGGTCGCGGTTCGTCGCGGCGAGGACGCGGACGTCGACCGCCGTCTCGAGGTTCGAGCCGACCTTCCGGACGATGCGGTCCTGCAGCACGCGGAGCAGCTTGATCTGCATCGCCGTCGACGTCTCGCCGATCTCGTCGAGGAAGATCGTGCCGCGGTCCGCCTCATGGAACAACCCCCGCTTCTCGCGGATGGCGCCGGTGAACGCCCCCCGTTCATGCCCGAACAGCTCCGACTCGAGCAGCGTTTCCGGAAGCGCGCCGCAGTTGATCGAGACGAACTTCCCTCGCCGGCCGGAGTTGTAATGGACCGCACGCGCGATGAGCTCCTTCCCCGTTCCCGATTCGCCCGAGATCAGAACCGTGGACATCGTTTTGGCGATGCGCTGGACGATCGAGAAGATCTCCTGCATCTTCGCGCTCTTGCCGATGATGTTGGCGAAGGTGAACCGCTCTTCCAGCGCGCTGCGGAGATGAAGGTTCTCGTCCTCGAGCTCCTTCCGCTCCACCGCCTTCCGGACGATGATCTTCAGCTCTTCGATGTCGAATGGCTTGGCGATGTAGTCGAACGCCCCCGCCTTGAGCGCTTCCACCGCCGTTTTCGTCGAGGTGTGGGCGGTGATCATGATGAACGCGATCGACGAGTTCCGCGCCTTCACCTCCCGGATCAGCTCGATTCCCGACCCGTCCGGAAGCATCAGGTCGCAGAGGACCAGGTCGGGCTCGTTCTTCTGCAGGGAAGCCCGTGCTTCGGCGAGCGTGGCCACGCACTCGACGCTGCATCCTTCCTCCTCGAAGACGATGCTGAGGAAGTCGCGCAGTGAGGCCTCGTCGTCGACGATCAGGAGATCCACGATCCGATTATAGGGGCCACGGCTCGAGCGCCATCACCGCTTTGAGATGGCCGAGGCGGGCCTCGTCGAAGGGGCTGCCGGCCATCGTCGCGAGCAGCGTCTCCACGCCCGCGCGATGGCGCCGCAGCAGCTCGCGCGGCACGCTCCACCCCTCTTTCTCCGCCGCCGCCGCGAATCGAACGATCGCCGCATCGCCGGCCACACGAGCCCGGATCGTCCGCAGCGTCGCGCGCGCCCGACCCCGTCCGTGCAGGATCTGCCTCCTTGTCCGGTTCTTCCGCGCAATCACCGGAAGCACGCGATGTCTCTCCGGCAGAAAATAGATCGCTCGGACGGCGGCGCGACGCTGTCCGATGCGGTGCGCGCGCCCGTTGCGCTGATCGAGCCGCACCGGATTCCACGGAAGGTCGTAGTGGATCACCGCGCCGGCTCTCTGCAGATTGAGCCCCTCCGCCCCGACATCGGTCGAAACGAGGATGTCCGCGGCTCCACGACGAAAAGCCTCGATCGCGCTGCCGTTCGCCCATTCGCGGCCGGTCACCAGCACCGCCCGCCGGACATCGCGCAGGGCGTTCGCGAGCGAGATCGCCGTCGCCGTCCAGCCGGTGAAGATCAGCATCGGCTCCTCGACCGTTGCGCAGAGCTCGAGGAGCGCCCGTTCCTTGGCGCGCGGCAGCCGTTCGACGGCGGCACGGAGCTCGTCGATCGCGCGCATCGCATCGTGGATCTCCGCCGGATCGACGGCGGCGCTCGCCGGAACGAACAGTTCCCAGAAGAGAACCGTCTGGAACGCGGCCGCATCTTCCTCATGCGCGAATGCGCGGCGGTAATCGCGCTTCGGCAGGGCGCGCCCGGCGGCGAGGCACTCCAGCGCGCGCTCGTAGAACCGCTTCTGCCGCCGGAGCGACTCCAGGAGCGCCGCCTCGCTCGATTCCAGCCGCCGCTGCAGAAAATCGCGCACCAGCGGCTCACCCCCGGCAAGCGGAAACCTCAACGCCCCGATCCTCGCGGTGACCCCCTCGCCGGCCTCCGGCGTCCAGACCACCCGGCGCTCGAGATCGCCGAAGGCGAGCGGCGGCGGAAGCGCTGTGCGATCGCGGCGGACGACGAGCTCCGAGACGATGATTCCGATCGTCTCGCGGTCGCGGCCGCCGAATGCGACGTCGATCGACGGTACGCCCGCGCCAGCCAGCGCGTCGTCGCAGACGATCAGCCGGAGCAGCGCCTCGAGATCGCGGGGGCCGTTGCAGACGGGCGTCGCCGTGACGAGCAGCAACCGCGCGCCGGCCGATCGCCGCGCCAGCGCGGCGAACCTCTGCGTCGCCGGATTGCGGAAGGCATGCGCTTCATCGACGATCAGCAGGCGCCGCCGCGGCGCCTCCTCCGCGACGTTCAGGAGTGCCGTATGCGTCAGAACGCGCCCTCGTACGCCGAATCGCCGGAACGTCTCGCTCCACTGCTCGACGAGCGACGCCGGCACGATCGCTTCCACCCCGCCGCCGCCGATCTCCTCCCGGCGCGCCAGCTCGGCGGCCACGAACGACTTCCCCAGTCCCGGCTCATCGGCGAGGATCGCTCCGCCATGCGCGTCGAGGAGCGGCAGCAGCAGCTCCACCGCCTCGAGCTGATGCTCAGCCAGCCTGGAGGCGTCGCGCAACGAACGCACGCAGAACCTCCATCTCGCGGGGCGTCACTTCGTAGAGCGCGGCGACGTCGTCGTCGTGATCCGCCAGGGCCGATCCGCGGCGGTGCGCAAGGCGCGAGGAGCGGATCAGCGTCTGCCACGCATCCGTTCCGGCGCCCGGCAGCGGGAACGGCACCTTCGCGACGGTGCGGCCGAAGTAGCGGTAGTGGTCATCCTTGGCCCTCTCCGCTACCGACTGCAGCAGCGCATCCGCGACGACGCTGTTGAGCAGTCCCGCGATCGCGTACGCCTCGTCGAGCGTCGCGGCGTCGACCGAATAGAGCGTCTGATTCGGAACGAGTGGAAACGTGTGGCCGGATGCGACGACGCTCTCCGGCAGCACGACCGCGGCCATCCCGCGCGATACGTCCTTCCACGCCACCTTGATCCCGACATGCTCGGGCCGCACGTACGAAAGGCGGAGCGTACCGGGCTCGACTCCGCGGCTGACGGCCAGCTGCTGCAGCCATGGCGGAAACTGGCGCCATCCGGTCGCCGGCGGCCAGAGCATCCAGTGCGAGGCGCGCGTCGTCCACCGCCGCACGTCGCGGCCACGCACGCAGCGGCACACGTACTCGGAAGGAATCACGATTCCGTCCGTCGTCTCCAGCCACCCGTTCCTGAGGGTCCCGACATCGAGAAAGAAACTACGGTTGTCGCCGGTCTTGACCCCCATGACGGGAGTTCGCCCGATCGCCTCGTCCAGTGGCGCGAAGCGGTCGCGCAGTCGTCGAAGAATCGCGGCGACCTCGGGCGGCGCCAGGCACCACTCCGAGCGCGGCCCCGAAACGAAAAGATCGCCCGAGCCGACCGCAAAACATTCACCCCCAGCCTGGATATCGACCTCCGTGGCCCGAGGCCCGAGGCCCGGGGCCCTCGTGATCAATCCCAGCGGAAACGTGTCCGCATGGAACCAGCGGCGGCGCGGGTCGGTCCAGTCGATCAGCGCGGAGACCGTGGTTTGCGTCGTGAGAAAGTCGCGCAGCGGCGCCGCGTACGCCGCGTTGGCGATCTTGGCCGGCAGCAGCAGCGCGACCACGCCGCCGGGCGCGGCGAGTGCAACCGATCGTTCGACGAATGCCAGGCTGAGGTCGGGCTGATGGAACGCGCTCCCCGGCGCGCGGAACAGCCGGTATCGCTCGCGAACCATGCGGCGCGTATCGGGCTCGATCCGTCCTATGCGCACCCAGGGCGGATTGCCGGCGATCACGTCGAAGCCGCCTCCGGCCATGACGTGCGCGAAATGGACATCGAACGAAAAGAAGTCGACCTCGCCGCTCTCCACCCGCTCGAGCGCCCGGCGCGCCGCGGCCAGCCGCTGCTGGATGACCCGGACCTCCCCCGCCTCTTCCGTCGTGTCGTTTCCGAAGAGATCGCGGCGCGGCGCCATCGCGCTCTGGAGCTCTCGTTCTTCCGATTCGACGGCGCGCACGAGCAGATCGGTGGCCAGGCGACGATCGTTGGCGCGGACGAGCCGATAGAGCGCAGGACGCTCGTCGCGGCCGGCGGACCGATAGCGGTCGATGAGATCGCGCTGCGCGCGGATGCCCCACGCCCAGTCGCGATAGATGTCCCCGCGCGCGGTTCCGAGAAAGTCGAGCGGGCTGAGAAGCGAGTTGCCCTGCAGGATGTTCCGGTCGAGATTCGGCAGCGGGGGCACCTCCCCGACCGGCACCGCGGTTCCCGCCACGATCGCCAGCCAGAGCCGGAGCTCGCACAGGCGAACGGCCTCCGCCTTCAGATCGACCCCGTAGAGACACCGCTCCACGATCCGCTGCCGGAGTGACGGGTCAGGGCGGCGGCGGAGCGCCGCGATCAACCGCTCGATCGCGTTCAGCGCGGCGAGCAGAAACGCGCCGGAACCGCACGCCGGATCGAGAACCGTGACGTTTTCGATCCGCTGCACGAGCTCAGGGGCGAGCGCCAGCAGGCGTTCCGTCGGAGAGCCGCCGTCGAGAATCGCGAGAAGATCCTCGCGAACGGCGCGATCGCCGCCGCCGGCCCACTCCGCGATCGCACGTCCCGTCAGCGTCTCCACGATTTCCTTCGGCGTGTAGAAGCTTCCGCTGACCGCCCGCTCCTCCGCCGCCATGAGGGACTCGAACACCTTGCCGAGCATCTCCGGATCGACGCGCGTTCCGCCGCTCTCCGTCTCGTCGACCGTGAAGTCGAACCGCTCGAAAACCTCTTCGTGGATGCGCCGCATCAGATCGTTCGGGACGCCGAGCGAGGGATTGCGCACTTCGAAGGACGACGGCTCGAAGAGTCCGCCGTTCAGGTACGGGATGCTTCCCTGCGCGCGCGCCACCTCGTCACGCTGCCCGGCCGGCGTGTTGAGGCAGCCGAAGAAGAGTGGCAGAAGAACGGTGGCGAAGTAGTCGCTCCCGTCGCGGCACGCCGCCTCGGCGCGGTCGATCAGGAAGCGGCGCTCCCCGTTGAGCCACCCTTTCTCCTGCACGAACGAGAGAAACAGCAGCCGGGACAGGATCAGCAGCGCCTCGCCCGCGACGGCATCCTCCGGCTCGCCGGGGCATGTCGTCGAGAGGGCGCCGGCCAGCTCGCGCACGGCGGCGCGGAAGCGGATGAAGAACTGCCGCGCCACCAGCTCCCGGTCGAGGGCGCGACCGAAGAGCCGCGCCGGATCGCTTCCCGCGCTCATCTGCAGGAGGTTGAGGCGGTCGAGGCCGTGGGGAGTCGGGTCGGCGCAACGAATCGCCGCGTGCCGCGCTGCATTGTGGAGCGTAATTTGATGACCTGTTGTTGTAAAATTAATCAGCGCCGATTTCGTAATGCAATTGTATTTGCCGTACTCGATAAGAAATTTCGTAATCCCGGCCGGATCGCCCGCGTCCTCGACGAGAAAGAGATCGAAATGATCGAGCCGTGCCAGCAACTGCATCCGCCCAGCCGGGACCTCGATGCCCGCCCGCCGCCACTCCTCCGCGTCGACCTCCACCGGCGCGACCGGATATCCGAGGCGGCCGAAGATGCCGGCGACCGCGGCCGTGTCGCGGCAGGCGCGAAGATCATCGGCGGTGATCATCGCCGCCCTGCCCTACACTGACGCCGTGTCGGTGCCGTGGGCCTACCTCAAACGCGTCGTGGCCGGTGCGATCTTCGGCGGCTACATGACGCACCTGCTCTATTTCCTGAACCCGCAGGTGGGGGTGTCGCCGGGGCGGCTCGTCGTGGTGACGCTGCTTTACGGGCTGATCTGCGGCCTGCTCTTCGGCACGATCCTCTGGGGACTGCGCCTGCTGCGCGTCCGCATCTTCGGGCGTCCCGAGCCGCGATCGCACGGCTTCGGCCTCGTCGTTCTGGCGGTGTTCGTCTCCGCGGCGATCTACTGGATCCACTGGGACACGATGCGGATCTACCTTCCCGTCGCCGCCTTCCGCGTGCTGTCGAAAGCCACCAACTCGATCACCATCACCGCGTTCCTGCTGCTGATCCTCTGGCTCGTGGAGCGCAACGCCGACCGCCGCACTTCGCGCGTCATCTTCCTCATCGGCGTGATCGTGATCGCCGTCTCCTCGTTCACGCTGTACCAGCGGCGCGAGAGCTACCGCACCGAACGCCGCAGCGTCGTCATCGCGGACATCGGCCCGATCGCGGAGAAGCGCCCCGCCATCCTCGTCGCCGTGCGCGATCTCCCTTACGACTGGATCATCACCATGAGCGGCGAGGGGGCCCTCCCTTTTCTCGCCGCCGAGATCCGCTCCTCCTACTTCACACGCCTGGAGCCGTTTCCCACCTCGCACTGGCGGTCGCTCTGGGCGTCGCTGGCGACCGGCAAGCTCCCGAACCGCCACGGCGTCACCGGCCGTTTCTCGTATCAAACGCCGCTGAATCGCGCCGAGCGCGATGAGCGCTTCCTCATCATTCCGAGCGGTGTCGGCTTCCGAGCCTGGGGCCTGATCCCGCCCGTCCAGCGGATCGCCGCGCAGCTCCCTTCCGGCGATGCCATGCC
>DATLFC010000051.1:0-2190 GCA_035525015.1 Thermoanaerobaculia bacterium | reverse complement strand
GGCCGAGACGCGGTCCATCAACGGCTCCATGAGGGCATCAAGCCTCCGGTGGACCTGAAGGGGCAGATCATCTATCACTGCGGACCGGTGATGGTGAAAGAGGGCGAGCAGTGGGTCTGCAAGGCGGCCGGGCCGACCACGAGCTCGCGCGAAGAGCCGTACCAGTGGGAAGTGATCAGGGACTACGGCATCCGCGGCGTCATCGGCAAGGGGGGCATGGGGCAGAAGACGCTCGATGCCTGCCGTGAGTACGGCGCGGTCTACTTCCACGCCATCGGCGGCGCCGCGCAGGTCTGCGCCGCCTCGGTCAAGCGGGTCGACGGCGTCGACTGGATGGAGCTCGGATCGCCGGAAGCGATCTGGCACCTCTGGGTGGAGGACTTCATGGCGATCGTGACGATGGACGCGCACGGGCGATCGCTGCACCAGCAGGTGTTCGACGAATCGCGCAAGAGACTTGCAGCACTCAAGGCGTGACCGGGAGGGGCGGCGGCAGGATCATCGCGCCACCACACGCCCAGATTCCTCGCTACGCTCGGAATGACAAGAATCGAACGCGACACCCTCGGCGACGTCCAGGTTCCTGACGAGGCGCTCTACGGCGCGCAGACGCAGCGTGCGGTCGAGAACTACCCGATCAGCGGTCTGCGCGAGCATCCCCTCTTCATCCGGGCCTTCGTCTGCCTGAAGAAGGCGGCGGCGCTGGCGAATCTCGAGCTCGGCGGCATCGATGAGCAGC
The DNA here is from genome assembly GCA_035525015.1 of Thermoanaerobaculia bacterium. Lineage (GTDB taxonomy): Bacteria > Acidobacteriota > Thermoanaerobaculia > Gp7-AA8 > Gp7-AA8 > DATLEX01. The sequence continues at coordinate 1,451 of DATLFC010000051.1, read as the reverse complement.
GCGCCCTCGCCATCTCCGCCGCCTGCGACGACATCCTGGGGGACGAAGAGAAGTACCGCGAGCACTTCGTCGTCGACGTCTTCCAGGCCGGCGCCGGCACCTCGTTCAACATGAACTGCAACGAGGTCATCGCCAATCTGGCCAACCTGAAGCTCGGTGGGAAGCTCGGCGAGTACAAGCCGGTCCATCCCAACGATCACGTCAACATGGCGCAGTCGACGAACGACGTCTTTCCGACGGCCATCCGCATCTCCACGCTCTTTCTCCTCCAGCAACTCCTCCCGGCGCTCGACGCACTGACCGGAGCGCTCGAGGAGAAGGGGGACGAGTTCCGCGACGTGATCAAGTCGGGAAGAACGCATCTGCAGGACGCCGTGCCGGTGACGCTCGGACAGGAGTTCCTGGCGTACGCCGCGGCGATGCGCCGTTCCACACGACTCCTGCGCGACGCCGGGGAAGAAGTGCGGATCCTCGGGATCGGCGGCACCGCGACCGGGACCGGCATCAACACACCCGTCGGCTACCGCTTCACCGTGGTGAAGTACCTCCGCGATCTGACGGATCTGGAGCTCGAGCCGGCGGACGATCTCCGCGAGGCGATGCAGTCGCAGCTTCCGGTCGTCGCGGTCTCATCGGCGCTGCGGAATCTCGCGCTGGAGCTGACGCGCATCACGAACGACCTGCGGCTGCTCTCCAGCGGGCCGCGGACGGGACTCGCCGAGATCGTGCTTCCGGCGGTGCAGCCGGGATCGTCGATCATGCCGGGCAAAGTGAACCCGTCGCTGCTCGAGTGCATGAACCAGGTGCTGTTTCACATCGTCGGCGCCGACACGGCGGTGGCGTACGCATCGCAGGCGGGGCAGCTCGAGCTGAACGTCATGCTTCCGCTGATGGCGTTCGAGATCACGTTCTCGATGGAGATCCTCAAGAACTTCCTGCCGGTGTTCACCGAACGCTGCGTCCGCGGCATCACGGCGGACAGGAAGCGAACCGAGGCGTACTACATCAGCTCCCCGTCGCTGGCGACGGCGTTGAACCCGCTGATCGGCTACGCCGCCGCGGCGGAGATCGCCAGGGAGTCGGCGAAAAGCGGGACCCCCATCCCCGACCTGCTGCGCGCCAAGAAGCTGCTGCCTGAAGAGAAGATCCGGGAGATCTTCACCCCCGAGTTCCTGGCAGGCCAGGCAGACCGGAAGCAATGAGATGCGCCTCTTCATCGCCACGTCGTTTCCGGTGGCGGTCATGCAGGAGCTCAACGCCCGCATCGCGCAGGTGAAGCCGAAGCTGGCGGCCGCTTCGTGGGTGCGGCCGGATGCGCAGCACGTCACTTTCGCGTTTCTCGGCGAACAGGAGGAGGCGCTGATCGAGCGGCTCGCTCCGCCACTGGAAGCGCGGCTCGGCGCGCTGGCGCGTTTCGAGGCCCGCCTGCTCGGCTGCGGATTCTTTCCGAA
>DATLFC010000036.1:0-28551 GCA_035525015.1 Thermoanaerobaculia bacterium | reverse complement strand
GCTTCGAGCGGACGCTGCCGCCCGCGTATCACCGCGCCTATCAGGTCAAGCGGGCGCACTTCGATGACCTTCTACTCCGGAACGCCTCGGCGAATGGGGTCGACGTCCGCGAGGGGAAGGCGGTCACATCCGTGTCCATCGACCGCGACGGCGCGGCGGTGCAGACGGCGGACGGCGAGCGCCACCAGGGGCGGTTCGTCGTCGACGCCAGCGGGCATGGGGCGGTCGTGGGGAGCGTCGTGGGGACGAAATCCGACGTTGCCGCGCTGCGAAAAATCGCGTTCTTCGCGCACTATCGCGGCGTGCCGCGCCCGGCAGGGAAGCAGGGGGGGAACACGATCATCGTCGTGATCCGGAACGCATGGTTCTGGCTGATTCCGATCACCGAAGAGCTGACGAGCGTCGGCCTCGTCGTCGACCGCGATCACTTCGTGCACTCCGGTCTGCAGCCGCAGGCGATCCTCGATGCGACGATCGCAGCGACCCCGTGGGTCGCCGGGCGGATGCGCGAGGCCGAGCGTGTCACGCAGGTGTATGCGCGGAAGGACTTCTCCTACCGGATGCGGAACATTGCCGGAGAGAGATTCGTGCTGGTCGGCGACGCGGCGGGATTCCTCGATCCGATCTTCTCGACCGGAGTCTTCATGGCCATGAAATCAGCCGATCTGGCGGCTGACGCCGTCGAGGTCCGGCTGCGCCGCGGCAGCATGCGCGAGCTCCGGCGCTACGAGCGGTCCGTGACGGGCGCGATGGGCGAGTACTTCCGTTTCATCTCCAACTTCTACCGCCGCGAGTTCCTGGAGGTCTTCCTGCAGCCGAGCACCCGCTTCGGGCTGCTCCCGGCCATCATCGGCGTGCTGGCCGGAGATGTATTTTCGACGCGCCGGAACCGGTTCCGGCTGGCACTGTTCTTCCTGCTGGTACGCATCCAGAAGGCTCGGCCGGTGATCGCCCGGCCAATCGCCTGGGAGGCGCTGCCCGCCGCCGCTTCTGTGGGAGAATGACCAAGACCCGATCATGACCACTGACCTGAAACGAAAGCTGAAGGAACTGCTCATCGAGCGGCTGAAATTCGAAGACATGACCCCCGACGATCTCCCCGACGAAGAGCCCCTTTTCGCGGGCGGACTCGGCCTCGACTCGATCGACGCGCTGGAGATCGTCGTGATGCTGGAGAGCGAGTTCGGGATCAAGGTGAAGAACGAGTCGTCGGCGCGCGACTCCTTCAAGTCGATCTCCACACTCGCCGCCTTCGTCGAGCAGAAGCTCGGCCAGCGGCAGCAGGCATAGCCGTGTCGTGGCTCGGCTCCCTGCCGCATCAGATTCCCTTTCGAGCGGCATCGGCGGTGCAGCGGCGCGACGTTTCGTCGATCGAGGGGACGTTCCTCTGGACGGCGAATGACACCATGCCGCCCGAGCTGATGCTGGTCGAGGCGATGGCGCAGTTCGGCGGCGGGCTGGTGTTCGACCCCACCCGCCACGGATTCGTGAGCGGAATCGACGACTGCCGCATCCATCGCGCCATCGAGCCGGGTGACCTGCTGACGGTGCAGGTGACGCTCGACGGCGACTTCGCCGGGATCTTCCGCTTCCGCGGCACCGCCGCCGCGAACGGAGTAGAAGTCGCGCGGGCCCGGTTCTATCTGGCCGATCAAGGGGCCTCGGGCCTCGGGCCTCGGGCCGCAGAGAAACCGTCTGACCCCGAGGCCTGAGCCCCGAGACCCGAGGACCGAAATGCGCAAACCTGATCCAACCCTTCGCATCGCCGTCACCGGGCTCGGCATCATCTGCGCCATCGGCCGCGATCAGCGCGAGGTGTGGAAGGCGATCCGCGAATCGCGGGCCGGGATCGGGAAGCTGACTCGTTTTCCGCGCGAGACCTTTCCGACCGACATCGCGGCCGAGGTGACTGGCGAGATCAAGACCATGCTGCCGGTGAACGGACGGGAAGCGCGACGCCTCTCCCGCACCGATCAGCTGGCGGTGATTGCCGCGCAGGAAGCAATCGACCAGGCGAACCGGGCGCCGGCTCCTTTGCCGCTCGATCGCGCCATCGTTTCGACCGGCACGTCGACCGGCGGCCTTCTGGAAGGTGAAGAGTTCTACTTCAAGCGGCTCGTCGTCGGACGGCGGCGCGCTCCCGCGTCGCACGTTCTGCAGCAGCCGACCTCGGGACCTTCCGACGCGGTGGCGCGCGTGTTCGGGCTCGGTGGCGGCGTCGTATCGAATGCAACGGCCTGCGCGTCGGCGGGAGCGGCGATCGGCATGGCCGCCGACTACCTCCGCTCGGGTCACGCCGGCGTGGCCATCGCCGGCGGCAGCGACGCGCTCTGCCGTCTCACCTACAGCGGATTCAACGTGCTGCAGGCGGTCGATCCGCGGCCGTGCACTCCGTTCGGCGCCGACCGGAAGGGGATCACACTCGGCGAGGGCGCCGCCTATCTCGTACTCGAGCGATGGGACGATGCCGTCGCGCGCGGCGCGGAGATCCTCGCCGAGCTCTCCGGCTATGGCGCCTCGTGCGATGCCCATCACCCGACAGCCCCGGCCGAAGATGGAAGGGGAGCGGAGGCTGCGATCCGGACGGCGCTGGCGGCGAGCGGTGTCCCGACCGTCGATTACGTGAATGCGCACGGGACGGGGACGCAGCTGAACGATTCGTCGGAGACGCGCGCCATCGCGGCAGCGCTCGGCAGCGGCGTTCCGGTGTCGTCGTCGAAGTCGTATTTCGGCCACACGCTCGGGGCCGCGGGAGGTGTCGAGGCCGTGATCAGCGTCCTGGCCCTGATCCACCAGACCGCGCCGCCCACGCTCCGGCTGACGAAAACCGCGGGCGATTGCTCTCTCGATTACATCCCGCACACACCACGCCCGATGCCGATGAGCTCGGTGCTGTCGAATACCTTCGGCTTCGGCGGAAGCAACGTCTCGCTCGTGTTCCGACGTGTCTGACGTGCGCGTTCCACTCTCGGGCCTCGGCATCGTCGCTCCCGGCGCGACCGGCGCGGATGCATTTCGCGCACTCCTGGCCGGCGGCGCGACCGCCATCCGGCGCGTGGACCGTTTCGACACGGCCGGGCTGCGCGCGCAGTCGGCGGGTCTGGTCCGCGACTTCAATCCGAAGGAGTTCATCGCGCCGATGAAGATGCGGCGGATGAACACGCTTTCGCGGCTGGCCGTCTCCGCCGCGAAGCTGGCGTTGCGCGAGGCGGGTCTCGAGCAGCTCGACCCGGCCACCGGCGTCGCCATGGGGACGTCGTTCGGGCCGGTGCAGACATCGGTCGAATACATGCAGGAGTATGTCGAGAAGGGAGCCGCGCTGGCCCCGCCGCAGCTCTTCGCGGAATCGGTGGCCAACGCCCCCGGAAGCCACATCGCCATCGAGCTGGGGCTTCGCGGGTTCAACGTCACGGTGACGCAGCGGGAGTCGTCGGCGCTCGCGGCGGCGATGTACGCTGCCTCGCAGATCGTCAAAGGGGCGGTGCCGGCCGCGATCATCGGCGGGGTGGAGGAAGTGAACGAGATGATCTTCAGCGTGCTCGACCGGCTGGGAGCGCTCGCGCCCGGCGACGAGCCGCTGCGTCCCTTCGACCGGCGCCGCCGCGGCATGCTCATCGGCGAGGGGAGTGCCGTCGTGATCGCAGGAGGCGAAGCGCGGTACGGCTATCTCTCCGGCTTCGGGATCGCGCGCGACACGAGCGCATCGATCTCCGACTGGGGCGAGGACGCCGGCGCGGTGGCTACGGCGATTCGTGCCGCCGCCGACGACGCCGCGATCCGTACGGACCAGATCGACGCCGTCTACGCATCGGCGAACGGCAGCGTCCGCGCGGACCGGCTCGAGCTCGCGGCGCTCCGGCAGGTTTTCGGCGACGCCGTTCCGCCGGTCGTCGCGCCGAAGGCATACTTCGGCGAGTACGCCGCCGCGGGAGCGCTGCCGCTCGCCGCGGCTCTCGTGGCCATGGCCGATCAGACGCTGCACGGAACGCCCGGCTTCGAAGAGGCCGACGACGAGGCGGTCGAGGTCGTGCGCGAAACGCGGGCCGCTCCGCTGCGGCACATCCTGGTGAATTCGCTCTCGGCCGGCGGAGGGATCGTCTGCGCCGTGATCTCCAGGGACGCGTCGTGATGGAGCGCGTGGCCATCCTCATTCCGGCGTTGAACGCCGCGGCGATGGTCGAGCCGGTGGTGCGCGGGAGCCTGCAGCATTCGCGCTACGTCGTGGTCATCGACGACGGATCGACCGACGGTACGGGCGACGTCGCGGAGCGCGCCGGCGCCCTCGTCCTCCGTCACGAGAAGAACAGGGGAAAGGGCGCCGCGCTCCGGACCGGCTTCGCCTGGGCGCTGGAGAGCTTCTTCGACGGTGTGATCACGCTCGATGCGGACGGACAGCATCTGGCCGCTGAGATCCCGAAGTTCCTTGCCGCGCGGAGCGAAACCGCGGCCGACCTGATCATCGGAGGGCGCGCACACCTTTTCCCCGGCATGCTGCCGCGGAGGCGGATGGCCAACCGCTTCTCCGCCTGGATGATCTCGATCGCCTCCGGCAGCACGATCACCGACTCGCAGAGCGGCTTCCGCTACTACTCGGCCGCCCTCCTCCGGGCCGTCACCCTGCACGCCGACGGCTTCGATATGGAGAGCGAAGTGATCGTCCGCGCCGGCCGCCGCGGCCTCCGCATCGTAACGATCCCCATCGAGCTCGGCTTCGTGAACGGAATCGCCACGAGCCATTACCGGCCCGTCGCCGACACCTTGAAGATTGCCTGGCGCGTGGTCCGGACGCGGACTGGCCCCATCACTTGATCGTTCTCGCGAACAGCGTCGCCAGCATCTCCCGCGGCTGCCAGATATTCACGTCGCCGAATTCGCTGGCGCGGCGGGTGTCCATGGTGAAGAGGGCGCGCTGGGAGATGTAGTCGAAGTTGGCGTTGAAGTCGTCGTCCTTCTTCTGGGCGAACATCGTCTTGAGGACGTCGAGCTGCCTGGCGAGGTGATCGCCGGGGTCCGCCGAGTTCGCGACAGGACGGAGCGGTTTCTTTTTCATCGGCTCGAGGCCGAGGGCCATCATTTCCAGGTCCTCGAGCTGCTGGGCGATGCGGTCCTTCTGCGGATGCTTGCGATCGGGGCGGAGAAGCAGGGCCGGGATGCGATCGCAGTTGGCGCGGTGAATGGCATCGCTCCGGGTGATCCAGCCGAGGTTCGTGATGGCGACGCGCGACGACACGTGGTGGGTCAGGTTGTCGATGAACGGCTTGACGGCCGTTTCGAACGAGCTCTCCACGCCGTTGAAGAGGTTGAGGACATAGTGGACGCGGAAGAAGTCGACGGCGTTCTGCACCGCGCGTGTGATCGGATGCTCGCGCCCGAGGTTCGTGGCGAGGTCGAGCGCGAAGACGTCGAGGTTCTGGACCGAGGAGTCGTACACGTCTTCCACGCGATCGATCAGCTCGTTGGAGAGGCGCCAGAAGTCGAGCCCGGACGGCACCGTATCGAAGAACGGTGATTCACGGTTGAAGATCAGCCGGAGCTTGCGGAAGAGGATCGCCTTCACGATGTCGGAGGCGGCCAGCGTGGCGCTCGGCAGGTGTGGCGTGAAGATCAGGATCCCCGAGTTCGAGAAGGGGAGGAAGTCGATGACGTTCGAGTCGAGTCCCGCCTTCATGTCGAGCACGACGTAATCGGCGTCGAGCGTGTTGATGGCGGCGATGAGCTTCTGCTTGTAGGCGGGGCCGAAGTTCGTGATCTCCTCGATCAGGTGCAGCGGGCTGGCCACGAAGGAGAAGTTGCCGAACGCCCCGCCGGGGTCGAGCCGGCGGTCGAGCGTGGTCAGGCAGTTCGAGAGGGGCTCGTCCCGCCGGAAGAAATGGTAGAGGTCCCTGCCGATCGGGACGTCGATGGCGGTGCGGATCGCCGAGGTCCCGGTGTCGAGGTCGACCAGGACCGTACGGCCGTGCCGGGAGAGCGCCAGGGCGAAATTGACCGCAAATGTGGTCTTGCCGACGCCACCCTTCCCGGAGGACACCGGAATGATTCGTTTGATGGGCACGGCGGCACTCCACTAGAATCAACGAAAAGATGCAAGCATCCGTCTTCCGGAGGTTCGAGCTTTTCAGCGAGCTCGATGATCGCGAGCTCGGTTCGGTCGCCGCCGTGGCGAAGACCCGCCGCTACGCGAAGGACGATGTCATCTTCCACGAGAGCGAGAGCGGCGACGTTTTCTGCCTCATTCGTGAAGGGAAGGTGAAGGTGACGATGATCTCGCCCGAGGGGAAGGAGATCATCCTCTCCATGCTCGGCCCGGGAGACTTCTTCGGAGAGATGGCCCTGCTCGACGACGAGCCGCGCTCGGCCACGGTCGTCGCGGTGGAACCGCTCGAGCTGCTGACCATCTGGCGCAGCGACTTCCTGCAGATCCTCCAGGAGAACTTCTCGATCACGCGGAAGATCCTGGCCGAGATCTCGCGGCGTCTGCGCAAGATGTCGACCAGGGCGGAGTCGCTGGCGACGATGGATGTGTACGGGCGCCTGGCGCGGTTTTTCCTCGACCTGGCCAAGGAGAGCGGGAAGCCGCTGGAGAACGGCTATGTGGCGGTGACGCGGCCGACGCATCAGGCCATCGCCAACATGATCGGCACCTCGCGCGAGACCGTATCCCGCCTCATTCACGACCTGATGCGTCAGGACCTGCTGCTCTCCGAGGGAAAGACGATCTATCTGCGGAAGTCGGCGTTGGATCAGTTCCAGGCCGAGGTGTAGCGCGGTCCATCCTGAGGGAGCGAAGCGCTCCGCTCAGGGTTGACCTGGCAAAATGAACATCCCCAACGCCCTCACGCTTCTTCGTCTCCTGCTCGTCCCCTGTTTCATCGGCGCGTCGATCGAGAGGATGTACGGCGTGGCGTTCGTGATCTTCACCACGGCGGCGATCACCGATGTCCTGGACGGGATGATCGCGCGGCGCCTGAATCAACGGACGCGGTTCGGGGCGCTCTTCGATCCGGCCGCCGACAAGCTGCTGATGGTCTCCGGCTACGTCTTCTATACGTTCTCGACGACGCTTCCGGTCGTTGCCATTCCCGGCTGGCTGACGTTCGTCGTCTTCATCCGCGACTTTCTCCTCGCCGTCTTCGCCTACCTTCTCTACACGCGCGTCCACATCCAGCGTTTTCCGCCGACGTGGGCAGGGAAAGCTTCGACCGTCCTGCAGGCGGTGACGCTCGGCGCCGCGATCGCGGCGAATGCAGGTGCGCCGGGGCTGCTGCGGCTCGCGGAGCTGCTGTTCCAGGCCGCGCTGGTGATGACGCTCTACTCCTCGTTCGCGTATCTGCGGCGCGCCGAGCGATGGCTCGACGAGGAAGCGGCCGCAGGCGCTTGACCGCGGGGGCGGCGCTGCTACAATCCGCGCCCGCCGCGGGAAATAGCGAACTGGCTCAGCTCGTTACCCGTGATCCTGCGCCTCCGTAGCTCAATTGGTAGAGCAGTGGACTCTTAATCCATTGGTTCCAGGTTCGAGTCCTGGCGGGGGCACCATCTTCCTTCGGCCTCGGGCCTCGGGCCTCGGGCCTCAGAGTTGCGTTAATCTCCCGAGGCCTTTCTCGCGAAAGTGGCGGAACTGGCAGACGCGCTGGACTTAGGATCCAGTGGCCCTCAAGCCGTGCGGGTTCGAGTCCCGCCTTTCGCACCACCGGGGGGAATTGAAAATTGAAAGTTGAAAATTGAAAAAGAAAAACATACCTATTTAAGTTCAACCTTTTTTTCAATTTTCAATTTTCAATTAATTAGGACAACAAAATGCTACTCAATTACGAAGACCTTTCCGCCGTCCGCAAGTCCATCGAAGTCGAGATCCCCGCCGAGCGGATCGCGACCGAGGCGCAGCGCGTTACCAGCGAGTTCGGCCGGCACGCCAAGCTTCCCGGTTTCCGCCCCGGCAAAGTGCCGGTCAACGTCGTTCGCACACGGTTCGCGAAGGAGATTCAGGAAGAGGTGATGAGCCGCCTTCTTCCGGTCAGCTTCCACGAAGCGATCGAGGGGAAGGGCCTCGAGCCGGTCGGCGATCCGCAGCTCGAGCATCTCGACCCGTTCATCGAAGGCGCGCCCGTCAAGTACAAGGCGCGTTTCGAAGTGAAGCCGCAGATCGAGCTGCACGAGTACCGCGGCATCGAAGTCGACGATCCGAAGATCGAGATCAGCGACGCGGACGTCGACGCGATGATCGAGCGGCTTCGCGAGCAGGCCAGTTCCTACCGCGTGGAGAACGACCGGGAGCTGCAGGAAGGCGACTACGCGGTGATCGACATCGTTTCGACCGCCGAGGGAATGGAGACGAAGCGCGACTCCGGCCACGTCAAGGTCGGCGAGGAGACGCCGCTCCCCGAACTGCACGACTCGTTGCGCGGCATGAAGCCGGGCGGCACGACCGTCGTGGAAAAGGCCTACGGTGACGATGCGGGGACGCAAGAGTTTCGAAACAGGACCATCCGCCATGAAGTGACGGTCAAGGAAATCCGGGTGCAGGAGAAACCGGAGGTGACCGAAGATTTCGCGAAGAGCATCGGCGGATGGGAGAGCGTCGAGCAGATGCGTGAAGTGATCGGGGTCGATCTGCGGCGCCATCGGGAAGCGGAAGTGCTCCGGGCCAAGCGGAATCAGGTCGGCGAGGCTCTGCTCGACAAGCATCATTTCGAAGTGCCGGAGGCGCTGGTCGACGAGGAGCTGGGGAAGTCGCTCCAGAACTACGCCCGATTTCTCGCCTCCCAGGGCGTGAGTCTGGAGAAAGCGGACCTCGACTGGCGGAAGATCGGCGAGGACTTCCGGCCCGAGGCGCTGAAACGGGCCAAGCGGGGACTGATTCTCGAAGCGATCGCCCGGAAGGAGCAGATCGCGGTGTCGGATGTCGAGGTGGACGCGGAGATCCGGCGTGCCGCCCGCGAACAGGAACGCGACGTCGCCGAGGTCAAGCATCATCTCAAGCAGGACGGCGGATACGAAGCGTTGCGCGCCTCGCTCGCGCAGGAGAAGGCGCTGGAGATGCTGATCAGCGAATCGAAGCCGCGGGAGGGGGGGACGGTTAACCGTTAACCGTAGACCGTTCGCGATACACTCCTCGTGAAAGTAAGGAGACCCGAAAGAAATGGTACTGATTCCGATGGTGGTCGAGCAGACGTCGCGGGGGGAGCGCGCCTACGACATCTACTCGCGCCTGCTCAAAGACAACGTCATTTTTCTGGGCCAGACCATCGACGATAACGTCGCCAATCTCGTCATCGCCCAGATGCTGTTCCTCGAAGCGGAGAATCCGGAAAAGGACATCTCGCTCTACGTCAACTCACCGGGCGGCTCGGTCACGGCCGGGTTCGCCATCTACGACACCATGCAGTACGTGAAGCCCGACATTGCCACGATCTGCCTCGGCCAGGCCGCGTCGTTCGCGGCCGTCCTGCTCGCCGCCGGGAAGAAGGGGAAGCGCTACGCGCTGCCGAACGCCCGCGTCCTGCTCCACCAGCCGTGGCTCCAGGGCCTCGGCGGCCAGGCAAGCGACATCGACATTCATGCCAGGGACATCATGCGCATGAAGCAGCGCATCAGCCAGATCCTGTCCAATCACACCTCGCAGCCTCTCGACAAGATCGACCGCGACACCGATCGCGACTACATCCTGCAGGCCAGCGAAGCCGTCGATTACGGGGTGGTGGATCAGGTGATCGCGAAACGCGACTAGCGGCTCGGGAAGACACCCGGTCCTCCCTCATGGAATGCTGGTGAACCCTCTATAGTTGACGGTAACGCCGCCAGGGGCGGAGAATTGATCCGCAGCTTCCAGAAAGGGCCCGAACCAGCACATGTCGAAGAAAGGGAACAGCGGCGACGTCCTGCGGTGCAGCTTCTGCAACAAGAGTCAGCGGGACGTAAAGAAATTGATCGCCGGCCCGACCGTCTACATCTGTGACGAGTGCGTCGACATCTGCCTCGACATCATCGCGGAAGACCGCAAGGATGAGCCGGGCACGCTGGAAGGGACCGGGCAGCTCCCGAAGCCGAAAGAGATCAAGGAGTTCCTCGACCTCTACGTCATCGGGCAGGAGCGGGCCAAGAAGAAGCTCGCCGTCGCCGTCTACAACCACTACAAGCGGATCGACTATCACCAGCGGAACGCCCGCCAGGATGTCGAGCTGCAGAAGTCGAACATTCTCCTGATCGGCCCCACCGGGACCGGGAAGACGCTGCTGGCGCAGACGCTGGCGCGGATGCTCTCGGTGCCGTTCACGATCGTCGACGCCACGACGCTCACCGAGGCGGGGTACGTGGGGGAGGATGTGGAGAACATCATCCTCAAGCTCTACCAGGCGGCGGGGAACGACAAGGAGAAGACGCAGCGCGGGATCGTCTATATCGATGAGGTCGACAAGATCTGCCGCAAGGGCGACAACCCCTCGATCACCCGCGACGTCTCGGGAGAGGGTGTGCAACAGGCGCTGCTGAAGATCCTCGAGGGGACGGTGGCCAACGTGCCGCCGCAGGGCGGCCGGAAGCACCCGCACCAGGAATTCATCCAGATCGACACGACGAACATCCTCTTCATCTGCGGCGGCGCCTTCGTCGGTCTCGACACGGTGATCGAGCGGCGTCTGTCCGAGAAGACGATGGGCTTCGGCGCGAAGATCTCCTCGAAGAAGGACAAGAAGACCGGCGAGCTGCTCTCGCAGGTTCATCCGGAAGACCTGATCAAGTTCGGGCTGATCCCGGAGTTCGTGGGACGTCTGCCGGTGGTGGCGACGCTGGGCGAGCTCGACACGGCGGCGCTGATCGAGATCCTCCGCGAGCCGAAGAACTCGCTGGTGCGCCAGTACCAGACGATCATGGGCTTCGAGAACGTGACGCTGAAGTTCACCGAGGACGCTCTGGAGGCGATTGCCGAGGAGGCGCTCAAGCGGAACGTCGGCGCCCGCGGACTGAAGATCATCATCGAGGAGCTGATGCTCGACATCATGTACGCGATCCCATCGCAGGACGCGATCAGCGAGTGCGGGATCACGCGCGAGGTCGTCGAGAACCGGAGTCAGCCCATTACCCTCTACCGTAAGGCGGGGTAGGCGGTTCGAACCTCGAACCTTGAGTTTCTTCCCCGCATGGGAATGCGCCGCTGTTTGAACCGGTAGAGTGAGACGAATGGCAGACTCCGAAACCACCAACCAGCAGCTTCCTCTCGTGCCGCTGCGCGACATGGTCGTTTTCCCGTCCATGATGGCGCCCTTCGTCGTGGGCCGGCGCGCGTCCATCACCGCTCTCGAGGCGACGCTGGCCACGGCCGAGAAAAGGATCTTTCTCGCCACGCAGCGTGATCCGAAGGTCGACGACCCGTCGATGGACGAGATCTACCAGATCGGCGTGGTGGCCACGGTCGTCCAGAACCTGAAGCTCCCCAACCAGAACGTGAAGGTGATGGTAGAGGGGCTGACGCGCGCCGAGATCGTCTCCTCGAAGGAGACGGACGGCTACGTCATCGTCGAGGTCCGGCACATCGACACGCAGTATCCGCTCACCCCGGAAGTGTCGCAGTACATGCAGAAGCTCGTCGAGATCTTCGAGCAGTACGCGAAGATGTCGCACCACCTGGCCTTCGAAGGGGTCATGTCGACGCTCAAGCTCGACGATCCCGACAAGTTCGCCGACACGCTGGCTTCCCATCTTCTGATCACCACCTCCGAGAAGCAGCAGCTCCTGGAGACCCCTTCACCGTACGAGCGGCTGCAGAAGCTGCAGGACTTCCTCGAGATCGAGATCGAAAAGATCAACATCGACAAGCGCATCAACTCCAAAGTGAAGAAGCAGATGGAGCGCGCCCAGAAGGAGTACTACCTCAACGAGAAGATCAAGGCCATCCACCACGAGCTTGGCCGGAAGGACGATCGCTCGGACGAGATCGAGGAGCTCCGGCAGAAGATCGAAGACGCGGGTATGCCGAAGGAGACGAAGGAGAAGGCCGTCCAGGAGCTGAAGAGGCTCGAGGCGATGCCCGGCGTTTCCGCCGAGGCCACCGTCTCCCGCAACTACATCGAGTGGCTGGTCTCGGTCCCCTGGAAGAAGGCGAGCAAGGAGATCAAGGACATCGAGCTGGCCGAGCAGATCCTGAACGAGGATCACTACGGCCTGGAGAAGATCAAGGAGCGCATCCTCGAGTTCCTCGCCGTGCGGCAACTGGTGAAGCAGCCGAAGGGAACCATCCTCTGCTTCGTCGGACCTCCCGGCGTCGGCAAGACCTCGCTGGCGAAGTCGATCGCCCGCGCCACCGGGCGGAAGTTCGTCCGGCTCTCGCTCGGCGGCGTCCGCGACGAGGCCGAGATCCGCGGCCACCGCCGCACCTACATCGGCGCCTTCCCGGGCCAGATCATCCAGCGGATGAAGAAGGCCGGAACCGTGAATCCGGTGTTCCTCCTCGACGAGGTCGACAAGATGTCGATGGACTTCCGCGGCGATCCTTCCGCGGCGCTCCTCGAGGTTCTCGACCCCGAGCAGAACAACGCTTTCGTCGATCACTACCTCGACGTCGAGTACGACCTCTCCAAGGTGATGTTCATCGCCACGGCGAACGTCACGCACACCATCCCCGCTCCGCTCAAGGACCGGATGGAGATCATCCTGCTCTCCGGCTACACGCACCTGGAGAAGCGCGCCATCGGGCGGCAGTTCCTCGTCCCGAAGCAGCGTCAGGAGCAGGGTCTCGAAGAGACCAAGGTCTCCATCGAGGACTCCGCCATCGAGGAGCTGATCGATTCCTACACCCGCGAGGCCGGCGTCCGGAACCTCGAGCGCGAGGTCGGATCGGTTCTGCGGAAAGTCGCCCGTCAGGTGCTGAGGCACGGCTCCGGTTACGAGCTGGTCATCGACCGCGCCAAGGTCCGCGAGCTCCTCGGCAAGGCGAAATTCCGCTCCCAGCAGATGAGCGACAAGTCGGAGATCGGCCTGGCCACCGGCCTGGCCTGGACGGAAGTGGGAGGGGAGATCCTCTCCACCGAAGTGGCGCTGTCGCGCGGCAAGGGGATCCTGACGCTCACCGGCAAGCTCGGCGACGTCATGCAGGAATCGGCACGGGCCGCGCTGTCGTACGTCCGCTCCCGCGCCGAGCTGTTCGGGCTCGATCCCGATTTCCACTCCAACCTCGACATCCACATCCATGTCCCGGAGGGGGCGATCCCGAAGGATGGGCCGTCCGCCGGCATCACCATGGCCACGGCGCTCCTCTCCGCGGTGACCCGCATCCCCGTGCATCGCGACATCGCCATGACCGGCGAGATCACCCTGCGCGGCAAGGTGCTGCCGGTCGGCGGCGTGAAGGACAAGATCCTGGCCGCCACGCGGGCGGGGCTGACGCGGGTAATTCTGCCGGCCGACAACGAGCGCGATCTCGACGAAATCCCGGCCGATGTCCGGGAGAAGATGGAGTTCCACCTCGTCGAATCAATGGATGAGGTCGTCACCGTCGCACTCGACGGCACGATCCTCCCGCTGGCGGCCAAAGAGAAGCTGCCCGAGCCGGTCAAGACGATCACCGATCCGCCGATTCATTAGGCCTCGGGCCTCGGGCCTCGGGCCTCGGGGGTATTTGGCTACGTGCCCCCGAGAGTGAGAGCTGAGAGCTGAGAGCCGTTTGACATCTGGCTCGATATCTGCAAAATCGGCTTACAACAAAATCAGACAAAGCCTCAGGAAGTACCCACGAAGCAATCACACCGGCTTTTTGTAACAGAACAAGATGAGCCCATCCCGCGTCTGACCAGCAGCGCGGTGTTACATCAGAAGCCCTGATCTCTTTTGGTAATCAAATCAGTCACGTTTCATCGGGCGGCGTACAAGCCCGAAGACTTCCCGCGCGACGGACGCCCGCAATTCGCGATCGTCGGTCGCTCGAATGTCGGCAAATCGAGTCTCATCAATGCAATCGTCAATCGAAAAGGAATCGCCCGGGTCAGTCAGACGCCGGGAAAAACACAGGCAATCCAGTTCTATCTGATCAACGAGCGCTTTTATCTCGTCGATCTGCCGGGTTACGGATACGCAAAAGTGTCGAAGAGCATGAGCAGGCAATGGGGTGAGCTGGTGCGCGGATATCTCGATTCCGCGGACGCGTTGCGTCTGATCGTCCTCCTTCTCGACGCCCGCCGAGTCCCGGCCGGGCAGGACGTCCAGATGCACGAGTGGGCGCTGGCCGCCGGCATCGACGAGCTGCTCGCGCTGACGAAAACCGACAAGCTCTCCGGGAACGAGCTCGCAAAGAGCAGAAAAACAATCGCCACGGAAATGAACGCCGGCGAGGCGGACCTCATCGCCACGTCGGCGGTAACCAGGAAAGGGATCGATCAGATCCGGCGCGAGATGATCGCGCGACTCTGAAGGCAGCGAGGGAACCTATGGCTGAACAGGAATTCGACGAAACCACGACAGCAGTGACGGAAGCTCCGCCGGCCGAGAAGCCGGAGAAGCCTGCGCGCAGGCCGCGCAAGGCGAAGGCGGACAAAACGGTCGCGGCCGATGAAGAGGTGCCGGTGAACGGAAGCAACGGAGCGGCGGCGAGCGCGCCCGTCGCCGAAGAAGAGCCGTCCGCCGCGATCGAGGCCGAGGCCGCCCCGGCTCCGGACGAAGAGGAGGCCGCCGAGACCGCCGAGGTTGCAAGCGCTTCACAGCTGCGCACCGATCAGCAGGCGACGTCCGAGACGCTCGACATCCGCATGCTGAAGGAGCTGAGGCTTCCCGATCTCTCCAGGCTCGCCAAGGAGCTCGGCGTCGAGAACGCCACGGGCATGCGGAAACAGGACCTGATCTTCGCGGTGCTGCAGGCGCAGACCGAGAAGTCTGGGCTGATCTTCTCCGAGGGTGTGCTGGAGTGCCTGCCGGACGGGTTCGGGTTCCTGCGGGCGCCGGAGTACAACTACCTCCCCGGCCCGGATGACATCTACGTCTCTCCGTCGCAGATCCGCCGCTTCGATCTCCGCACCGGCGACACGGTATCGGGGCAGGTGCGGCCGCCGAAGGAAGGGGAGCGCTACTTCGCGCTCATCAAAGTCGAAGCGGTGAACTTCGAGCATCCCGACGTGGCGCGGGAGAAGATCCTGTTCGACAACCTCACGCCGCTTTATCCGGAGAGCCGGATCCGGCTGGAAGTACCGGACAACATGTCGTCGCGCGTCCTCGACCTCATCGCGCCGGTCGGCAAGGGACAGCGCGGGCTGATCGTGGCCCCGCCCCGCACCGGCAAGACGATGATCCTGCAGGCCATCGCCAACTCGATCACCTCCAACCATCCGGAAGTCACGCTGATCGTTCTGCTGATCGACGAGCGCCCGGAAGAAGTGACCGACATGCAGCGGTCGGTGAAGGGCGAAGTCATCTCGTCGACGTTCGACGAGCCTGCCTCGCGGCACGTGCAGGTGGCGGAGATGGTCATCGAGAAGGCCAAGCGCCTCGTCGAGCACAAGCGCGACGTGGTGATCCTGCTCGACTCCATCACCCGTCTGGCCCGCGCCTACAACACCGTCGTCCCCCCCTCGGGCAAGGTTCTGTCCGGCGGCGTCGACTCCAACGCCCTGCAGCGCCCGAAGCGTTTCTTCGGCTCGGCCCGAAACGTCGAAGAGGGTGGCTCGCTGACCATCATCGCCACGGCGCTGATCGACACCGGCTCGCGCATGGACGACGTCATCTTCGAAGAGTTCAAGGGCACCGGAAACCTGGAAGTGCACCTCGACCGGAAGCTTTCCGATAAGCGAGTCTTCCCGGCCATCGACATCAACAAGTCGGGCACGCGCAAGGAAGAGCTCCTGCTGGAGAAGAACGAGCTGAATCGCATCTGGGTTCTCCGCAAGGTCTTCTCGCCGCTGTCGACGGTCGAATCGATGGAGCTCCTGGTGGAGAAACTGGAGAAGACGAAGACGAATCTGGAGTTTTTGAATTCGATGAGCAGCATGTAGCAAAGCAGCTCTCAGCTCTCAGCTCTCAGGGGCGCGTCGAATGATCGGCGCAGGCGGGTTGTTACCCTGAGAGCTGCCAGCTGAGAGCTGAGAGCTTTCAATGCCCAAACGCCGATCCCGCATCAAAGACTTCTTCTGGCGCCACTCGGCCGGCCTGGCCTTTCTGGTCATGCTGGCGTTCGTGGCGCTGATCGGGTACGTCGGCTACTCGTACGCGGTCATCACCAAGCGGTTCGACTCGAGCCGGCGCTGGGACCTGCCCAGCCGTATCTACTCCGACGCCACGCCGCTCGTTCCCGGCCTCGCCTACCCGAAATCGCTCCTGGAGCCGAAGCTCAACTACACCGGCTACCGCGAGGTGTCGTCGAAGGTGGCCCAGCCCGGCGAGTACCGCTACGTCGGCGACGACCTCGAGATCTACCTGCAGACCTTCGAGTACCCCGACATGGAGTTTCACGCCATGCCGGTGCTGGTCGACTTCGACGGCTCGACGATCCGCGCCATCAAACGTGTCAGCGACAACGTCACGCTGCGCGGCGTGCGGATCGAGCCGGAGCTCATCACCTCGATCTACGACAACGAGATGGAGGACCGGCTGCCGGTCTCGCTCGACGCCATCCCGAAAGTGCTGATCGACGCCGTCATCGCCACGGAGGACCGGAACTTCTACTCGCACGAGGGGATCTCCATCCGCGGCGTGCTCCGCGCCGTCTGGATGAACATGCGCAGCAAGTCGCTCGAAGTCGGCGGCTCGACGCTGACGCAGCAGCTCGTGAAGAATTACTTCCTCCACCCCGAGCGGACGTTCCGCCGGAAGGCGGCCGAGGCGGTCAAGGCGCTGCTGCTCGAGGCGCGCTATTCGAAGGACGAGATCCTCGAGACGTACATGAACGAGATCTACCTCGGCCAGAACGGCTCGGTGCAGGTTCTCGGCGTGGAGCAGGCCTCCCAGGTCTACTTCGGGAAAAAGGTGACCTACCTGACCCTCCCCGAAGCGGCCACGCTGGCGGGCATCATCCGCTCGCCGAACGTGCTCTCGCCGCTCCGGAACCCGGAACGGGCCCGGAAGCGCCGCGACACGGTGCTGCAGCTGATGCGCGAGCAGGGGAGGATCTCCGAGGCGGAGTACGAGGCGGCGGCGGCCTCGCCGCTGAACGTGACGAAGTTCCCGCGCAGCGGGAGGACGGCGCCGTTCTTCGTCGATCTCGTTCTCAAAGAGCTGCGCGAGACCTATCCCGAGACGCAGCTCAAGACGCACGGCCTGCGCATCTTCACCACGCTCGACACGATCATGCAGCGGTCGGCCGACCGCACGCTGGAAGCGGGGATCGCCGATCTCGAGAAGCGGCACAAGAGCATCCGCGATGCGAAGTCTCCTTTGCAGGGCGTGATCGTGACGATCCAGCCGGGGACCGGCTACGTGAAGGCGCTGGTGGGGGGCCGCAGCTACTCGAAGACGCAGTTCAACCGCGCCATCCAGGCAAAGAGGCAGCCTGGATCGCTCTTCAAGCCGTTCGTCTACGTGACGGCGATGGATCCGGCGCGGGGCGCGCAGGCCTTCACGGCGGCCACGCTGCTCGACGACTCGCCGATCACGGTGCAGACCGGAACGGCGGAGTGGAAGCCGCAGAACTACGACAATCGCTTCCACGGACAGGTCACGGTGCGCGAGGCGCTCGCCCACTCGTACAACATCCCGGCGGTGCGGGCAGCCATCGAGGCGGGCGTGCCGAACGTCATCCGCACCGCGATGAGTATCGGCGTGGAGAGCCGGCTGGAGCCGTATCCGTCGATCTCCCTCGGCTCCTTCGAGGTCACGCCGCTCGAGATCGCATACGCGTACTCTGTATTCGCGAATCTCGGCGTGAAGGCCGAGCCCGTCTCCATTCTGTCGGTGGCGACACGGGACGGAAAGGTGCTGGAGACGCGAAACGTGGAGATGAAGCGGGTCGCGCCGGCGAGCGTCGCCTACGTCATGAACGACATGCTGCAGGACGTCTTTCGCTACGGAACCGCGGCCCGCGCCCGCGCGCTCGGCTTCAAGCGGGCCTACGCGGGGAAGACCGGAACGACGAGCAACTATCGTGACGCCTGGTTCATCGGGTACTCGCCCCGCGCGCTGTCGCTCGTCTGGATCGGCTTCGACGACGCGAAGAGCATCCGCCTGGCGGGAAGCGATGCCTGTGTTCCGATCTGGACCGCGCACATGAACCGGATCGCCGGGCTGATCCCCGACGTGGAGTGGAAGCGGCCCGACGACGTGATCTCGCGGCAGATCGATCCCGGCTCCGGGCAGCTCTCGACGCCGTACTGTCCGGCGACGAGGAGCGAGATTTTCGTTGCCGGGACCGAGCCGTCCACGGTCTGTGCATTGCATGCGGGGGGCGGCGAGCGGAGTCCATACTGGCGTGATTACGGTTCGCCACGCGGTCCGGGAGAATATGAAGACGATGCGCGCGCGGAGAGGGAACGCCGCGAGCGTGAACGCGAAACGGGAATCCGGCGGCTGCTGCGCCGGATTTTCGGTGACAACTGACACTGAGATTTTATGTTGCTGACGCGTGCGAGAACGAGAGCCGAAGAGGGGCTGATCCAGCTCGGCGAGCTGACCGCTCTGGCCGGGCAGACCATCCAGCAGGCGTGGCGCGGACCGCTGGAGCGATCGCTCCTCATGGCGCAGTTCGATCAGGTCGGCGTCCGCTCCATCTCCATCGTCGTGATCACCTCGGCGTTCATCGGCATGGTGCTCGCCCTGCAGACGGCCTACTCGCTCGCCGACTTCGGCGGCAAGCTGTTCGTCGGCCGGGTCGTCTCGCTCTCCCTCGTCCGTGAGCTCGCGCCGGTGCTGATGTCGCTCATGGTCGGCGGGCGTGTCGGCGCCGGCATGGCGGCGGAGATCGGCACGATGAAAGTGACCGAGCAGATCGACGCCCTCCGCGCCCTGGCGACGAATCCCGTGCGGAAGCTCGTCGTGCCGCGGGTCATCGCCACGACGCTGATGTTCCCGCTTCTCACCGTCATCTCGTGCGCCCTCGGTATCCTGGGCGGGATGCTGATCGCCGTGGCCAACCTTCACGTCAGCGCGAACTACTACATGCGCAGCGTGGTGGAGAGCATCGCTTATAACGATCTCGCTTCCGGGATCGGCAAGACGTTCTTCTTCGGATTCGCCGTCGGGCTGATTGCCTGCTACAACGGGCTGCGCACCAGCGGCGGCGCCGACGGCGTGGGACGTGCCACCACGGTGACCGTCGTCAGCGGCGCGATCACCGTTCTGATCATGGACTTCTTCCTGACCAAGCTGTTCCTGGCGGTGTTCTGATGAGCGACGCTCTGACGGTCGACCGGAGGATCGCCTCGCGCGACACGCCGGACCGGCGCCAGCATCCGCGCGACGTCTTCGTGGAGTTCCGCGACGTCTTCAAGGCCTACGGGCCGAAGGAGGTGCTGCGCGGCGTGGACCTGAAGGTCTACCGCGGCGAAGTCCTGGTGATCCTCGGCGGATCGGGCACGGGGAAATCGGTGACGCTGCGACACGTGCTCGGCCTCGAGGCTCCCGATTCCGGACAGGTGCTGGTGGAGGATGAGGACATCACGAATCTTCCGGAAGAGGAGCTCTACCGCGTCCGGATGAAGTTCGGCATGCTGTTCCAGGGCGGCGCGCTGTTCGATTCGATGACCGTGTTCGACAACATCGCCTTTCCGCTTCGTGAGCACACGGAGATGTCGGAAGAGGAGATCGCCCGCGCCGTCAGTGAGAAGCTCGAGCTGGTGGATATGGCGGGGACGGAGCATCTGATGCCGGTCGACCTCTCCGGCGGAATGAAGAAGCGCGTCGGTCTGGCGCGGTCCATCGTGCTCGATCCGAAGATGATTCTCTACGATGAGCCGACGACGGGTCTCGATCCCATCACCGCTCAGAAGATCAACGAACTGATCAACAACCTGCAGGCAAAACTGAACGTGACCTCGATCGTGGTCACGCACGACATCCAGTCGGCATTCTCGGTGGGGGACCGCATCGCTTTTCTCGATCAGGGCGTGTTCGCCTGGGTCGGCTCCATCGATGCGGCGCGCCATGCCGACCACGGAATGCTCCGCGACTTCCTGAAATCGTCGGCGGTCATCGCCGCACAACCTTCGAACTGACTATGGTTACTAAAAGAGAGAGAACGTTACGAGTCGGACTCCTGGTGGCGGTGTCGCTGACGGTGCTGGCGCTGTTCGTCTTCTTCATCGGCGCCGAGCAGAAGATCTTCGCCCGCAAGAACGAGTACGACGTTCAGCTGGAGAACGTCAGCGGCCTGGCCCAGGGCAATCCCGTCCGCATGGCCGGCGTCACGATCGGCGTCATCAAGGACATCACCCTTCCCCGCGATCCGAAACAGCGCAACGTGAAGATCGCTCTGATGATCGATCGCAAGTACGAGGACCGCGTCCGGTCGGACTCGCGGGCCCGCCTCAAGAAGCTGGGGCTCCTCACCGGCGACACCTACATCGAGGTGACGCCGGGGACCCCGCGCCATCCCGTCCTCGAGCCCGGCTCGCTGATCCCCGCCGACAAGCAGACGGACGTCGATCAGCTCATCTCCAGCGGTGAGGATCTAGTCGACAACCTCGTGCAGATCTCCTATTCGCTGAAGAACATCCTCGGCCGCGTCGATCGCGGCGAGGGCCTCATCGGCGAGCTGACCAGTGCACCGGAGACCCGCCAGCGCATCACCGATACGCTGCTCTCGACGCTCAACAAGACCAACGCAGCGCTGGCGCGCATGGAGAGCGGCAAAGGAGTCCTGGGGCGCCTGGTCTACGACGATGCCTATGGCCGCGAGCTGACGAGCTCACTCTCCGGCGCCGCCCGCTCCCTGCAGGTCGTCACGGCGAACGTGCAGCGCAGCTTCGAGTCCGGCGAAGGGGCGCTGCCGGCGCTTCTTTCCGATCCGGAAGGGAAGCGTCGTATGGACGAGCTGGTCGAGAACCTGCGCGTCACCTCCGCCAACCTCTCGGATTTCAGCACCGCCATGACCGAAGGGCAGGGGGTGGTGCCCCGCCTTCTCAACGACAAGCAGTATGGTGATCAGGCCCTGGCCGAGTTCACGCTGCTGATCTCGCAGCTCAACGAGACGGTGCGCAAGATCAACTCGGGCGAAGGAACGGCCGGCAAGCTCGTCGCCGATCCCTCGGTCTACGAGGCAGTGAACGACATTCTGATCGGCATCAACGAATCGCGTCTCCTCCGCTGGCTGATCAGAAACCGCCAGCAGGAAGGGATCGAGCAACGCATCGAGCAGGAGCGCCAGGCCACACCGTCGCCGCCTCCCCCTCCGGTGACGACGATCGCTCCGTCTGCGACGATCGAGCCGCCGGTGGTGCCCACCACGACGGCTGTGGAGGCGAGCAGGCCTTAGAGGTTCGAGGTTCGAGGTTTGAGGGAAGAGGTTCGGCTTGCCTTCCCTCGAACCTCTTCCCTCGAACCTCGAACCTCGGAGCCCCGAGTGCTACGATGCGCCGCTCGGTAGCTGCAGGGAGGGTTCTTCAGTGGAAATTGCAGTCCTGGGAACGGGCTATGTGGGGCTCGTCACCGGTGCAGGTCTGGCCGACTTTGGCAACGACGTCGTCTGCGTCGACATCGACGTGAAGAAGATCGATGCGCTGAAGAACGGCGGCATTCCCATCTACGAGCCGGGCCTCGACACGCTGGTCAGCAAGAACGTGGCGGAGGGGCGGCTCCGCTTCACGACCGATCTGCCGGAGGCGATCCGCACGGCGCGGGCCATCTTCATCGCCGTCGGGACCCCGCCGCGGCCGGACGGATCGGCCGATCTCCGTTACGTCGAGGACGTGGCGCGCTCGATCGCCGAGCACATGAACGGCCCCAAGCTGGTCATCACCAAATCGACCGTCCCCATCGGGACGGGGAAGATGATCGAGAAGATCATTTCCGAATCGGGGACGAAGCACAAGGCATCGATCGTCTCCAACCCCGAGTTTCTGCGCGAGGGGTCGGCCATCGAAGACTTCATGAAGCCCGATCGGGTGGTCATCGGCGCGTCCGACGACGAAGCGGCCGATCTGATGAAGGAGATCTACGCGCCGCTTCACTCGCTGGAGATTCCCTTCGTCGTGACGAACGTCGAGTCGTCGGAGCTGATCAAGTACGCGGCCAACGGTTTCCTGGCCACGAAGATCACGTTCATCAACGAGATCGCCCAGATCTGCGAGAAGGTCGGCGCCA
Organism: Thermoanaerobaculia bacterium; assembly: GCA_035525015.1. GTDB lineage: Bacteria > Acidobacteriota > Thermoanaerobaculia > Gp7-AA8 > Gp7-AA8 > DATLEX01. The sequence goes on along the minus strand of DATLFC010000036.1, from coordinate 6,351 downwards.
ACGTGCAGGACGTGGCCCTCGGGATGGGCCTCGATTCGCGCATCGGGCCGAAGTTTCTGCAGGCCGGCCCCGGATTCGGCGGATCGTGCTTTCCCAAGGACACGTCCGCCATGGCCGACATCTCCCGCCGGAACGGTTATGAATTCCAGATCATCGAAGCGGTGCTGCGCGTCAACGCCGACATCAAGGAACGCATGGTCGGCAAGATCATCGAAGCTCTCGGCGGGGAGGTGAAAGGGAAGACGATCGGCATCCTCGGCCTGGCGTTCAAGCCGGAGACCGACGACATGCGCGACTCCCCGACGATTCCCATCATTCAAGGACTGCAGGAGCGTGGGGCCATCATCCGTGCCTACGATCCGCAGGCCACCGGAAACGCCCGCACGATGTTCGAAGACGTGACCTACGCCGATGATGCGTACTCGACGGCGGAAGGGGCGGATGCGCTCGTCATCGCCACCGAATGGAACGAGTTCCGCGCCCTGAACCTCGGCCGCATCAAAGCCGCGCTCCGGCACCCCGTGGTCATCGATCTCCGCAACGTCTACGACCGCACGCGCATGCGCAACGAAGGCTTCCAGTACTTCTCGGTCGGGCGCGCCGACGACGTGCGCCGGAAGGGAAGGCGCTGATGGCACGCGCCCTCATCACCGGCGGCGCCGGCTTTCTCGGGTCGCACCTCTGCGAGCTCTTTCTTTCGCGCGGCCATGAAGTGATCTGCATGGACAACTTCATCACCGGGAGCCCGTCGAACATCGGCCATCTTCTCGGACGGGAGGGCTTCTCGTTCGTCCGCTATGACGTGACGAACTACATCCACGTCGAGGGACCGCTCGACTACGTGCTGCACTTTGCCTCGCCGGCCAGTCCGATCGATTACCTGGAAAAGCCGATCCAGACGCTGAAAGTCGGCTCGCTCGGCACGCACAAGACGCTCGGCGTGGCGAAGGACAAGAACGCGCGCTACCTTCTGGCGTCGACGTCCGAGGTCTACGGTGATCCGCTGGTGCACCCTCAGAAAGAGGATTACTGGGGCAACGTGAATCCGGTCGGGCCGCGCGGCGTCTACGACGAGGCCAAGCGGTTCGCCGAGGCGATGACGATGGCGTATCACCGCTTCCACGGCGTCGAGACGCGGATCGTCCGGATCTTCAATACCTACGGCGAACGGATGCGCGTCCGGGACGGCCGCGTCGTTCCCGCCTTCATCTCGCAGGCGCTGCGGAATGAGCCGCTCACCGTGTTCGGCGACGGCTCCCAGACCCGTTCGTTCTGCTACGTCTCCGATCTCGTGGAGGGAATCTACAGGCTCCTGATGTCGGATGAGGTCGCGCCGACGAACATCGGCAACCCGTCGGAGATGACCGTCCTGCAGTTCGCGGAGGAGATCAAGCGTCTCACCGGCGCATCTTCACCGATCGAGTTCCGCCCCCTGCCGGAAGACGACCCGAAGATCCGCCGCCCCGACATCTCCAAGGCCAGAGCGCTGTTCGGCTGGGAGCCGCGTGTGCCGCTGGAGGAGGGGTTGGAGAGGACGATCGCGTATTTCAGGAGTGTCTTGTAGCGTTGGTCGTTGGTCGTTGGTCGTTGGTCGTGGCGGGGGGGCCGACCAACGACCAACGCCCAACGACCAACGAATTCACCCCTCCGGCGCAAGATCAAAATGCAACACCATCTCCCGCTGAATCCAGATCGGCTTCAGCCCGGACTGAAGAAGATAGGGATGGAGATCGCTGTCGGCGGGCTCGTTCATGAGTAGCGCCTCCCGGTCGTCGTAGAGCTGGCGGACCACGGCCAGCAGCGGCGCCACCGACGCCGGTCCTCCGGCGATGTCGAGGATGCGGACCGCGTTGTCGTCGCCGCGGTCGCAGACCAGCGCGCCGCTGCTGCCGTCGGCGAGAGTGACCATGGCGCCGATCGTGGTCGGCGTGAGCCCCTTCGTCACCGTCGCCAGCTCCCGCTGCCACGGCCAGATCTGGCCGCAGCGCATCTGCTGGATGTGCTGGAGCGCCTGCCGCGGCGACACCAGCTCCACGCCGTCCGCCGCGGCGGCTGTCTCCACGCGGCCTCGCAGCACGAAGAGCTGGCGGACCGGCGTGAAGCCGGCGCGCTCGTAGACCTTGCCGGCCCAGTTCTGCATCAGGACCTCGAGCTGCACACTGCCGAGCCCGGCACCGTGCGCCACCGCCAGCTGCGACCGGATCAGGATCGCCGAGTGCCCCTGCCGGCGGTGCTTCGGGTTGATCCCGAATCCGCCGATCCAGCCGCGCGCTCCCCGCATCGAGAGGAGGGAGAGGCCTACGAACTCCTTCTCCTCCGTCTCGATGACGACCGAGCGCCCGAGGTCGATGTCGTGAACGGCCAGGTGCGTGGCCAGACGCCGCTCATCGAACTGGAGATCGGAAAAATAATCGGCGTAGGCGAGGGACCACATGCCGACCAGATCGGCCGTGGAATAGAGGCTTGCCGGTCGGAGGAGTACCTTCGTGTCGTAGGCCGGGTACATGAAGTAGAGCCATCAACTATGTACGCGGAATCAGGCCAGAGTTTCACCGCCGTTGTGTCGATTTTCAGGGTTGGGCGGTTACGAATCCGTGTCGCCGTAACAGTTCCTCGACCGTTAGACGAAAACGGGAGGGCAGACGTTAGCGTGACGGTCGCAGGATCGTCTCTTCCCGCCGCGGGCCGGTGGAGATGATGGAGGCGCGAACCTCGAGCTCGTCCTCGATGAAGCGGACATAGTCACGGGCCGCCTGGGGAAGCTCGTCGTACGAGGTCATCCCGGCTGTGGAGGTCTTCCACCCTTTCAGTTTCCGGTACTGCGGCCGGAATCCGTCGCGGCCGCCGGTGGACGGAAAGGTCCTCCATTCGCGCCCCCGGATGCTGTAGGAGGTGCAGACCGAGATCTCGGCGATCTCGTCGAGGACGTCGAGCTTCGTCAGCGCGATCTCATCGATGCCGCTGAGCATGCCGGCGGTCCGGAGCACCGGCAGGTCGAGCCATCCCGTCCGCCGCGGCCGCCCCGTCACCGTCCCGAACTCATTCCCTCGCTTGCGGAGGTGTTCTCCGCTTCCATCGAGCAGCTCGGTCGGAAACCAGCCGCTGCCGACGCGGGTCGTGTAGGCCTTCGCGACGCCGATCACCTGATGGATGTGTTTCGGCGCCACGCCGAGACCTGTGCAGACCGCGCCGACGACGGTGTTCGACGAAGTCACGAAGGGATACGTGCCGTGATCGACGTCGAGGAGCGATCCCTGCGCCCCTTCGAACATCACTCTCTTTCCGGCCCGGATCTGCTCGTTGATCAGCAGCGTTCCGTCGGTGATGCGGCCGGCCAGCACCTCGCCGAAGCGGACGTACGCGTCGACCAGTTCCTTCGGATCGAAGGGCGGCTTGCCGTACACGGTCTCGAGGATCGGGTTCTTCTCCGAACAGGCGAACTCGATTTTCTCGCGCAGCACCTCGGCGTCGAGAAGATCGCCGATGCGGATCCCGAAGCGGCTCACCTTCGTCTCGTAGGCCGGGCCGATGCCGCGGCCGGTCGTCCCGATCTTCGATTTCCCGGCCGCCTCCTCGCGCGCCAGGTCGAGCGCCCGGTGGTAGGGGAGGATCACGTGCGCGGAGGCGCTGATCTTGAGGTTTTCCTCGATCCGGACCCCCCCGGCGCGGAGCTTCTCCATCTCGTCGAGAAGCGCCTCCGGGTCGATGACCATCCCGTTGCCGAGGATGCAGAGCTTGTCGGCGTGGAGAATGCCGGAGGGGATCAGGCGCAGCGCGAAGTGCTGGTCTGCGAACTTGACCGTGTGGCCGGCATTGTGGCCGCCCTGATAGCGCGCCACCACGTCGAATTGCTCGCAGAGCAGGTCGACGATCTTCCCTTTCCCCTCGTCGCCCCATTGAGCGCCGATCACGGCCGCGTTGCGGATTTCGGCTGTCATTCGCGGCGCGGAGCGTAGCATCGGCAACGCACAGTGTCATCCCGAGCGCCGCAGAGCGCGAGGGATCCCCTTGTTGCCGGGAGATCCTTCGCGCTCTTCGGCGCTCAGGATGACACTGTCGGTGCCCGGCGTTATAGTGCCTTTCGAAGGGGACGGACGCGATGGAAACCGAGAAGATCACCACTGCTCCGCAGGCCATCTATTCACCCGCTCCCGTACCGGTGGAGGAGTTCGTCGACGGCATCCGCCGGCTCTCCGAAGAGCTGATCACCAAGCAGAAGATTTACGACTTCCTTGTGCGGTACGAGATCCGCCGAAGCGATCTCGAGCGCTACGAGAACTGGCAGCCCGACCGGCACACGCGCAACAAGGTCTTCCGCAACGAGAGGATCGAGCTGATGCTGATCTGCTGGCCCGCCGGCGCAATCACGCCACTGCACACGCACAACGGCCAGCTGGGCTGGATGACGATGATCGAGGGCAAGCTGCGCGTAGAGAACTACCGCAAGGTCGACTGCAACCGTCCCGAGAACCAGCAGGTGGTCGGCATGGACTGCCTGGCCGGCGCCACGCGCATCGAGATGGAGCACCTCCACGACGAGGTGGCCATCCCCGGCGGCCCTCTCAACACCGTCGACAAGACGCAGACCATCCACCGGATCATCAACAGCGCCGAGTGGAACGAGCGCGCCCTGAGCCTGCACATCTACTCGCTCCCCATCGACTCCTGCGTCGTCTTCGACATGGAAGCGCAGCGCTGTTATCGGCGCGATCTCAGCTACGACAACGAGTGACCTTCATCCTTCATCCTTCATCCTTTTTATCCTATGACACTGCTGTCGACGTTAAACGCCGAGCTCGAACAGATGGCCGCCGCCGGCACTCTGAAGCGCGAGTTGCCGCTGAAGGGGCCGCAGGGGCCGGTGGTGGAAGTCGAGGGGAAGGGGGAGGTCATCATGCTGACCTCCAACAACTACCTCGGCCTGGCCAACCATCCGGCCATCGTCGAAGCGGCCGAGCGTGCCGAGCGCGATTACGGATACGGCCTGGCCTCGGTCCGCTTCATCTGCGGGACGCAGATCATTCATCGGCAGCTCGAGGAGCGCATCGCCGCCTTCTTCGGCACCGAGGACGCCATCCTCTACGGCTCCTGCTGGAACGCGAACGAGGGCCTTTTCCAGACCGTCACCACCGAGAGCGACGCCATCATCTCCGATGAGCTGAACCATGCCTCGATCATCGACGGCATCCGTCTCTCGAAGGCGCGGAAGGAACGTTTCCGGAATCGCGACATGGGCGATTTCCGCCGCGCTCTCGAAGCGACGCGCGACGCGCGCAACAGGCTCGTCATGACCGACGGCGTCTTCTCCATGGAGGGATCGCTGGCCCCGCTGCCGGAGATGGTCGAGCTGGCGCGGGAGCACGGCGCGTTTTTCGTCGTCGACGATTCGCACGGCACCGGCGTCCTCGGCGCCACCGGCCGCGGCACGGCCGAGGAGCTGGGAGTCTTCGGCAGGATCGACGCCTACACGTCGACGCTCGGCAAAGCCCTCGGCGGCTCGCACGGCGGCTTCACCACCGGGCCGCGCATCCTGGTCGATTACCTCCGGCAGAAGTCGCGGCCGTATCTCTTTTCGAACACGCTTCCGCCGGCCGTGGTCATGGGCTCGATGGCGGCGTTCGATCTGCTGGAGAAGGATCGCTCGTTCGTCGAACGGCTGAGGGAGAACACCGCCTACTTCCGGCGCACGTTGACCTCGAAGGGCATTCAGGTCCGCGAAGGGATCCACCCCATCGTGCCGATCCTGATCGGCGACACGGCCAAAGCGATCTCCATGTCGGCCGAGCTACTCGACCGCGGCGTCTACGTCTCCGGCTTCGGCTTCCCGGTCGTGCCGCAGGGCCAGGCCCGCCTCCGCTGCCAGATCAGCGCCGCCCACACGCGTGAGCACCTCGATCGCGCCATCGAAGCCATCGTCGAGGTCGCCGAAAAGTTCGGCGTCCGCGCGGCCTGAGAATGGCCTCGGTCCGAATCTAAAATCCGCCAATGGCCCACGGAATCACGTAGAAGGTCAGCATCGTGATCACGATCGCGGCGGCGATGTCGAGCAGCAGACCGGCCCGGGTCATCGAACGGACCGGGACGAGCCCCGTGCCGTAGACGATCGTGTTCGGCGGCGTCGCCACCGGCAGCATGAAGCCCGACGACGCCGCCAGAACCGTCGGCAGCATCAGCATGTAGGGATGCACACCGATCGACGTCGCCAGCACGGCCGCGATCGGCAGCATGACCGTGGCCGTGGCCACGTTCGAGGCCATCTCCGACAGCAGCGTCACCACGATGCAGAGCACCACGATCATCACCACCGGCGGCCATCCGCCGAGGAACTCCATCCGGTCTCCCGCCCACTTC